>NZ_JACHJU010000002.1:631864-947796 GCF_014203795.1 Streptosporangium album | reverse complement strand
TCATGGCGGCGCAACAACGCCCCGATCACCAGGAAGACCGCGGACAGCACGCTGACCGCGATCGACCACATGACCAGAAAGGCTTGGCCCAGCACAAATCCCGCGATGAGCAGGACGATGGCCGTGACCACCAAACCAGCGCTGATAAGGATCACAGAACAACTCCCGGATACGGGTCAGAGGGAATGACCCGACACCCTAGCGGCGGTCGTTGTGCGGACCGTCAACGCCCTGGAAGGCGCCCGAATGCTGCGACGGCTCACCGCCGAACGGGTTGGGGCCACCCTGGATCGGCTGCGGACCACCCTGAGGAACGGAGTGCGACATGGCCGGGGGGCCGCCCACCATGGGGAACCCGCCACTGCCCTCGGCAGCCACGTTCAGCTCGGCGAGCTGGTTCTCCAGGTAGAGCTTCAGGCGGCTGCGGTACTCGCGCTCGAAGCTGCGGAGCTCCTCGACCTTGCGCTCGAGCTCGTCGCGGGTCTGCACCAGCGAGCCCATGGCCTGCCGGTGCCGTTCCTGCGCGTCACGTTCCAGCGTCTCGGCGCGGGAGCGGGCGTCACCGATGACCTGCTCGGCCTGTCGACGCGCCTTGCCGAGGATGTCGTCGGCCTCGCGACGTGCCCGGGTCACCGTCTCGTCCGCCTCCCGGCGGGCATCGGCGATCGCCTGGTCGGCCGTCTGCTGGGCCAGCGCGAGCACGCGGGCAGCGGTGTCCATGTTGTCCTCAGCAGGGGGCATTCCCATACCAACGGGAACAGGCTGCTGGTGCTGCACCGGCTCGGGGGCACGCATGGGCTCCGGCTGCGGCATCATCATCTCGGGCTTGGGCTCGGCGACGGGGGCGGGCGCCATGGCCATCCCCATCCCGCCGGGCACCTTGCCCCGCAGGCACTCCGCAAGCTTGGCGCGGAGCTCCTCGTTCTCCTGGATGAGACGGTCCAGCTCGGACTCCACCTCATCGAGGAAGGCGTCTACCTCTTCCTCGTCGTAACCCGGCCTGAGCCGGGTCGTACTGAATTGCTTGTTCCGCACATCAGCGGGCGTCAGCGGCATTTCGGTCTCCTTGGCGCGCTTGGAGTCTGTCCGGAGGGACGGTACCCGATCAACGAAGCGCGGACACGAGTTGGATCAAGACCAAGACCACAATGAACAGCACTGTGAAGCTTAGGTCAAAGGCCACCGTACCTAACCGGAGTGGTGGAATGAAACGGCGGAGGAACTTGAGAGGTGGGTCGGTCACCGTGTATACGGCCTCCGCCAGAACGAGGACGACCCCTGTCGGCCGCCATTGACGCGCGAACGCCTGTACCGTCTCAAAGATCATTCTGCCGATCAGCAGAACGAGGTAGAGGGACAGGACAAGGACCAAGATCTCGCTAACGATCCCCACGGTCTGTCCCCGCCTCCACTTCGCTCCGCCATCCCCGGTCTTGTCGGGACCTGTCCGGCCAGTCACTGTTCATGGTGGAACTCTAGCTCTGGTTGAAGAACCCGCGTTCCGCGATTCGGGCCTTGTCCTCGGCGGTCACCTCGACATTGGCAGGGGACAACAGGAACACCTTGTTGGTAACACGTTCAATGCTGCCATGTAGGCCAAAGACAAGACCTGCCGCGAAATCGACTAGGCGCTTGGCATCGCTGTCAACCATCTCGGTCAGGTTCATGATGACCGGGGTGCCGTCACGGAAGTGTTCACCGATTGTCCGCGCCTCGTTGTAGGTGCGGGGATGAAGCGTCGTGATACGCGCCAGATCGGTCGTGCGGCGCTCTATGACAGCCGTCGCGGGCCTCGGGGCGGGCACGCCGGGGTCAGTGTCGTCATCGCGGTCGTGGACCGTGCCAGGCCGCTCGTCGCCGACCCTCCGCGAGTCGTCGAAGTCGTCGTACTCGTCGTCGGAATAGCTGTCATATCTCTCGTAGCGGTCGTCCTCCACAAGACCGAGGTAGACCGCCATCTTGCGCATCGCGCCGGCCATCGCTACTTCTTCCTCCGCCTTACTCCGATTTGCCCGGGGCGGTAGCCGCACCCCCTTGGAGCTCACCACCGATCGACCTCTATCTGGATACGCGGACGCCAAGGTCCACTTGAAGGGACATTACCTGACTAAGGGCTTCCTGCGACCGAGCAACGCCGTACCGACACGCAGGTGTGTCGCGCCATTCGCAATAGCCTCGGACATATCACCGCTCATACCTGCCGAGATGACGTCGGCTCCCGGGTGGGCATCCCGTACGGTCTGCGCGATCTTCCGCAACTCCGCGAAGGCCCGGCCCGGCTCCCCGCCCAGAGGCGCCACCGCCATCACCCCGCCCAGACGCAGGCCCGGGGCGGCGGCGAGGGCCTCCGCCAGCGCGGGCACGTCCTGTGGCCGCGCGCCGCCCCGCCCGGGATCGCCGTCCAGGGCGACCTGCACCAGGCAGACGACCTCCCGGCCCGCCCTGACCGCCTCCTGGCTGAGTGCGGCCACCAGGCGTGGGCGGTCCACCGAGTGGACGACGTCGGCATAGCCGACCACGGAACGGGCCTTGTTGGTCTGCAACTGGCCGACGAAGTGCCAGACGAGGCCGAGCCCGGCGCATTCGTGCGCCTTTGCCGCCGCCTCCTGGTCGCGGTTCTCCCCCACGTCCGTCACGCCCAGCGCGGCCAGCAGACGCACGTCAGAGGCGGGATAGGTCTTGCTCACCGCGATGAGTGTCAGCTCGTCACGGGCACGGCCGGCGGCCCGGCAGGCTTCGGCGATCTCCGCCTCGACCCGGGCCAGACCGGCCGCGATCTCATCACGTCGTGTTGCTTCCGTCACATCTCCGCCGTTCAGTTACCGACAAACCGGCGGAATCCATCTTCCCTGCTCCAGCCGAGTGATCCGTCGCTCACCCGGCCGTGAGGAATGTCACTTCAGGAAGTCGGGAACGTCGAGCTCCTCTTCCTGCTCCTCGAAGATCACCGGACGCCGGCGGGCGGGGTCGGAGAGCCTCGCGGAGATGGGGGTGGGCTGTGACGGCTCGGGAGCCGGGCGCGGGATGGACACCGGCGGGGCCGGCGGCTCGTCAGCGCGGGGCTGCTCAGCCTGCTCAGCGGGGAGATGCGCCGGCGGCTGGGCGGGGTGGATCTGCTGAACCGGCTGCGGGGCGGGCGGTATCGGCATCTCCGCCGGGGCGGACGAGGGGCCGGCGACCGGCCGGGCGTGCGGCTGTGGTTGCTCGGCCCTCGGCTCGGGCCGGAGCTCGGTCTTCACCGTGGGAGGCGCCGGGCGGGCCGGTGGGGCCGCGGGGGCCGGACGCGGCGCCGGCTGCTGACGGGCGGCCGGCTGCGGCATGACGGCCTTGGTCTCCGCGACGGGCTCGTCGAACCCCGCCGCGATCACCGTGACACGCACCTCGTCGCCGAGGGCGTCGTCGATGACCGTGCCGAAGATGATGTTGGCGTCCGGCGCCGCGGCGTTGGAGACGAGCTGAGCCGCCTCGTTGATCTCGAACAGGCCGAGGTCCGAACCGCCGGCGATCGAGAGCAGCACGCCGTGCGCGCCGTCGATGCTGGCCTCCAGCAGCGGGCTGGAGACGGCCATCTCGGCCGCCGCGACCGACCGGTCGTCACCGCGCGCATGGCCGATGCCCATGAGCGCCGAGCCTGCGCCGGACATGACCGACTTCACATCGGCGAAGTCGAGGTTGATCAGACCCGGAGTGGTGATGAGGTCGGTGATGCCCTGGACACCGGAGAGCAGCACCTGGTCGGCCGCCTTGAAGGCGTCCAGCACGCTCACCTGCCGATCGGAGATCGACAGCAGCCGGTCGTTCGGGATCACGATGAGGGTGTCGACCTCCTCGCGGAGGGTCTCTATGCCCGCCTCGGCCTGCATCGCCCTGCGCCGGCCCTCGAAGCTGAAGGGCCGGGTGACCACGCCGATGGTCAGCGCGCCCAGCGAGCGTGCGATGTTGGCCACCACCGGGGCGCCGCCGGTGCCTGTGCCACCCCCTTCTCCGGCGGTGACGAACACCATGTCGGCGCCCTTGATGACCTCTTCGATCTCCTCGCGGTGGTCCTCGGCCGCCTTGCGCCCGACTTCGGGGTTGGCCCCCGCGCCGAGGCCGCGGGTGAGCTCACGCCCGACATCGAGCTTGACGTCGGCGTCACTCATCAGCAGCGCCTGAGCGTCGGTATTGATGGCGATGAACTCGACGCCCTTGAGTCCCTCCTCGATCATCCGGTTGACGGCGTTGACTCCGCCTCCGCCGATTCCTACAACCTTGATGACCGCGAGGTAGTTCTGCGGTGCTGCCACGACGAGGGGCCTTTCCGCTCGTTGACTTGCAATTTCATGCGGCACGGGGCCCGTGCCGTCGTTTCCAAAACCCTCACCCTCAAGTTGAGATTTAGATTTATGTCAACCTGAGGAGTGATACGGACAGTAGGAGTTACGCTCCAGGCGGGTCAACTAACCGCGCCGCAAGCGCGCCCGGCGTGTCGCAGGCCGTCCTTTTCCGGGAGCGCGCGCGACCGGCCAAGATCACTTCACCGTCACGACGTCGGGCGAGCTCACGTCATAGGTGTCGGCCGGACGTTTCAGCAGCGTAACGAGGATCTTCGCTTTGTCCGCCGCACGGTCCCGGCCGCCCCACATGACCGTGCGGCCGTCCTTCAGACGCAGCGAGACGGTCTCGGGCGAGGGGGCGAGCATCTCGGCGATCCGCGGAATCAGATCATCCGGCATTGCCTCCATGACCGCCAGCGCCGCGCCGGTCGCCGGATCGCCGACCTGCGGATGGTCCACGCGTAGCACCGGAAGCGTCGGCGGCGCGACATCCCTGACCTCGGTCATCACGCCATGGCGGTCCATGAGGGCGTAGCGGGTGCCGACCGGCACCACCACGACCGGCTCACGCTCCACGACCTCCACCACCAGCGTGCCAGGCCAGCCGCGGCTGACCGTCACCGACTGGATCTGCCGGATCTTCATGATCCGCTCCTCGACCTCGGGCACATCCACGGTGGCCAGGGGCCTGCCCTCGGGCACCCCCGTCGCCTGCTGGATCTGCTGGGCGGGGATGCCGAGGTTTCCCCGCACCTGGATGTCCCGCACTCCGAGCACGGAGGAGAAGAACACCAGCCAGGCGGCGATGCCCACCACCCCCACGGTGAGCAGGGCCAGGAAGGCCGACCTCCACACCCCGTTCACCGCCTCACCCCGTCCGGCGGCCCGGGCTCCGGCGTCCCGCATCCCCTGCCGCGGGTCACCTGGCGGCCAGCTCCGCCACGATGCGGGGGCCCAACTCGGTCACGTCGCCCGCCCCCATGGTGAGCACGATGTCACCGGGCCGGGCCCGGTCGGCCACCAGGGCGGGGACCACGTCGCGCTGCGGCGCGTAGGTCACCTGACCGGGCGGAAGAGGGACCTTGCCCGCCACCAGGGCCCCGGAGACGCCCGGCTCGGGATCCTCACGGGCGCCGTAGACGTCCAGCACGATGACCTCGTCCGCCAGGCCGAGGGCCGTCGCGAACTCGTCGGCGAAGAATCTCGTCCGGGAGTAGAGGTGCGGCTGGAAGACCGCGACGACCCTGCCGGATCCGGAGAACGACGCCACCACGTCCCGCGCCGCGCGCAGGTCCGCGGCCAGCTCGGTAGGGTGATGCGCGTAGCTGTCGAAAACCGCCACTCCCCCGGCCTCGCCCTTGGCCTCGAAACGGCGCTTGGCTCCGGTGAAGGCGGCCAGGCCGTCTCGTATCTCGTCGAAGGACACACCCAGCTCCGACGCCACCGCGATGACCGCGGTGGCGTTGAGCGCGTTGTGACGGCCGGGTACGGCCAGCCTGACCTCTCCGCGGCCGTCGACCACGAAGGAGATGCCCAGGCCGTCGGGGACGATCCCGCTCACCCGGAAGTCGGCGTCCTCGGCCTCGCCGTACGTGATCACCTTCAGGTTCCGTGCGCGGGCGATGGGGATCAGCGCGGCCGAGCCGGGATCGTCGGCACAGATCACCATGGACGTGCCGACCCGCTCGACGAATCGGGCGAAACTGTCGTAGACCGCGCGCGGCTCACCGTAGTTGTCCAGGTGGTCCGGCTCCACGTTGGTGACCACGGCGATGTCCGGCGCCAGCATGAGGAAGGAGCCGTCGCTCTCGTCGGCTTCGGCGACGAACACCCCGCCCGCGCCTTCGTCCGCCCCCAGACCGGTGGTCACGAGCTGACCGCCGACGCAGTAGGACGGATCGACGCCGCACTTCTGCAGCGCCACCGTGAGCATGGAGGTCGTCGTGGTCTTGCCGTGGGTCCCGGCCAGGGCGACCCCGGTACGGCCCGCCATGACCGAGGCCAGCGCGGCGGCCCTGGGGATGACCCGCAGGCCCTGGCTGAGCGCCTCGCCCAGCTCGGGATTGGAGTCGCGGATCGCGGTGGAGACCACCACCGTGTCGACGTTCTTGATGTGCGAGGCGGCGTGGCCGATGTGGACCCTGCCGCCCAGCTCCCGCAGCTCGGTCACCATGTCCGAGCCGCGCGCGTCACTACCGGAGACCGGCACGCCCCGCTTGAGCAGGATGCGAGCGATGCCGGACATTCCGGCGCCGCCGATCCCGATGAAGTGGACGCGCCCGAGCTCCTCGGCCGCGACCGGATCCACCAACTTGACCAGACTCATCGGTCGCTCACCCCTCCTCATTCGCTACGCGGACGGCCCCGTCCCTCGACCGGCCCATCAGGCCCTCCCCCCCGCCGCGATCTGCAACACCCTGTGGGCGAGCGTCACATCGGCGTCTTTCCGGCCCATCCTGGAGGCGGCCTCCGACATGGTGACCACCCGCTCGGGGTCGGACAGGATGGGCAGGACGTTCTGGATGATCCACTCCGGTGTCAGGTCGGCGTCGTCGATCATGAGGCCGCCGCCGG
This sequence comes from Streptosporangium album, assembly GCF_014203795.1. Lineage (NCBI taxonomy): Bacteria > Bacillati > Actinomycetota > Actinomycetes > Streptosporangiales > Streptosporangiaceae > Streptosporangium > Streptosporangium album. Next base: position 940,906 of record NZ_JACHJU010000002.1, on the reverse strand, counting down.
CCTGCACGATCGGCTCGGCGTTGAGCCGCTGCTCCCCGTTTCCATGCGGAAGCGGGATGTAGGCGGCGGGCAGGCCCACCGCGGTCAGCTCGGCACACGTCATGGCGCCGCTGCGGCACAGGGCGAAGTCGGCCGCGGCGTAGGCCAGATCCATCCGGTCGACGTACTGCAGCGCGACGTACTGCGGGTCACCGGGCGGCGGCTCCTGCTCCAGCGTGTTCTTCGGGCCGATGACATGCAGGACCTGCACCCCCGCCCGGCGCAGCACCGGACCGGCCGCCAGGGCCGCCCGGTTGAGCGATCGTGCGCCCTGGGAGCCTCCGGTGACCAGCAACGTGGGCAGATCGGCCTCCAGGCCGAACCAGGAACGCGCCTTGTCACCCACGGAGAGCCTGTCCAGCGTGACGATCTCACGGCGGAGCGGGATGCCCACGTATTCGGCGTGGTTCAGCGGCGTGTTCTGGTGACCGGTGAACACGTGGTCGGTGAGCCGCGCGCCCAGCCGGTTGGCCAGGCCGGGTCGCGGGTTGGCCTCGTGCACCACGATCGGCACACCGCGCCGCCGCGCCGCGAGGTAGGCGGGGGTCGCCACGTAACCGCCGAAACCGACCAGCACGTCGGCCTGAACCCGGTCCATGATGCCGGCGGCGGCGCTGATGGCGCCCGCCAGCCGTCCGGGCACGGTCAGCAGCTGGGGCGTGATCGCCCGGGGCAGCGGCACCGCGGGCACGAGCTGCAGGTCGTAACCCCGGGCCGGCACCAGTCGCGTCTCCAGACCACGCTCTGTGCCAAGGCACGTGATCCCGATGTCGGGGACCAGTCGGCGGAGCGCGTCGGCAAGGGCCAACGCCGGCTCGATGTGACCGGCCGTCCCGCCGCCGGCGAGGACCACCCTCATGTCGGTCCTTTCACTTATCTCACTTATCGTCTTCCTTGGACCTGCCGTCGTTTCCGCGCAGGACCGCCCAGTCGCCTATCGTCTCGCGCGGGCCGGCCGCCGTTTCTTGACCGGACCACCCAGGCCAAGCCAGCTTAGGCCCCGCGCCACCGGTCCGGGGCCACGCGCCGCCAGAGCTTCACGCGCGCCGGGCTCATGTTTGGCGAAGGCCAGCAGCATCCCCAGCGCGGCGAGCGTCGACAACAGCGCCGACCCACCGTAGGAGACCAGCGGCAGCGGGATGCCGGTGATGGGCAGCACCCCGATGACGGCCCCGATGTTGACGAGCGCCTGACCGACGATCCAGGCGACCGCGGCGACCGCGGCGAGCCGGACGAACGGGTCCTTGACCCGGCTGGCCACCCGCAGGCCCGCATAGCCGAGCAGGCCGAACAGAGCCACCACGACCAGGGTGCCCATCAGGCCGAGCTCCTCACCGAGGATGGAGAAGATGAAGTCGCTCTCGGCGTGCGGGGTCCAGCTCCACTTCTGCCGGCTGGAGCCCAGGCCGAGCCCGAACCAGCCGCCGCTGCCCATCCCGATCTTCCCCTGGACCAGCTGGTATCCCGCGCCCTGCGCGGTGCCCTGCGGGTTGAGCCAGCCCTCGATGCGCTCCGAACGGTAGCCCTCAGAGCTGATCATCGTGATGGCGGCCAGCACGATGACCGAGAGGATGCCGCCGAACAGCTTCAGCGGGGCGCCCACGACCCAGAGCAGGGCCAGAAAGATCATCATCAGGACCAGGGTGGTGCCGAGGTCGCTGCCCAGCATCACCAGGACGGCCATGATCGCCAGACCCGGCATGAGGGGGATCAGCAGCCTGCGCCACTCGATCTGCCCGGCACGCGCCCCTCTGGCCAGGAGGTCGGCGCCCCACACCACCAGGGCGAGCTTGGCCGGCTCCGACGGCTGGACGGTGAGCTCGCCGATGTAGATCCAGCGTTGGCCGCCCTGTTCCGACGCGCCGATGAAGAGCACCAGGACCAGGCCCAGAGCGGCGAAGGCCATCAGCGGGTAACCCGCCAGCCGGAAGAACCTGATGGGCAGCCGGGAGCAGATCCACATCAGCAGGAGTCCCAATGTCATCGAGACGAGCTGCCGGCCGAAGAGCGCGAACGCCGACTGTCTCGTCTGGAGCGCCTCAATGCTCGACGCGGACAGCACCATCATCAGCCCCAGGGCCATCAGCAGCGCGCTGACTCCGAGGAGGAGATGGTAGGAGAAGAGAGGCCGTGCCAGCAGCTCGCGCACGCGGGCGAGGCGGCCGTTGAAGGAGTCGAAGTCCGGCGCTCGATCGGTCTCGGCGGTCGTCATCCGTCCCTCCGCTCCGGGCCGCACGTCATGATCATGCTTCCCCGGCGCCGTGCCGCGATCCGTCCAGGCGCGCCAGAACGGCCTGGGCGAAGGCTCTCCCCCGTGCTCCGTAGTTGGGGAACATGTCCAGGGACGCTCCGGCCGGAGCCAGCAGCACGGTGTCTCCGGGAAGGGCGAGCCTCGCGGCTTCGGTGACGACGCGGTCCATGACCCCAGTGTCTTGGTCGGCCACCTCTACCACCGGGACATTCTCGGCGTGTCGCGCCAGAGCCTGCCGAATTCGCTCACGATCGACGCCTAGGAGCACCGCGCCGCGCAGCCGGGGCGCGGCCCGCCGTACCAGCTCGTCCACGTCGGCGCCCTTGAGCTGTCCTCCGGCGATCCAGACGATCGAGGGGTAGGCCGCGAGCGACGCCGCCGCGGCGTGCGGGTTGGTGGCCTTGGAGTCGTCCACGTAGTCGACCTCGCCGACCCGGGCGATCTGCGCCATCCGGTGCGGGTCGGGGACGAACTCCAGCAGGCCCTGCCGTACGGCCTCGGCGGGCACCCCGTAGGAGCGGGCCAGGGCGGCGGCGGCCAGGGCGTTGGCCACGTTGTGCGGCGCGAACGGCCGGATGTCGGCGAACGAGGCCAGCTCGGTGGCGTTGCGCACCGGGTCGGCCACGAACGCCCTGTCCACCAGCAGGTCCTCGACCACGCCGATCTGGCCGGGTGCCGGCACGCCGAGGGTGAAGCCCACCTTGCGCGTGCCCCCGTCGTACGGCGCGGCCAGGCGGGCCGCCCACTCGTCGTCGGCGTTGTGGACGACCGTCCCCGCCCGGGCGAAGATCTCTCCCTTGACCCGGGCGTACTCCTCCATGGAGCCGTGCCAGTCGAGGTGGTCGGGGGCGACGTTGAGGACGGCGGCGGTGTGCGGGGCGAGGCTGGGCGAGCGGTGGAGCTGGAAACTGGACAGCTCCACCGCCAGTACGTCGGCGGGCCCGGTGACGGCCTCCACGATGGGGGCGCCGACGTTGCCGACCGCCAGCGCCCGGTGCCCGGCGGCGGTCAGCATCGAGGTGAGCATCCGGACCGCGGTGGTCTTGCCGTTGGTGCCGGTCAGCGCCAGCCAGGGCGCGGCGTCCGCCGGGCGGAGCCGCCAGGCCAGCTCGACCTCGCCGATCACCTCCACCCCGGCCTTGGCCGCCGCGACGAGCAGCGGGTGGTGCGGCGGCCAGCCGGTGGCGACGACGAGGGAGGTGCCGGCGGGCAGCTCGGCCGGTTCGCCGAAGCGGACCTCCACTCCGATCTCGGCCAGCTCCGCGGCTGTCGCCCTGGCCCGCTCCCCGTCCCGGCCCTCCAGGACGACCACCTCTTCGCCCCGGGCGGCCATCGCGCGGGCGGCGGCCGTACCGGAGACGCCGAGACCGGCGACGCAGATCACGCGCTCACCTCAGCCGGCCGCACGGCCGAAGACACCGCACTCACGATTTGGGCATCCATTCGATGTAGAACAGCCCGAGGCCGGCGGCGGCGCAGAGGCTGGCGAGAAGCCAGAATCGGACCACGATCGTCGTCTCCGCCCACCCCGACAGCTCGAAGTGGTGCTGGAGTGGAGCCATCTTGAAGACCCGTTTGCCGGTCATCTTGAAGAAGCCGACCTGGATGATCACCGAGAGCGTGATGATCACGCACATCCCGGCCAGGATCACCAGCAGGAGCTGCGTGCGGGTGGTGATGGCCAGGCCGGCGATCACACCGCCCAGGGCCAGCGAACCGGTGTCACCCATGAAGATCTTGGCGGGCGGGGCGTTCCACCACAGGAAGCCGATCAGCGCGCCGAGCACGGCGGCGGCGACCACGGCCAGGTCCAGCGGGTCGCGGACCCAGTAGCAGTTGGGGCCGAGCTGGGTGGTGCAGTTGTTGCGGAGCTGCCAGTTGCCGATCAGCACATAGGAGGCCAGCACCACGCCGGTGGCGCCGCTGGCGAGGCCGTCGAGACCGTCGGTCAGGTTCACCGCGTTGGAGAAGCCCACGATCATGATCAGCACCCAGATGGTGAATCCGACGATGCCGATGGACGGACCGAAGTCCCGCAGGAACGACAGCCGGGTCTCGGCCGGGGTGATCAGGTAGTTGTTCGGGAAGCGGGTCACCAGGACCGCGAAGACCGCGCCGATGACGAGCTGGCCCAGGGCCTTGGCACCGCTGCGCAGACCGAGGCTCCGCTGCTTGTAGATCTTGATGAAGTCGTCGAGGAAACCGACCGCCCCCAGGCCCACCATCAGGAACAGCACCAGGACCGCGGAGACGGTGGGCTCGGTCCAGGTGACCAGATGGGCACAGGCGAACCCGGCCAGCGCCGCGATCACGATCACGGTGCCACCCATGGTGGGGGTGCCGCGCTTGTCATGGTGTCCGGAGGGCCCCTCCTCCCGGATGCTCTGGCCGTAGCCGCGCCGGGAGAACAGGCGGATCGCCAGCGGCGTGCCGAACATGGACAGGAACAGACCCACCGCCGCCGCGATGAGGATCTCCATCATCGGCGATCACTCCCGAGCAGCGTCTCGGCCACGCGCTCCAGCCCGGCGGCGCGCGGCCCCTTGACCAGCACCACGTCGCCGGGGGCCAGGAGCGCCGACAGCGCGGCGCCCGCCGCCTCGGCGTCGGCCACATGCGTGATCGGCGTGACGGCCGGAGCGCCGTCCACGGCGGCACGGGCCCCGGCCAGGACGGGGGCGGCGTCGGGCCCGACGACGAAGAGGCCCGCGAGACCCGCGCCTCCCGCCAGGCGGCCCATGCCCTCGTTCAGAGCGACGCTCTCCTCGCCCAGCTCGCGCAGGGCGGCGATGACCGCGAAGCGGCGGCGCCCGCCCGCGAGGGCGTCGAGGGCGCCGAAGGCGGCCCGCATGGAGTCGGGGTTGGCGTTGTAGGCGTCGTTGATCACGGTGACGCCGTCCTGCCGGTCGGTGACCTCCATCCGCCATCGGCTGCGGGGTTCGGCCTCCGACAGCTCCTCGGCGATGGTGGCGACCGGCAGACCCAGCTCGTAGGCGGCCGCCGCGGCGGCGAGCGCGTTCTCCACGGCGTGCTCGCCGTACAGGCGGAGCCCGACCGGCGCGGCACCGGACGGGGTGCGCAGCGTGAAGGCGGCCCGGCCGCGCTCGTCGAGGGTCACGCCCTCCGCCCGCACTGCGGCGGACTCGGCGCGGCCGTACCAGGTGATCCGGGCGTCGGTGCGGTGGGCCATCGCGGCCACCAGCGGGTCGTCGGCGTTGAGCACGGCCACGCCGTCGGCGGGCAGCGCCTCGACCAGCTCGCCCTTGGCCTGGGCGATCGCCTCCTTGCCGCCGAAGACGCCCAGATGGGCGGTGCCGACGTTGAGCACCACACCGATCTTGGGTGGGGCGACACGGGCAAGGTGGGCGATGTCGCCCGCGTATCTGGCGCTGAGCTCCAGCACCAGGTAGCGGGTGGCCTCGTCGGCCTTCAGCACCGTGAGCGGGTGGCCGATCTCGTTGTTGAACGAGCCGGCCGGGGCGACCGTCGGACCGATCCTGGCGGTGAGGCGGGCCAGCAGGTCCTTGGTGGTGGTCTTGCCCGCGGATCCGGTCACGCCGATGACGGTGACCGACGGCAGCTGGGCGCAGACCGCGGTGGCCAGGGTGGCCAGGGCGGTCACGGTGTCGCCGACGACGATCACGGGGGCGTCGACGGGTCTGGACGCCAGCACGGCGACGGCCCCGGCCTCGACGGCCTGGGCGGCGAAGTCGTGCCCGTCGACCCGGTCACCCTTGATCGCGACGAACAACGACCCCGGCTCGACGGCGCGGGAGTCGATGACGACCGGACCGCGTACGACCGCACGGGGATCGGCCATACCAGCGAGGGCGCCCGAGGTGATCTCGGCGATCCTGGCCAGCGGCAACGGGATCATGATGCGTCTTACCTACTCTCCATACGTGTCTTCGGGGCCCGTCCGGTTGCGCCGTCTGACGATCGCGTCGGCCACCACTTGCCTGTCGTCGAACGGGAGCACTTCGTCTCCGACGTACTGGCCCTGCTCGTGACCCTTGCCGGCCACGACGACGACGTCGCCGGGGCCCGCCCGGCCGATCGCCAGGTCGATGGCCGCAGCCCGGTCCGGCTCAATGATCACATGCGCGCGCTCATGCTGAGACACGCCGAGGACTCCGTTCATCATCTCGGCGAGGATCCGCAGCGGGTCCTCCGAGCGAGGATTGTCACTGGTGAGGATGGCCACATCCGCCAACCGCGCGGCGGCCTCCCCCATCATCGGGCGTTTGCCCCGGTCACGGTCGCCGCCGCAGCCCAGCACCACGGTCAGCTTGCCGGTCGTGATCCGGCGCAGGGCGCGGAGCACCGCCTCCACCGCCCCGGGTTTGTGCGAGTAGTCGACGATGGCCTGGAAGTCCTGACCGCCGGACACCCGCTCCATCCGGCCGGGCACACCGGTCAGCGTACCGACGCCGGCCACCGCGGTCCGCAGCGGCACCCCGGCCTCCACGAGGGAGACGATCGCGCCGAGCGCGTTGGCGACGTTGAACGGGCCGGGCAGGGCCACCGTCGCCTTCTCCTCGACGCCGCCGGGACCGACCACGCGGAAGGAACTGCCGTCGCCGCCGAGGCGCACGTCGACGGCCCGCCAGTCGGCTTCGAGGGCGCCCTCGGCGGAGAAGGTGGTCATCGGGATCTTGCTCAGGCCGAGAAGCTCACGCCCGTGGGCGTCGTCGATGTTGACGACGCCGGCGCGGCTCATCTCGGGCGTGAACAGCCGGACCTTCGTCGCGAAGTAGTCGTCGAGGTCCTTGTGGAAGTCCAGGTGGTCCTGGGAGAGGTTGGTGAACAGCGCGACGTCGTAGAAGACCCCGTCGACGCGGCCCAGTGCCAGCGCGTGGCTGGAGACCTCCATCGCGGCCGCCGTGACGCCGTGCTCGCGCATGAGGGCGAACATGCCCTGCAGGTCGCTGGCCTCCGGTGTGGTCAGTTTGGGCACGGAGCGCAGCTCGCCGACGTGGATCTCCACGCCGCCGATCAATCCCGCCTTGTGTCCGGCGGCCCGCAGCCCGGCCTCCAGGAGGAAGCTGGTGGTGGACTTGCCGCTGGTGCCGGTGACGCCGATGATCATTATATCCGCGGCCGGCCGGCCGTACACCCAGGCCGAGACCTGGCCGAGCACGCGGCGCGGGTCCGGCACGACGAGGACCGGCAGGCCGGTCGCCACGGCGGCCTGCCTGCCCGCCTCGTCCGTCAGGATGGCGCTGGCCCCGGCGGCGAGGGCCTGCGCGGAGAAGTCGGCGCCGTGGGAGGTGGCCCCCGACAGCGCGACGTAGAGATCTCCGCGCTGGACCTGGCGCGAATCGATGGTGATCCCGGACACCGCGGCCAGCGGCGCTCGCGACGTGCCGGAAGGCGCGCCGAGCAGGCTCGCTAGCCCCGAGAGTGGACGGGGTGAACTGGTTGAAGGTCGCATGGACGACGGGGGACGCACGGCGAGAGCGTACCCTCCCTCATCGCTCCCCGGCGCGTATCGGCACAGAGGAGGGTGTCGTTCCAGTGGGCGGGATCTTCTTGCTCTTCAACGCGAACGTCATCACTTTCTTGAAGACCGGGGCGGCGATCTCCCCACCGTAGTAGCCCTTGTGGGGGTCCTGAACGACCGCCAGGACGACCAGGCGGGGCTTGTCCGCCGGGGCGAAACCAACGAATGTCGAGGTGTATCCGCAGTATCCCTGACACTTGACGTCGTAGCGCATCGCGGTGCCCGTCTTCCCGGCGACCCGGTAGCCGTCGATGGCCGCGAGATTACCGGTCCCCTCCGCGCTGACGGCCGCCTCCAGCATCCCGGTGATCTCCCCGGCCGTGCGCTCGCTGACCACCCGGGTCCGCTTGCCCGGCGCGGACGGCACGAACGCGCCGTTCTCGGCGGTGGTGCCGGCCACGATCTGCGGGGTGATGCGGGTCCCGCCGTTGGCGATGGTCTGGTAGACGCTGGCGGTCTGGAGCGCGGTCACCGAGACGCCCTGGCCGTAGGCGATCGTGCAGCGCTGGCTGCCCGACCACTTCTGCCAGTCCGGCAGGAGCCCCGCCTCCTCGCCGAGGAGGCCGGTGCCCGGCCTGGTGCCGAACCCGAAGCGCTGAAGCATCTCGTGGAGTTTCTGGTCGCCGACCTTCTGTGAGGCGAGGATCGTGCCGACGTTGCTGGAGGTCGCGACCACGCCGGAGAAGGTCAGGCGCTCCATGGGGTGCGGGTGGGAGTCCCTCAGCACCTGGTCGGCGCACCTGATGTTGTCGTTGACCTTGAACACGGTCTCCGGCCGCACGGCCCCCGACTCCAGGGCGGCCGCCGCGGTGATGACCTTGTTGGTGCTGCCCGGCTCGAACACGTCCGTCACCGAGCGGTTGACCCAGTTCTCGGGGGCGGTCTTCGACCAGTTCTTCAGGTCGAGCTCGGGCGCGTTGGCCATGGCGACCACCTGACCGGTGGGCACGTCGATCACGATGGCGCTGCCGGTGCGCGCGCCGGTGGCCGCGACCTGGTCGGTGATCGCCTTCTGGGCGGCCCACTGGATGTCGCGGTCGATGGTGAGCCGCACGTCCCTGCCCTCCACGGGCGCCTTGAGGCTGCTGCGGGTCATCGGGATGCGCTGCCCGCCGCGGCCTGTCTCGACGAACTGCTCGCCGTCGCGGCCGGCGAGCAGTTCGTCATAGGTGCTCTCCAGCCCGCTCAGGCCCGTGCCGTCGGCGCCGACGAAGCCCAGCAGGGTGCCCGCCAGGTCACCGCCCGGGTAGTCGCGCCGGTAGACGTGCTTGCTCCCGACCCCCACGAGCCTGGGCTTGCGGTCCATGATCCGCTGGGCGACGGACGGCTCGACGGCGGCGGCCACCTGCTGGTAGCGGCTGGCGCTGTTGACGAGCTTGGCCGCGATCTGCTCCTTGGGCTGGTTCAGTTCGGCGGCCAGGACCGTGGCCACCTCGTCGCGCTTGCCCGGGGTGATCTCCGAAGGGTCGACGAAGATCTCGCGCGCCTCCAGGGTCAGCGCGAGCTCGTGCCCGTTGACATCGGTGATCGAGCCCCGTCGCGCGGTCAGCTTCTCGCTCTGGACCCGCTGCTTGGCCGCCTGCGCGGCGTAGACCTTGGAGTCCAGGCCCTGGAGCTGGATCAGCCGGCCGGCGAAGATGGTCAGCACGAAGGTCATCGCGATCAGGCCGATGTTGATCCGCCTGCCGGGGTTGCCCAGACGCAGCACCGCCGGCGGGCGCACCGGCGGCCGGGGCGGTCTGCCCCCCGCCCCGCTCCTGCCCGGCGTGCGGCCGGGATCGGCCGGTCGGCCGCTCCCGCGTCCCGCTCCGCTGCGGCCCCGCTCCGGGGGTGCCTGCGGAGCGTCCGGCCGCGGGGAACTGCGCGGCCTGCGCGGCCTGCGCGGCGTCTCCGGGCCCGACGACCTGCCGGACCTCCCCGTGCCTTCGGGACGGGCGGATCTGCCCGCCGCCGGAGGACCACCCGATCTGGCGGGACCGTCGGAACGCTGCCTGCCCGCCCCGGCGGAACCACGGGCCTTGCCCGAGGCGCCGGACCTCCCCGAAGCACCGGACGTGCCTTGCGGGCCGGACTTACCTGAAGATCCGGACTTGTCTGCTTTCGGAGCCCCGGCCTTGCCCGGGCCCGCCGGACCGCCCTGCCTTCCGGCCCCGTCCGAGCGGCCTGGTGCGCCCTGCCCCTCGGAGCCGGACGGCCTGCCGGGACCGCCGGTGCCGTCGGGTCTGCCCGAGCCCTCCGGGCGGGCGGGCCTGCCGGAGGGACCCGGCTTCCCCGCCGCGTCCGGGCCGTTCGGCTTGCCGGCACGGCCGGGCCCTCCCGGGGCCCGGCGGCCGGATCCTCCGGCGGATCCGTTGCCGGAGCCGCCACGGCCGGGTCCCCGGCCGCCGGTCTCTCTCACCGGCCCGTGCCCGGCACTCGCTCCTGTCCGGTGGGCGTCTGGCCTTCACTGGCGACCCGGCTGCCGTTGGAACGGTCAGGGGTGATGGCCCTGACCTTGTTCCAGTCGGGCCCCTGCCCCTGGTTCACGGAGTTACGGGAGAGCGCGTTGGGCTGCTCCAGCAGCATGTTGTCGTACTTCAGCTCCTCCTTCTGCTGGCGGAGCTTGTCATTGGCCCTGGTGAGCTCATCCGCCTTGAAGGAGTCCTGATTGAGGACGGTGTTCAGCAGCAGCAGGCTGATCAGGCCGCCGCAGAGCAGGCCCACCACGAGCAGCACGAAAGGAGCGCGCGGCGTGCGGCCCCGCCGGGCCGCCGGGGCTGCGGCGCCGGTGACCGGCACGGTCCTGGCCGGCCTGGTCCTGCGTGCCTGCGGCGTCGCGCGGGGGACGCGCGCAGGTCGTCCACCGCGGCTCGGCGCGGTGCGGACGTCTGAATCACTCCTCGTCAACTGCCTCACGGATCCTCTCTGCTGCCCGACACCGGGCAGAGGCCGCCCGCGGGTTGCGGGCCACCTCTTCTTCGCTCGGAAGTTCGGCTCCCCTTGTCAACAGGGCGAACCGCGGCTGGTGAGCCGGCAACGGGACGGGCAGCCCCGGTGGGCCGGTCTCCCTGACGCGTGCCGCCAGAACCTGCTTGGTCAGCCGGTCCTCAAGGGAGTGGTAGGCGAGCACGACCACGCGCCCGCCAAGCGTCAGCGCGTCGAGCGCGGCGGGCAGCGCGCGTTCCAGTGCCGTCAACTCCGCGTTCACCTCGATCCGCAACGCCTGAAAAGTCCTTTTGGCGGGGTTTCCCCCGGTTCGTCGGGTAGCGGCAGGGATCGCCGTACGGACGATCTCCGCAAGCCGCTTAGTCGACGTTATGGCCTCGTTGCCCCGTTCCTTGATGATTAGGCGTGCGACACGCGGGGCGAATCGCTCTTCGCCGTAATCGCGGAGAATCCGGATGAGTTCGGCGGCCGAGTAGGTGTTCACGACGACCTCGGCCGTCAGCTCCTGATCGCGGTCCATCCGCATGTCCAGCGGAGCGTCGTAGGAGTAGGCGAAGCCGCGCTCGGCCTCGTCGAGCTGGGGCGAGGAGACGCCCAGGTCGAACAGGACGGCGTTGACCCGGGGTCGGCCGGCCTCCGCCAGCACCTCGGCCAGCTCGTCGGAGACCGCGCGGACCAGGGTGATCCGGTCGGCGTACGGCGCCAGCCGGGCCGTCGAGCGCTCGATCGCGGTGGGGTCGCGGTCGATCCCGATCAGATGCAGCGAGGGGTGGGCGGCCAGCAGGGCCTCGGCGTGACCGCCGAGGCCCAGGTTGGCGTCGACCGCGACGGGGTCGGGACCCGCGAGCGCGGGAGCCAGGAGCTCAAGCACTCGGTCGAGCATCACGGGCACGTGGCCGCCCGGGGCCTGAAAATCACGCATGTCGTTCTCGGCGCGCATGAAGCGCAAACCCCCCTCTTGCCGCCGCGCTCGCGGATGCGCGGCGGGCGTTCACCGGTGTCCCTGCTGGCCCCCACCCCCGGGCCGTCCGGCCAGGTCCCCATCCGCACCCACGTGTCCGCCCGTCACCTGACACCGGGGAAGGTGCATCAGCTGACGTGCATGATGGTTGCGGGTGGAGACCTCGCCGAACGACGTTTTCACCGATGAGTCGACCGTGAAGTCACAGAATCCCTGGCAGCACCTCCTCCGACAGATCGGCAAAAGCCTGCTCTTGGTCGGCCAGATAGGTGTCCCACGCGTGTGCGTCCCAGATCTCCAGCCGTGTGTTGGCTCCGATGACCGTGCAGTCACGGCGCAGGCTGGCATACTCACGCAGAGCCTGCGGAATGGTGACCCGGCCTTGTTTGTCGGCGACCTCGTCAGACGCGCTGGCGAAGAAGACACGGCTGTAATCGCGGACCGCCTTGGCGGTCACCGGCGCTGTGCGCAGGGCCTCGGTTATGCGCTGGAACTCCTCTACGGGAAAGACGTAGAGGCAGCGCTCCTGGCCTTTGGTGATCACCAGACCCTCCGCCAGCTCCTCGCGGTACTTCGCCGGCAGGAACAGCCGTCCCTTGTCATCGAGACGCGGATGATGAGTGCCGAGGAACACCGGCCCCACCTCCCGTGCCTAGCGGAGCGCCTGGCGCTGTAGCCCCTGCTCTCCACTGCGCACCACCATACTCCACTTCTCTCCACCGTCAACTGATTCCGCCCGCCCGAACAGCCGACTCCGGCGATATTTCCCCAGGTCAATATGGGTGGAGCGGAGTGGAGGGGGGACGCGTCCCCGGGACGTGCTGGGCGTGTCGAGAAGGACCCTGATGGCCGAGTGATTACGGAATCGACTGACCGGCAGTGACGGGGGGTGAAAAATTGAGCACCCTACGGACTTGTCACGAGATCAGTACATCTGTCGCACAAAAACGCCATGATCAGAGCAGACACTATGGCTGTTCACCCGGAATGCCCCTTAATGCCCGCATAGAGTCGCCCGAGAAGGCACGGCGTCGTAGTGTCGGTACTCACAATGGAAAGGGACCGCAAAGGTCCCGAAAACACGCACCCCCGGCGCGAAACCGCCGCACCTTCATGGAGGCCTGGTGGCAGTAACCCATGACGTCTCACCTCGGCTCGATGATCTGGTCGTCACGGCGCACCGGATCCGTCAGGCGATCGAGTCCGTGATCGAAGGCAAAGGCGACGTCATCCGCCTGACCTTGACCGTTCTCCTCGCCGAGGGACATCTACTCATCGAAGATGTTCCCGGAGTGGGCAAGACCATGCTCGCCAAGGCCCTGGCACGATCCATCGACTGCCCGGTACGCCGGGTGCAGTTCACCCCGGACCTGCTGCCCAGCGACATCACAGGGGTGAGCGCGTACAACCAGCAGACCAGGGAGTTCGAGTTCAAGCCCGGCCCGGTGTTCGCCAACATCGTGGTGGGCGACGAGATCAACCGGGCCTCGCCGAAGACGCAGTCGGCTCTGCTGGAGTGCATGGAGGAGCACCAGGTCACCGTCGACGGCACGACCTACCGGCTGGACAGCCCGTTCATGGTGATCGCCACCCAGAACCCCATCGAGATGGAGGGCACCTATCCCCTCCCCGAGGCGCAGCGCGACCGCTTCACGGCCCGGATCGCGATGGGCTACCCGGAGCCCATGGCCGAGCTGGAGATGCTCGACGTGCACGGCGCCGCCTCCCCTCTGGACAAGCTGGAGCCGGTGGCGACCACCGCCGAGGTCCGGGCGCTGATCGAGGCGGTGCGCGCGGTCTACGTCTCACAGTCGATCAGGAAGTACGCCATCGACCTGGTGACCGCCACCCGCCAAAGCCCCGACCTGCGACTCGGCGCCTCCCCGCGTTCGACCCTGCAGCTGGTCCGCGCGGCGCGGGCGCATGCCGCGCTCTCCGGCCGCGACTATGTCATCCCCGACGATCTGCAGGAGCTGTGCCTGCCCGTCCTCGCCCACCGGTTGCTGCCCAGCGTCGAGGCCCAGGGCCAGCGCCGCACACCCGAGCAGGTGATGGCCGAGCTGGTCCGCCGGGTGCCTGTGCCCGAGACACAAGGCAAGTGATGTCCGGCCTCAAGGCGCTCACCGCCCGTGGCCGGTCGTTCCTCGCATCCGGCGTCGCGGCGCTGGTGTGCGCCTTCGTCCTCGGGGAACACGACCTGCTCAGGATCGGGGTGCTGATCGTCTCCCTGCCGCTGCTGGCGGCCATGGTGGTGGCCCGCACCCGTTACCGGCTGAGCTGCGCGCGGCGCCTGGATCCCCCTCGGGCGGAGGTGGGCAGCGAGGCCACCGTGACGCTGCGGCTGGAGAACGTGACCCGGCTGCCGACCGGCCTGCTGATGATCGAGGACACCGTCCCCTACGCACTGGGGGCACGGCCCAGATTCGTCCTGGACCGGGTGGAGTCGCACGGCATCCGGGAGATCGACTACCGGGTCCGGTCCGACCTGCGCGGGCGCTTCGGAATCGGCCCGCTCACCATCCGGATCGCCGACCCGTTCGGCCTGGTCGAACTGACCAGGTCGTTCAGCATCAGCGACACGCTCATGGTGACGCCCCAGGTCGTGGCGCTCCCGCACGTCCGCCTCTCCGGCGAGTGGACGGGCGGGGGCGACAGCCGTACCAGGAGTGTGGCGGCCGCGGGTGACGACGACATCGCACCGCGGGAGTACCGGCAGGGCGACGACCTGCGGCGCGTGCACTGGCGCTCGACCGCCCGGTACGGCGAGCTGATGGTGCGGCGCGAGGAGCAGCAGTGGCAGAGCCGGGGTGCCCTGCTGCTGGACACCCGCCGATACGCCCACCGCGGTGAGGGTCCTCGCTCGTCGTTCGAGGTGGCGGTCTCGGCCGCGGCCTCGATCGGCGTCCATCTGGCGCGTGAGGGGCTCGGCCTGCGCCTGGTCACCGACCAGGGTGCCGAGCACCTCACCGACACCGGGCTGAGCTGGTCGCTGCTGGACACCCTCTCCGTGGTGCGCACCAGCTCGGCACGGTCGCTGGAGTACGGCGTGAACGCGCTGCGGCAGGGCGGCGGCGACGGCCTGATCGTGGCGGTCCTCGGCGGGGTCGACGTGGCCCAGGCCCAGGCACTGGCCAGGCTGAGACACGGCAACGTGACCGGCGTGGCCGTGATGCTGGACGTGGCGGGCTGGGAGCGGCCCGAGCTCGGCCAGAACGAGGAGTACCAGGCGGCGCAGGCGATCCTCGCCGGGACGGGCTGGCGCATCGTGCGGCTGCCCGCGGGCACCTCGATCGCGAGTGTGTGGCCGGATGCCGCGCAGCGCGGGCGATTCACACTCAGTGGGGGCGGCTCATGAGACTTCCCATAGCGGCGGGCGCGGCCACGGGAGCGGTCGCGATCGCGCTCTACCCGCTGTTTCAGGGGGGCAGCTGGTTCTGGGCATGCCTGGGGATCATCCTGGCGGTCACCGGAGTCGGCATGCTGGGCACCCGCTACACCCTGCCGAACTGGCTGGTACCGCCGGCCCAGCTTCTCGTGGTGTGGATCTACCTGACGGCGGTGTTCACCGGCGGCAAGGCGTGGGCGGGGCTGGTCCCCACCCTGGAGTCGGTCATCGGGCTGGCGAAGCTGCTGGCCACCGGTTTCGCCGACATCCAGCGATACGCCGCGCCGGTGCCGGCCAACACCGGCATCACCCTGCTGGCCTGCGGCGGCGTCGGCCTGATCGCGATCATCGTCGACCTGCTGGCCTCCCGGCTGCGCCGGGCCGCGCTCGCCGGACTGCCGCTGCTGGCACTGTTCACCGTCCCGGCCGCGGTGATCTCCGAGCCGATCAGCTGGCCGGCGTTCATCATCGCGGCCCTGGGCTACCTGGGACTGCTGGCCGCCGACGGGCGCGAGCGGATCAACCACTGGGGCCGGGCGGTGCTGGTGCGCCGCACCCCGTCCTTCGTCGCCCCGAAGCCCGCCTCCGACGCCGGGAACCTGCGGCTGTCGGGCAGGCGCATCGGCCTCACGGCGATCGTGCTGGCCATTCTGCTGCCCATGCTGCTGCCCACGCTGGAGCCGAACCCGCTTTTCAACTTCGGCGTGGGCAACGGCAAGGGCCGGGGCGGCAACTCGATCAGCATCCCGAACCCGATAGCCAACCTGCGGGGACGGCTGTCGCTGCCGGACAACTCCACCGTGCTGACCTACACGGTCAACGACGGCGCGCCACGCTACCTGCGGCTGTACGCGCTGGACGTCTTCGACGGCGAGCAGTGGACCATGACGGGCCCGCAGGGTCGTCCCGAGGACCGGGTCTCCGAGGGTCCGCTTCCGCCGCCCCCCGGCCAGGCCGCCGGCCTGGCCGTCACGCAGGCGACCACCAGGATCAAGGTGAGCGAGCAGGTCAGGGACATGGAATTCCTGCCGCTGCCCTACCCCGCCGGCCAGGTCCGGATCGAAGGAGACTGGCGGGCCGACCGGGACACGCTCATGGTCTTCTCCACCGAGGACACCGCCGAAGGCCTGAGCTACGAGGTCACCACCAACGAGCCCAAGCCGACACCGGAGACCCTCAAGGCGTCGGCCCCCGCGCAGGTCGGCGGACGGTACCTGCAGCTGCCGGAGAACCTTCCCCGGGAGATCGGGGAACTGGCCAGGCGGGTGACGGAGCGGGACTCCAGCCCCTTCGAGCAGGCGATCCAGCTCCAGGACTTCTTCACCAAGAAGGGCGGATTCACCTACACCCTGTCGACCCAGGGGAACAGCGGGCCGGCGCTGACGGACTTCATGATCCGAAACCGGTCCGGGTACTGCGAGCAGTTCGCCACCTCGATGGCGGTGCTGGCACGGATCCTGGGCATCCCGTCCCGGGTCGCCATCGGCTACACCGGCGGCAGCTACGTCTCCGGGGAGTGGCAGGTGCGCACGCATGATTCCCATGCCTGGCCCGAACTCTACTTCGAGGGCACCGGATGGCTGAGGTTCGAGCCCACCCCCGGCGGCAGCACGGGGCAGAGCAGTGCGACGGTGCCGTCCTACACCCGGCCGCAGGCCGCGCCGGTCGATGACGGCGAGGCCGGCTCGACCCCGGCCCCGGACTCGACCGGAGCCGACCTGCCGGGCGGAACGGCCCGCGACCGCCGGGACCTGTTGCTCGATCGCGAGTTCGGCGGGGTGCCGCTCGCGGTGGACGAGGGCATGCCCCTGGTGGGGCGGATCGGTATCGGGGTCGTCGTCGCGTTGCTGATCGCGCTGATCCCCGGGATGCTCCGCTGGGAGCTGCGCGCCCGGCGGCGCCGGTCCTACTCCCGGGAGGTGAACGCCCCGGCCGGCCCGGAGCCCACCGGTGTCAAGGGAGTCAGGGCCGACCGGCGGGAGTCACCGGCGGTGAGCGCGGCATGGGCGGAGCTCGACGACGCGTTGTACGACTACGGCATGGCGCGGCAGCCGAGCGAGAGTCCCCGAGCGCTGGCCCGGCGGCTCACCGAGCAGTGCGGGTTCGACGCGGAGGCCTCGGCCGCGATGGCCAGGATCACCACGGCGGTGGAGCGGATGCTCTTCGCCCGCACCGCGGGCGAGATCGGCTCGCTGCCCGAGGATCTCCGCCGGGTACGGCGGGCACTGGCGGCCACGGTGACACGGGGCAGGCGGATCCGCGCGGTCTTCCTGCCGCCCTCGACCATCCTGCGGGCACGCCGCCTGGGGACGCGGATGCTGGACGGCTTCGACCGGTTGGAGAACCTCCGGCTCCGCCGACCGGCACGCAGGGACGCCTGAGGGCGCGGGCTCCGGGACCGGGGGAAGGCCGGATCGATCCTGAGTGGGCCGTCTCCGGCGGAGACGGCCCACTCAGGATCGGGGTCCCGCCACCGCGAAAGGGGCGGGACCTTCCCGCTAGCGCTCGTCGTGACGGCGGCGCCAGCGCTCTTCCATGCGCTCCATGAAGCTCTGCCGGGAGCCGCCACGGCGCCCGCCCTTGCTCGGCTGTCCGGACGGTGAGGCGGTGGCCTCACCGAACCCGTTCATCCGCTTCCAACTGGACAGACCCCACAGACATGCGGCGAGCATGATCACAAAACCGCCGACACCCAACGGGATGCCCAGCGGGATGTTGTTGATCACGACGCCGACCATCAACAGGACGATGCCCAGGACGAAGCCGATGGAGGCCTTTACCAGGCGGCGCTTGTAGTGGCTGCGTGGATCACTGATCCTCACGGTGTTGGCCCATTTAGGGTCCTCAGCGTAGAGGGCCTGCTCGATCTGGTCGAGCAGGCGCTGCTCGTGATCAGAGAGCGGCACGGCGCCTCCCAAGGACAGCCCCAGGACGGGGAAGACGGTGACGAACGACACGGGGTGTCCGAACCTCGCGGTCGGTTATCCCCAGAATACGAGGCTGTAGACGTAGACGAAAGAAAACGTCCAACGTAGTCCAAACCGGAGGAGGCGTCATGGGTCTATTTCACCAAATGGTGGGCGAACAAGCGACGCCGGGAGCACCGCATCGCGGCCGAATCTCCGGGCAGCTCTGTCCATCGCCTGTTCGGCCTCCCGCCAGCCCGACTCCCGCTCCCCCAGACCGAGCTGCCGGGGCGTCTCGCCGGCCGGACGCAGGCTCTCCACCCGCACTCCGACCAGGCGGAGCCGGACTTTCTCCAGGCCGGCGGCGGCGTAGAGATCGCAGGCGGTCGCGTAGAGCACCTGGGCGACGTCCGTGGGCTCTCGGAGCGTCCGGGACCGGGAGATGGTGCTGAAATCGGCCCGGCGGAGTTTCACGCTGACCGTGCGGCCGACGTGGCCGCCCTCCCTGAGCCTGGCGGCGACCCGTTCGGAGAGGCGGAGCAGCTCTCTGCGGATCTTCACGGGATCGTCCACATCTGTGGCGAATGTCTCTTCGGCCCCGATGCTCTTGTCGGGCACGTGCGGGGTCACCGGGCGCTCGTCGCGGCCCCAGGCGAGTGCGGCCAGATGGGCGCCGGCGGCCTGGCCGAGCTGGTGTTGCAGGGTGGCGAGCGGGATGGCCGCGAGATCACCGACGGTCCTGACACCCAACCGGACCAGAGACTGCTCTGTGCGCTCCCCTACGCCCCACAGTGCCCCTACCGGGAGGGGGTGAAGGAAATCCACCACCTTGTCCACCGGAACGACCAGAAGGCCGTCTGGCTTGCAGTGCTGGGACGCGAGTTTGGCGACGAACTTGCTGTTCGCGACCCCGACGGAACAGGTGATCCCCTGCTCCCGCGCGACCCGCTCACGGATCATCGCGGCGATGGCGGCCGACGGGCCGAGCCTCTTGCGCGCCCCGCCGACGTCGAGGAACGCCTCGTCGGAGGCGATCGGCTCCACCTCGGGGGTGAACGTGTGGAAGATCTCCATCACACCTCGCGACACCTCGGCGTACTTTCCCCGGCTGGGAGGGATGATCACCGCCTGAGGGCAGAGCCGGCGGGCCCGGGTCATGGGCATGGCCGAGTGCACCCCGAATCTCCGGGCCTCGTAGGTGGCGCTGAGCACCACGCCGCGCGCGCCGGGCGCGCCGATGATAACGGGCGAGCCCACGAGCTCCGGGCGCTCGCGCAGCTCAACGCCGGCGTAGAACGCGTCCATGTCGACGTGGAGGATCGGGCAGCCGGTGTCGTCGTCGCCCAGATCGGACTTCGGGCGCGGCATCTGCTGCTTCCTCGACACGGCACCATCCTATGAGAACACGCGTTCGATGCAAGCCTCACCGGTGGCCGAGGACGTGCAACTGGGTGGCGATGTCCCGGAGCACGGGATGGGCGGCCGCCGCCTGTTCCAGGGCGACCAGGGCACGTGCGGCCCCCGGCTCGCCGTCGAGCAACCGGCTGGGCACCAGGTCGGCGAAGATCCGCACACCGTGGACCTCGCCGAGAGCGAAGCCGGTCACGGTGAGAAGTCGCGCCAGGGCCTCCCGGGTGAAACGCCGGGGGGTGGGGTCACGGTCGCCCCAGCGCCCCTCGGGGTCGTCCAGCACCTGACGGGCCTCGTCGAACCGGCCCGCGATCGAGCGGTGCAGCGCGGCGGCGAGCGGGTTGGCGGCCAGCACACTGATCGCCCCGCCCTCACGCAGCAGCGCGGCCATGGCCGTCAGCGCACTGGCCGGATCCTCCACGTACTCCAGCACGCTGTGGCAGAGAACCAGGTCGGCGCAGTCGGCGGGGAGCAGCTCCCCCAGGTCGGCGGCGTCACCCTGCAGCGCGCGCACCCCCACACCCGCCTCCGCGGCGCGGCGCTCCAGCGCGGCCAGCGAGTCGGGGCTGGGATCGACGACCGTTACGGAGTGCCCGAGTTCGGCCAGCGGAACGGCGAAGCCTCCCGTGCCGCCTCCCGCGTCGACGATGTCGAGGCGGTCACGCCCGGTGGCGGACACCCTTTCGGCCAGCACTGCCCGCAGGACGTCCCAGACGACGGCGGTGCGGACCGCCGGAGTGCCTGCCTGCCGCGAGATGCCTACGGCGTGCAACTTCAGATCGCCTCCTATTTCGGGTGACGAGCCCAGCCTACGCCGGACAGCCCCCGGGACCACCCAAGGACGATCCATACTCGTGCTTGATCGAGTCTTTTTCCGGCACGGAAGAACCCGGGCGGATAAAGGGGATCGAACCACGCGAGAACAGCATCGCCGCGGGAGACCGGGATCGGTCCCCCGCGGAGCGCCCTACAGCGTCAGGGAGGGCTTGAGCTGCTTGAACCGGGCCATCAGGCCGTTGACGAACTGCGGCGACTCGTCGGTCGACAGCTCGGAGGCCAGGCCGACCCATTCGCTGATGACGACGCCCTCGGGGACGTCGGGCATCCACAGGAGCTCGTAGGTGCCGCCGCGCAGCAGGTTGCGGTCGACCGCGGGCATGCGGTCGAGCGTCCACCCCTCGGCGTAGGTGGTGATCAGTTCGTCGATGCGCGACCGGTGCCGGCACACGCCCTCGACGATCGTCGTGGTGTATTCGTTGACGGGCGGCTCCGCCCGCTCCAGGCGCTCGGCCAGGACGCTCAGCGGATCCTGGCTCCGCGCCTCGGCCTCGAACAGGATGTCCAGCGCGCGCCTGCGCGCCTTACCCCGTGCCGACATCAGGCCCGGCCGAGGTAATCGCCGGTGCGGGTGTCGACCTTGACCTTCTCGCCGGTCGTGATGAACAGCGGCACCTTGATCTCGGCGCCGGTCTCCAGCGTGGCGGGCTTGGTGCCGCCGGTGGAGCGGTCGCCCTGGAGGCCGGGCTCGGTCTCGGAGATGATCAGCTCGACGGCCGCGGGCAGGTCGACGTAGAGCACGTTGCCCTCGTTGATCGCCACGGTGGCGAGCATGTTCTCCAGCAGGTAGTTGGCGGCGTCGCCGACCCCGGCCCGGGAGACATGGAGCATGTCGTAGGTCTCGGTGTCCATGAAGACAAAGTCGTCGCCGTCCATGTAGGAGAACTGCATCTCGCGCTTGTCGACGTTGGCCACTTCGACCTTGACCCCGGCGTTGAAGGTTCTGTCGACGACCTTGCCGGAAAGGATGTTCTTCATCTTGGTGCGGACGAACGCACCACCCTTACCGGGCTTGACGTGCTGGAACTCCACGACCGTCCAGAGCTCACCGCCGTCGAGCTTGAGCACCAGGCCGTTCTTGAGGTCGTTCGTCGTCGCCACTAGTTTCTCCTGCGTACGGCCGCTCTTAAAGGACAAGCAGCTCTTTGGTCGTCCGTGTGAGAAGTTCCGGTCCGTCATCACGCGTCACGAGCGTGTCCTCGATGCGGACGCCGCCCCTGCCCGGTAGGTAAACCCCTGGCTCAACGGTGACCGGAACTCGATCCTCTAGTCTAGCGTGCTCGTAGTCGGGCTCTGGCTTCGCCGGAGACAGGAACGGCACCTCGTGGATCTCCAGTCCGACGCCGTGGCCGAGGCCGTGGCCGAAGTAGTCTCCATAGCCCGCCTCGGCGATGACGTCACGGGCGGCGGCGTCCACCTCGTGGGTGACCGCGCCGGGCCGTACGGCATGGCGACCGGCCCGCTGGGCGGCGTGGACCAGGTCGTACAGCTCCCGCTGCCATGAGGCGGGCTCGCCGATCGCCACCGTCCGGGTCATGTCGGCGTGGTAGCCCTCGTACAGCGCCCCGAAGTCCATCGTGACCAGGTCGCCTCGCTCCAGCGGCCGGCCCGAGGGCGAGTGGTGCGGGATCGAGCCGTTGGGACCGCTCGCCACGATCGACTCGAAGGCGGGCTTCTCGGCCCCCAGTTCGATCATCCGCGACTCCAGCGCCCTGGCGATCTCCCTCTCGGTCACCCCGGGCCGCAGCGTGGGCAGGACGTCGGCGAGAGCCTGGTCGGTGAGCGCGCACGCGGTGCGGATGAGGTCGATCTCGGCCTCGTCCTTGACCCGGCGCACCGACTCCACCACTCCGGACAGGCGCAGCAGGTCGTCTCCGAGCCGGAAGTAGTCGGCGACGGGCATGTGATGGGCCTCGACGGCGACCCTGTCGGCCATCGAGACGAGGCATCCGGCGACGTCACGCTCCTCGATCACCTCGATGTCGGAGCAGGCCCGGCGCGCGGTCTCGGCGTAGCGGGAGTCCGTGGCCAGCGTGGCGCGGGCGTCGGCCCGGACGAGCACCGCGGCGTTGGAGCTGGCCAGACCGGTCAGGTAGCGCACGTTGACACCGCGGGTGACCAGGATCGCGTCGGCCTCGTGGGCGGGGAGCAACGCGGCGAGACGTTGACGGCGGAGAGCGTGGGTGGCGGTCATGACTCGCATGCTATGGCCGTTCGCCGGCGTCGTTCCCCGTCCCCGCCGGGGACGGTTCACAGACGGGTTTGACCCGGGATGATTCGCGGGCGGGCTCCAGTCGCCTGGAGCCCGCCCGATGGCCGCTGTCAGGCCGGAAGGGGATCAGACACCCGGACGGTGGAGCGGGGGGCCTCGTCCAGCGGCTGCGGCGGAGCGTTGAACACGCTCTCGTCCAGTCTTCCCTCCGAACGGGCCACGATGACCGGCACCACGAGCTGCCCCGCCACGTTGGTGGCGGTACGGATCATGTCGAGGATCGGGTCGATGGCCAGCAGCAGGCCGACGCCCTCAAGGGGCAGGCCGAGCGTGCTCAGGGTGAGGGTGAGCATCACGATCGCGCCGGTGAGACCGGCGGTCGCGGCGGAGCCCACCACGGAGACGAACGCGATCAGCAGGTACTGCCCGACGCCGAGCGGGATGTTGAACACCTGGGCCACGAAGATCGCAGCGAGTGCCGGGTAGATCGCGGCGCAGCCGTCCATCTTGGTGGTCGCGCCGAACGGCACCGCGAAGGAGGCGTAGTCGCGGTCCACGCCGAGACGCTCGGTGGTGACGCGCTGGGTGAGCGGCATGGTCCCGACCGAGGAGCGGGAGACGAAGGCCAGCTCGATGGCGGGCCAGGCGTTGCGGTAGAAGGTGACCGGGTTGACCTTGGCGACGAACGCCAGCAGCAGCGGGTAGCTCACCAGCAGGACCAGAAGGCATCCGATGTAGACACCCGCGCTGAGCTTGGCGAGCGGGGCGAGCAGCTCCCAGCCGTAGCTGGCGACGGACTTTCCGATGAGACCGGCGGTGCCGATCGGGGCCAGCCGGATGACCCACCACAGGGCCTTCTGGACCAGTTCGAGCACCGAGCGGCTGAGGTTCAGGAACGGCTCGGCCTTGTCGCCGACCGCCAGGGCGGCGGCGCCGAGGACGACTCCCAGGAAGACGATCTGGAGGACGTTGAGCTCGGTGAAGGCGGTGACGATGTTGGTCGGGATGATGCCGGTCAGGAAGTCGACCCAGGTTCCGGCGCCTTCCAGGTCCACCGCCTTGGCGCCCTCGGTGGCGATGGTGACGCCCAGGCCGGGGTTGAGGATCAGCCCGAGGCCGATCCCGAAGGCCACCGCGATCAGCGAGGTGACCAGGAACCACAGCAATGTCTTGCCCGCGAGCCTGGCGGCTCCGTTGACGTTGCGCAGGTTGGCCACACTGACGACGACGGCGGTGAAGACCAGCGGCGGGACGGCCAGCTTGAGGAGCTGGACGAAGAGCTTGCCGACCTCGGTCAGGGTGGTGGTGAGCCAGGTGACGTCGCCGGCACGGGCGACGAACCCGAGGGCGACGCCGACGACCAGGCCCAGCAGCAACTGCAGGGAGAAAGAGAATCTCTTCATGTACGGGACTCCGTGAAAGGGCATGCCGGAGCGGACACGGTCATGCGGGTGAGGAGATGAGGGGTGGGGGGACAGCGTTCAGCGACAGAGCTGGCTGTTCAGGCGGCACAGGTCGACGTGTAGCCGCTCGACAAGCCACACGATCACCGGGGAAAACCTCACGAGGGGGAAGAACCTCCTCATAACGTATGTCTATTCCTCTCTACTCTGTGACTCATATCACATTGAGTAGAGAAAAGAATCTTGTCAAGGACCGGAGGAACGGCGGGCACCGGAAAGGGGGCCCCGGCCGGAGCCGGGACCCCCTTCACACAGGGGCGTCAGGACGCGAGCTCTCTGACCCTCTCGATGAGCCGGACGCGCTCCTCGTGCGTGTGGCCGAGCGGGGCGACGTTGACGGTCGTGACGCCCGACTCCCTCATGGCCTGGATGCGCTCGCGGACGTGGCCCTCGGAGCCGATCAGGGACATCTTCTCCAGCAGCTCCTGCGGGACGAGCGCGGCGGCCTCGTCCTTCTTGCCGTCGAGGTAGAGGTTCTGGATCTGCTCGGCCTCTCGCTCGTAGCCGTACCGGCGGGCGAGGTCGTTGTAGAAGTTCTTGCCCTTGGCGCCCATGCCGCCGATGTAGAGGGCGGCCATCGGGCGGCCCAGCTCCAGCCAGTCGGACACGTCGTCACCGATGGCCAGCGCCGCCTGGGCGATGACGTCCAGCTCCCCCAGGGCCGGGTCGCGCCTCGCCTTGCCGGCGGCCAGCGAGGCGCCCCAGACGTCGGCGGCCTTCTCCGGCATGTAGAAGATCGGCTCCCAGCCCTCGGCCAGCTCCGCCGACAGCTCGACGTTCTTGGGGCCGATGGCGGCGATCACGATGGGGATGCGGTCGCGGACGGGGTGGTTGATGATCTTCAGGGGCTTGCCCAGGCCGGTGCCCTGGCCGGCGGGGAGCGGGACCGTGTAGTGCTTGCCCTCGTAGGTCAGGCGCTCGCGCTTCCAGACCTGACGGCAGATCTCGACGACCTCGCGGGTACGGCCCAGCGGAGCGGTGTACGGCACGCCGTGGAAGCCCTCGATGACCTGGGGGCCCGAGGCGCCGAGACCGAGGGTGAAGCGACCGTCGGAGACGTAGTCCATGCCCGCGGCGGTCATGGCCAGCAGGGTGGGCGTCCGGGAGTAGATCGGCAGGATGCCGGAGGCGATCTGCAGGCGCTCGGTCTTGGCCGCGATGTAGCCCATCTGGCTGACCGCGTCGAAACTGTAGGCCTCGGCGACGAAGACGATGTCGAGACCGGCCTTCTCGTAGTCGGCCAGCGCGGCCACCGTCTGCTTGAAGCCCCCCGAGTAGTTCAGGGCCATACCGATACGCATCCTGAGATCGTCCTTCCGCACCCACAAAACCGAATGATGTTCCGTTGCCTCGGGACAGAAGGTTATCGACTCACCGCCGAAGCACCAAGCCCCGCGTCCCCGGGGCAGGGCCGGTAGCGTACGCATTCCGGGGCAGAAGCGGCTCCCGTAGGCCAGGCAGACGAGGAGCGGCGTGCTGAGACGGCTGATCATCACGGTGGCGGGGGCGCTGGCCCTGATTCTCGGCGGGCACCGGCTCCTGCCGGAGCTGGGCGGCTTCACCCCCGTGCTGGAGAGCGTGCTCCCCTGGCTCGGCGTCGCCGTGCCGGTGCTGCTGGTCGCCGCGCTGTTCACCCGTTCGTGGCAGACGGTCGTCGTGGCACTGCTCCCGGCGGCCGTGTGGGCGGTCCTGTTCGGCCCCACCCTGCTGCACACCCCGCCGGGCGGCCCGAGCGACCTGTCGGTCGCCACGCTCAACGTGGGGGTGACCAACGCCGCCTCCGGGCAGGCCGTACGAGCCCTCTCCAAGGGCCGGGACCTGGTCGCCGCGCAGGAGCTGACCAACGGCGGCCCGGCGGCGAAGGCGCTCAACGGACGGTTCCCGCACCACTACCAGATCTCCACGGTCGGCCTGTGGAGCCGGTTCCCGATCACCGACGCCCGCAAGGCGGACATCGGCCTCGACTGGGTCCGGGCGCTGAGAGTCGTGGTCAGGACGCCCAAGGGGGACCTGACCGTCTACGTCATGCACCTGGCCTCGGCCCGCCCCGGCAAGACGGCCCAGCGCGACGAGACCCTCGCCTACGCCCGCAGGCTCATCGACAGGGACGACAGCGAGCACCTGCTCCTGCTCGGCGACCTCAACACCGCCACCACCGACCGCAAGCGCGCC
This sequence comes from Streptosporangium album, assembly GCF_014203795.1. Lineage (NCBI taxonomy): Bacteria > Bacillati > Actinomycetota > Actinomycetes > Streptosporangiales > Streptosporangiaceae > Streptosporangium > Streptosporangium album. Next base: position 914,842 of record NZ_JACHJU010000002.1, on the reverse strand, counting down.
AACCTGGTGCCGCCGCTGCTGGACGCCCAGCAGGAGGCCGGCTCCGGGTTCGGCTTCACCTGGCCGTCGTCCTTCCCCGTCACCCGTCCCGACCACATCCTCTACCGGGGCATGTCCGCCACCGGCGCCGGAGTCGAGCAGGCCGCCGGCAGCGACCACCTCGCCGCCGTCGCCACGCTGCGCATGGCGGGGAGCTAGGCCTGGCCGGGCAGGCTGGCGGCGATGCCGTCGAGCACATCGTCGAACGGCGCGGCGGGGAACATTCACCGGGTGAAAAGGCCGGCCCGTTCCGCGACGAACTCCTCCACCGTCTCCGCGGCCTTTCCCGTGATCGATTCGACGTCGCGGGTCGTCCGGTCGTAACGGTTCCGGCGGTGGAGGCGGGCCATGGTGACGATGTGTTCTTCCACGTGCGGCGGGAATCCCGCGGGGGTGACGACCTGATCGACCCAGGCGTCGAACGGGACGTCCACATAGGTGACCTTCCTTCCCAGCGCGCGGGAGTACTCCTCGGCGACGCCGGTCATCTCCTGCGAGCGGGGGCCGGTCAGCTGGTAGACGTGCCCGAGATGTGGCCGGGGATCCTCCAGCACGGTGGCGACGACACGTGCGACGTCGCCGGCCGCGACCGGTGACGTGCGACCGGTTCCGAAGGGGAGCCGGATGGTCCCGCTCTCGGCTATGGAACGCGCGGCCAGCGTCGTGAAGAACGGGTTGTCCAGGAAAACGGTGGGGCGGATGTGCACGACAGGAAGCATGGACCAGTCAAACACCTGTTCGGACAGCCAGTGCAACCGCTGCTGATGGGATTCTTCGGTGCTCACCGCGTCCATCTGCGACACGGTCATCTGCGACATGCCGACCAGGACCTCAAGCGCACCCACCGCGCGGGCCACCGTCGCGACGGTGGCGGCGGCCTCCAGGTACGACGGCGACACGCTCATGCTGAAAAACATCCGAGGGCTGCCGTCAAGGGCATCCGCCACATCGGCGGGCCGGGTGAGGTCACCGACGATCACCTGTGCACCGAGGTCGCGCAGCGCCTCGGCGCGCCCGTCGTCGTGATGCACCATCGCCCGCACGGGCAGACCGCGCCCGCGCAGCAGCTCGACGACGGTACGGCCCACACCTCCGACGCCCCCGCCCGCACCGGTGACGAGGATGGGACCGCCCTCGGCCATCGCGAGATCCCCCTGCCCGTGACCAGAGCGCTTCGACGGCCGACGCCCTGGCCTGTTCACCGGCCAGTCCGCCGTCTGCGGGCAGAAGCCCACGCCATGGTCGGCACTCAGACGTATCGTCACTCGAACGTTACCCTGAGCTACGGGGACACCGGAGCGGTGGGGTGCCTGCCGGCTCACCGCACCTCCGGCCGGGCCCCTGTCTCGCGCAGGGCGGACAGGTCCGCCGGGGTGTCGATGTCGGCGGGGTCGCCGACATCGTCGCAGGGCACCTCGACGACCAGCTCCGGGTGGGCCCGGAGGAACGGCCGGGCGCCGACGTCGCCGGTCGCGAGGGCGGCGACCTCCTCGAAGTGCTCCCTGGCGATCAGCACCGGGTTCCTCGGCGCTCCCCCGTAGGTCGCGACGGCGACCGAGGCGCCGTCCCGGGCCGCGCCGATCAGCCGCTCCACCGCCCGCGGGCCGATGAACGGCTGGTCGACCAGGGCGATCACCACACGTTCCACCTCATCGGAGAGCGCGGCCAGCCCGACGCGCAGCGAGGAGCCCATCCCCGAGTGCCACAGCGGGTTGCGCACGGCCACCGCTCCGCGCACCTGCGCGGTGGCGGCCCCGAGCACGACGACCACGGGATGGCAGCCGCCGTCGCGGAGCAGCCGGACTCCGTGGTCCACCAGCCGCTCCCCGCGGAACTCCACCAGCGCCTTCGGCGTGCCGAGCCGCGAGCCCGATCCGGCCGCCAGCAGGAGCCCCGCGCTCGCCACCCGCATGGACGCCTCCGCCCGTGTGATCACGCCTGGGTCCCGTCTCCGTGGATCCGGCCGGAGCCGTCGGTGAGGGGCCGCCCCGAGCCGCCCCAGCGGAGCTGGATCAGCTCGGCGGCGATGGAGACGGCGGTCTCCTCGGGGGTCCGCGCACCCAGGTCCAGCCCGATCGGCGAGCGGAGCCGCTTCAGCTCGGCCTCCTCCAGGCCCGCCTCACGCAGCCGTGTCAGCCGGTCCTCGTGGGTACGGCGCGAGCCCATCGCCCCGACGTACCCCGCGGAGGTCCGCAGGGCCACCTCCAGCAGGGGGACGTCGAACCGGGGATCGTGGGTGAGGACGCAGATCGCGGTCCGCTCGTCCACGGTGGTCGAGGTCAGGTAGTCGTGCGGCCATTTGACGATCACCTCGTCGGCGTCGGGGAAGCGCTTGGCCGTGGCGAAGACCGGGCGGGCGTCGCACACGACCACGTGGTAGCCGAGGAACTTGCCGACCCTGGCCACCGCCGCGGCGAAGTCGATCGCGCCGAAGACCAGCATCCGGGGAGGTGGGGCGAAGGAGTGCACGAAGATCGACAGCTCGTCGAGCCGCCGCTCACCGTGCGAGCCGTACCGCCGGACCCCGGTGAGCCCCTGCGCGAGCATGCCGCGCACGTCGTCGTCGACCGCCTCGTCCAGGCGGGCGACGCCCAGCGAGCCTGAGGAACGGCCCGGCCAGACGATCCTGCGGGCGCCGACGACACCCGGCCCGGACAGCACGGTCGCCACCGCCACCGGCTCACGTTCCCGCACCGATCCGGCGACCGCCCCCAGCTCGGGGAACGTCTCGCGCGAGACCGGCTCGACGAACACGTCCAGGATGCCCCCGCAGGTCAGGCCGGCCGAGAAGGCGTCGTCGTCGCTCACGCCGTACCGCTGCAGGACCGGGGTCCCGGAGGCGACCACCTCCTGGGCCAGTTCGTAGACGGCCCCCTCGACGCAGCCGCCCGACACGCTGCCCTCCGCCTCCTCGCCGAGCACCGCCATGGACGCGCCCGGCGGGCGGGGCGCGCTGCGGAAGGTGTTCACGACGGTGGCCAGACCGAATGTCTGCCCGGACTCCCACCACCGCACGATCTGTGACAGCACGTCACGCATGTGTCTCTCCCAGCAGTCCGGCCAGTTCCTCGAACGCGGCCAGGCTGTGCCCGGCCACGAAGTCGTCGATGTGGGGCAGCGCGGCGCGCATCCCCGCGGTGAGCGGCTGGTAGCCTTCCTGCCCCTTGTGGGGGTTCACCCAGATCACCCGGTGCGCCATCCGGGACAGCCGGGCCATCTCCGCGCCGAGCAGCGAGACGTCGCCGCGTTCCCACCCGTCGGAGGCGATCACCACCACCGCCCCCCGTGCGTCGTTCAGCGCCAGGAACCTCCGGAGCTCCTCGCCCAGCCGGGTGCCGCCACTCCAGTCGGGGATGGCTCGTGAGACGGCGTCCATCGCGGTGGCCGGGTCGCGGTGACGCAGCTCGGCGGTGATCCGGGTGAGCCGGGTGCCCGCGCTGAACACCTCGGTGGCCCGGGGCTCGCACCGGACGAGCGCGTGGGCCAGGCGGAGCAGCGTGTCGGCGTAGGGGGTCATCGAGCCGCTGACGTCCACCAGCAGCACGACCCTGCGGGGCCTGGTGCGGGGCACGCGGTAACGGAGACGGGCGGTCTCCCCACCGCGCCGCAGGGCCTCACGGATCGTCGCCCTGCTGTCCAGCCGTCCCCGGTGCGAGGGCCGCAGCCGCCGCGACCTGCGCTGCTCGCGCCCCGCCCGGAACAGGGCGAGCAGCCGGTGCACCTCGGCCAGCTCGGTCCCGGTCATCTTGGCCACGTCCCGGTTGCGCAGCACCTCCGCCGATCCGGCGCTGGCCACCGGAGCGGGGCCGTCGTCGCGGCCGGGTGCGGTGAACATGCCGACGGTGTGGCGGGTGACGGTGACCGCGGCCGGTTGCCGGCGGCCCGCGCGCAACCCGCCGAAGTAGGCGTGGAAGACCCGGTCGTAGCGGGGCAGGTCGTCCGCCGAGGCGCACAGGGTGAACCGGCCCGCCCAGTAGACGTCGCGGGGCTCGGCCGCGTCCAGGTGCGCCAGTGCGCGCAGCAGGCCCTGAATCCTCTCATGGTCGGCGGGGACCCCGGCGGCGCGCAGCGTCCTGGCGAATCCGGTCATGACGGCGACCAGGTCCTCAGCCGCGGAGGTCACCGAAGAACCCGTTCCCGAGCACGGCCTCGTGGTCCTCGCGGTGCTTGAGCAGAGCTCCCAGCGTGGCCGCGGCCAGGTCGGGGTCCAGCTCGCGCGCGCCGAGGGTCAGCAGCGCCTCGGTCCAGTCGATGGTCTCGGCGATCCCGGGCGGCTTGACGAGGCCGGCCTCGCGGAGCCGCCCGGCCGACTTGGCGACCTGCTCGGCGAGGGTCTCGGAGCAGGAGGGCAGGCGCCGCAGCAGGATCGCCACCTCCCGGTCGAAGGAGGGATGCTCCAGCCAGTGGTAGAGGCAGCGCCGTTTGAGCGCGTCGTGCACCTCACGGGTGCGGTTGGAGGTCAGCACGACCACCGGGGGCCGCTCGGCGCGGATCGTGCCGAGCTCGGGGATGGAGATGGCGAAGTCCGAGAGGACCTCCAGCAGGATGGCCTCGAACTCCACGTCGGCCCGGTCGATCTCGTCGATCAGCAGCACGCTGGGCTGGGTCTCGATGGCCCGCAGCAGCGGCCGGGCGATGAGAAACCGCCGGTCGTAGACCTCGCCCTCCAGCCGGGCCGGGTCGGTGAGCCCGCCGGCCTCGGCCGCCTTGAGGTGCAGGAGCTGACGGGCGAAGTCCCAGTCGTAGAGCACCTGAGGGCCGTCGAGACCCTCGTAGCACTGCAGCCGGATCAGCGGCGCGCCCAGCACCGCCGCCAGGGTCCTGGCCAGCTCGGTCTTGCCTACCCCGGCCTCACCTTCGAGCAGCAGGGGGCGGCCCATCCGCAGCGCCAGGAACGCCGCCGTGGCCAGTCCCTCACCGGCGAGGTACGCGTGCCGGTCGAGCAGCTCCGCCAGCTCCCCGGGCGAGCCCACATCCGATGCCTCGATCGTCTGCCTCACCACCACCTCAGGTTACGCCCGGACGGCCGATCCGGAATCGGCGGACAGTGACAGGGATCGGGTGGGCGGTGGGCCACGGACCCGGCCAGGTGGATCGCGGGCTCCGCGAGGCGCCGTCCCGCCGGCCCGGCACCCCCTCGTGGACCTCGCCGCCCGCGCAGCCGGGCCTGTCGAGGGCGCGGCGAAAGGCCCGGTTCCGGACGGGCTATTCTCACCGTCTGTGAGGAACCTGGTCCGGCAGATCAACACCCCGTCGCGCGCCGTGGTCGCCGCCTTCCTGGCGGTGGTCCTCGGCGGCTCGGCGTTGTTGTCGCTGCCCGTCGCGGTCGAGGCGGGCCAGGAGGCGTCATGGACCTCCGCCCTGTTCACCGCGGCCTCGGCGGTGTGTGTCACCGGCCTCGCCGTGCACGACACGGCGACACACTGGACGTTCTTCGGCGAGACGGTGATCCTGGTGCTGATGCAGATCGGCGGCTTCGGGATCATGACGCTCGCCTCGATCCTCGCGATGGTCGTCTCCGGCAAGCTCGGCCTGCGCGCCCGGCTCAACACCCAGGCCGAGACCAAGACCTTCGGCCACGGTGACGTCCGCCGGATGATCGCGGGTGTCGCCAAGGTCACGCTGGCGGTGGAGGCGGCGACCGCCGTGGTGCTCGCCGCGCGCTTCGTCACCGAGTACGGCGAGCCACTCGGCCGTGCCGCCTATCTCGGGATCTTCCACGCGGTCTCGGCGTTCACCAACGCCGGGTTCGCGCTCTGGCCGGACAGCATGACACGGTTCGTCACCGACCCGTGGGTCTGCCTCCCCCTCGCGCTGGCGGTGGTCTCCGGCGGGCTCGGCTTCCCGGTCTACGCCGTGCTCCGGCAGAGCTGGCGTCGCCCGTCACGCTGGTCGCTGCACACCAAGATCACGCTGGGGATGACCGCCGTCCTGCTGTCCGCCGGGACGACGGCCGTCACCGCCATCGAGTGGGGCAACCCCCACACGCTGGGCGGCCTCTCCCCGGGACTGCGCGTGCTGGCCGGGTTCTTCCACAGCGCCATGACCCGCAGCGGCGGCATGAACTCCGTCGACGTCTCCCAGATGAACGAGAACACCTGGCTGGTCAGCGACATGCTGATGTTCGTCGGCGCGGGCAGTGCGAGCACCGGCGGTGGCATCAAGGTGACGACGTTCGCGCTGCTCGGCTACGTCATCCTGGCCGAGCTGCGCGGCGAGCCCGACGTCACGTCGGGGCGGCGCCGCATCCCCGAGCAGCTCCAGCGGCAGGCGCTGACCATCGCCCTGCTCAGCGTGGCCTCGGTCGCCGCCGGAACCTTCATCATGATGATGGTCACCCCGTTCAAGCTCGACCGCGTACTGTTCGAGGTGATCTCCGCGTTCGGCACGGTCGGGCTGTCGACGGGGATCACCTCTGACGTCGGCACCGCCGGGCGTCTGACCCTGACGGCCCTGATGCTCGTCGGCCGGCTCGGGCCGGTGACCCTCGGCGCCGCGCTGGCGCTGCACGTCCAGACCCGTAGGTTCCGCTATCCGGAGGAGCGTCCTTTAGTTGGCTGACAAGAAGAGCCGTGACGAGGCGGTCGTGGTGATCGGCCTGGGCCGGTTCGGCGGCGCGCTGGCGGCGGAGCTGGTGGGGCGTGACATCGAGGTGCTGGGGGTGGACCGCGACGCCAAGAACGTCCAGGAGTTCTCCGGGCGGCTCACCCATGTGGTCTGCGCCGACTCCACCGACCCCGACGCGCTCACCCAGCTGGGGGTCGCCGAGTTCGGCCGGGCCGTGGTCGGCATCGGCACCGACATCGAGGCGAGCATCCTGACCACCTCGATCCTGGCCGATCTCGGCGTGCCCGACATCTGGGCCAAGGCGATCAGCCTCCAGCACAGCCGGATCCTGGAACGGGTCGGCGCCCACCACGTGGTGCAGCCCGAGCACGACATGGGCGAGCGGGTCGCGCACCTGGTCACCGGCCGGATGCTCGACTACGTCGAGGTGGACGACAACTACGCCCTGGTCAAGACCAAGGCACCCCGGTGGGCGGACGGCAGGACGCTGGGCGAGCTGGGCATCCGCAAGAAGTACGGGGTGACCGTGGTCGGGATCAAGCAGCCCGGCGGCAGGTTCACCTACGCCACCTCCGACACGGTCGTCAACAGCGGCGACACGCTGCTCGTCGCGGGCGAGACCGACAAGACCGAGCGGTTCGCCGAGGAGACCTGAGGCCGCCGGGTGCCCGTCCAGGAGAACGGCTCCGCCACCGGGCACACGGCAGAGCGGCGGCCCGCAGACGCCCGCCCAGCGGGCGGGCCTAACGGGTCTCCTCGGCCTCACCGCGCTGGCGGATGAGGGCGGCGAGCTCGCGCACCTGCTGCACGGTCCGTCCCTTCTCCGATCCCTGCAGTCCCATGGCCCCGATCGTCGCCCCGTCCGTGAAGTCGATCTTCGCCCAGGGCTCGCTCTGGCCCAGCGTGACCCCCAGCACCTCCGGCCATTCGTAACGGTGCACCCGCAACGCGTTGACCACGGTGATCCCCTGCTCGTCCGCCTCCACCCGGCAGCGCCCCAGCAGGTGCAGCACCCCGGCGATCAACGCGCCGAGCACGACCATGCCGACCTTGTCGGGCAGGCTGAACGGCGGGGGCAGGAAGATCGCCAGCAGCAGCGCACCCAGCATGATCGCCGCAGCGAAGCCGTACGCCACGATCCGGCCCTTCTGGGGCCGCCACACCACGGGCAGCTCGGGCGGAGAGACGCTCTCGGGGTTCACTTGAAGATCACGATCCTTCGGGAAAACCGCCGGTCACAACCCGTGTGACGGCCGACACAGTGCCGAATGAAATTTACCGCACCACCTTGCCGCCCCCCGACTCCGCCGGGGATCGGGGTCCTCCCCCCCGCCCGCCGCGGAGCGCGGCGGGCGTCGTGCGGTGCGGCCGGGAAGGGTGCCGGACCCCGGTCAGTCCCGGAGGTCTTTCAGCAGCAGGGCGGTCTCCAGGGCGGCCAGGGTCGCCTCGTAGCCCTTGTCCTCGTGGCTGCCCGGCAGCCCGGAACGGTCGACGGCCTGGTCGAGGGAGTCGCAGGTCAGCACGCCGTTGCCGACCGGGGTCTCCTCGTCGAGGGAGATCCGGGTCAGGCCCGAGGTCACCGAGTCGCAGACATAGTGGAAGTGGGCGGTCTCCCCCCGGATCACGGCCCCGAGGGCGACGACCGCGTCATACCGCCTGGCCAGGGTCTGGACCACGACCGGGATCTCCAGGGTCCCGGCCACGCGGACCACGGTCGCGGCGGCGCCGCTGTCACCGGCGGCCTGTACGGCCCGGGCCACCAGCTGGTCGGTGATCTCCTCGTGCCAGCGGGCGGCGACGATGCCGACGGTCAGCCCCGCGGCCTCGACCGCCGAGGCCGCCGGCCGTCCGGTGCCGCTCATGTGGGCCCTCCTCCCAGCGGGCCGCAGTGCGCCGCCCGTCCGCCATCGCGCTCGATCATGGCTTCTCCTCGTGGATGTCGTGGCCGAGACGCTCGCGCTTGGCCTGCAGATACTTCTCGTTGTAGGGGTTCGTCGACACCGGCATCGGCTCGCGGCCGAGCACCTTGATGCCGTAGCCGTCCATGCCGCGCAGCTTGGCCGGGTTGTTGGTCAGCAGCCGGACCGACTTCACGCCGAGGTCGGCGAGGATCTGCGCGGCGTTGGAGAACTCCCGGGCGTCCACCGGCAGCCCGAGCTCCAGGTTCGCGTCAACGGTGTCCCTGCCGTCGTCCTGCAGGCTGTACGCCTTGAGCTTGGCCAGCAGGCCGATCCCGCGTCCCTCGTGCCCGCGCAGGTAGACGACCACACCCCGGCCCTCGGCGGCGATCGTCGCCATCGCGTGGTCGAGCTGGACCCCGCAGTCGCATCGCAGTGACCCGAACACGTCGCCGGTCAGGCACTCGGAGTGCGCCCGGACCAGGATGTTCTCCCCGTCCTCGATGTCGCCGCAGACCAGCGTCAGGTGCTCGCCGCCGTCCAGTGCGCTCGCGTAGCCGTAGGCACGCCACATCCCGTACTTGTTGGGCAGGCGCGTCTCGGCGACCCGGGTCACCATCTGCTCGCTGCGGCGCCTGAACTCCACGAGCTGCTCGATCGAGACCAGCGCCAGATCGTGCTCGTCACAGAACCGGCGCAGCTCCGGCAGCCGCTTCATGGTCCCGTCGTCGTTGACGACCTCCGCGAGCCCGCCCGCGGGGCTCAGCCCGGCGAGTCTGGCCAGGTCGACGGCCGCCTCGGTGTGGCCGCGCCGGGCCAGCACGCCGCCGGTGCGGTAGCGGAGCGGGAACACGTGGCCGGGCCGTACCAGCTCGAACGGCTCGGTCGCCGAGTCGCACAGGGTCCGGATGGTCCGGGCCCGGTCCGACGCCGAGATGCCGGTGCTCACCCCGTCGCGGGCGTCCACACTGACCGTGTAGGCGGTGCGGAGCCGTTCCCTGTTGTCGTGGACCATCAGCGGCAGGCCGAGCCGGTCGAGGTCCTCTCCGGGCATCGACACGCAGATCACGCCGCTGGTGTGGCGGACGGTGAAGGCCAGCAGCTCCGGCGTGGCCTTCGCCGCGGCGAAGATGATGTCGCCCTCGTTCTCGCGGTTCTCGTCGTCGACGACCACGACGGGCCGGCCGTCGCGGATGTCGGCGATCGCCCTGTCGATCGAATCCAGGCGGGTCACACTGCCTCCTCGGGGATGAGCACGGCCCTCGACCGGTACTCCTTCAGCCAGTTGAAGAATCCGACCAGGACGAGCACGAAGAACACCCCGTACACCGCCCCGGAGACGACCAGCCCCGAGCTGAAGGCCAGCGGCACGCCGATCAGGTCGACGGCGATCCAGATCAGCCAGAAGTCGACCAGCGCCTGACCCTGGGCCCAGGTGGCGACCGCGCTGCCGACGAAGATGTAGGCGTCGGCCAGGACGAGGAAGTAGCCCTTGGGCGGCGGGATGGAGGCACCCCAGGACAGCTTGGTAACGAAGAAGATCACAGCGACCGCGAGCGTGCCCAGAAGCATGATCCCGACCAGCCCGGACCGCTCGAGGGTCGTCGCGGGGCGCACGGCCAGCTCCCGGCCGTCCTGGGTGCCGCGCGTCCAGCGCCACCAGCCGTAGACGGCCAGGGCGCCGAACATGAACTGCTTGAGCGCGTTGCCGGTGAAGTGCGCGTTGATCGAGGCGATGAACAGCAGCACCGAGCCGGTGAGCTGCACCGGCCAGGTCCAGATCGACTTGCGGATGGCCAGCAGTACGGTGGACAGGGCGGCCGCGTTTCCGGCCAGGTCCGTCCAGAGGACCTTGGTCCCGAATGCCTCGAAGCCCGCTTCGGCCCAGTTCACCGGCCGGCCCCCGGTATGTATGAGCCCACGAGCTTCTCCACGTGCTTGGCGATCACGTCGACCTCGAGGTTCACCGGGTCTCCCGGCTGCTTGGCGCCGAGGGTGGTCATCCGCAGGGTGGTCGGGATGAGGCTGACGGCGAATCCGCCGCCGTCCACCCCGACCACGGTCAGGCTGATGCCGTCCACCGCGATCGAGCCCTTCTCGACCACGTAGCGGTCCAGCTCGGCCGGGAGCGAGATCCGGACCATCTCCCAGTGCTCGTCGGGTTCGCGCGACAGCAGCACGCCGGTCCCGTCCACGTGGCCCTGCACGATGTGGCCGCCCAGCCGCGCATCGGCGCGGACCGCACGCTCCAGGTTGACCCGCGAGCCAGGCCGGAGCGCCCCCAGGCAGCTGCGGTCCAGGGTCTCCTTCATCACGTCGGCGGTGAACATCTCACCGTCCACCTCCACCACGGTCAGGCAGACGCCGTTGACGGCGATCGAGTCGCCGTGCCCGGCGTCGGCCGTGACGACCTTCCCGCGGATCGACATCCGGGCCGCGTCCCGTAGCGGCTCGATCGCGGCGATCTCGCCCAGTTCCTCGACGATTCCGGTGAACACTCACATCTCCTTAAGGGGTACCGGCCGGGCGGTCAGACGCAGGTCCGGTCCGGTGGGGGTGACATCCTCGAACTCCAGGCGGTGGGTCTCGGCGATCGTGGCGACGCCCGCCGGGCCGAGCGCGGCGGCTCCCGCGCCCAGCAGTGCCGGAGCGAGATAGCCGACGACCCGGTCGATCAGGCCCTCCCGCAGGAACGAACCGGCGAGGGCCGGTCCGCCTTCCAGCAGCACGCTGACGATCTGACGGCGATGCAGCTCGGACAGGAGTCCCGCCAGGTCGATCCCGTACGGCCGCCGCCGTGCCAGCCGTACCACCTCGGTTCTGGCGGCGAGCGCACCGGCGTCGGCGTCGGCGGCGACGGCCACCAGCGTCGGCGCGCGGCCGTCCAGGACGCGGGCGGTGAGCGGGGTCCTGGCGTCGCTGTCCACGACCACGCGGAGCGGCGGCCTCATGGCGGGAGCGCCGTCCGCGGGTGGGAGAGCGGGATCCACGCCGGCGGGCGAATCCTCCGCGGCCGGGCGGCGGACGGTGAGGCGGGGGTCGTCGGCGAGGACGGTGCCGATGCCCGCGACGATCGCGCCGGCCTCGCCGCGCAGGCGGTGCACGTCGGCGCGGGACTCGGGCGAGGTGATCCACTGGCTGGTGCCGTCCGCGGCGGCCGAACGGCCGTCCAGCGTCGCGGCGTACTTCCAGGTGACGTGCGGCCGGCCGAGACGGACGGAGGTCAGCCACTCGGCGTTGCCGCGTCCGGCCTCCTCCGCGAGCAGGCCGGTCTCGACGGTGACGCCGTGCCGCCGGAGACGGTCGGCGCCGCCGGCCGCCGTGGGGTTGGGGTCGCTCACCGCGACGACGACGCGGGCGACCCCGGCCTCCAGCAGGGCGAGCGCGCAGGGCCCGGTGCGGCCGGTGTGGTCGCAGGGTTCGAGGGTGACGTACGCGGTGCCGCCCCTGGCGCGCTCCCCGGCGGCGCGCAGCGCGACCACCTCGGCGTGCGGGCCGCCGGCGTAGGCGTGGAATCCCTCTCCCGCGACCTGCCCGGAGGCGTCGAGGATCACGCATCCGACGACGGGGTTGGGGCTGGTGGCGCCGCGTCCGTGCGCGGCGAGGTCGATCGCCCGGCGCATGTGCGCCTGATCAGTCACCCGGGTCTCCTACTCGCCAGTAGCTTCTTGCCACGGCGGGCCCCGGGGGATCACAGGTGTGTGCACACCCTTCCGGTCTGTGCACACCCTTCTAACGGAAGGGTGCCCGAAGACACTCTCCGTTCGCGCGCTGCCTCCCATCCGGACTTTAACCGTCGGTCCCGGAATTTCACCGGGTCAACCGGTCGATGGATTCGACCGGGTCGCGGACTGTAACCGCCGGTTCGGACTTTCACCGACCCCGGAGCACGCTGTTTGCCTGACGGGTCGCTCGCCCAGAGGGCTCGCTTCCCATACATCAGTGTGCCATGACCGGCAACCGAGGGAACACCCCCCTGGGTCTACCGGCGTTCCGCGAGGTCACGCGGCCTGGTCGGCCGTCACCTGCCGAGCCCTGCGGGCGGCCGGGCTGTACCTGACCGGGGCGGGCACCAGGCCGATCCCGGTCTGCAGGGCCTTCAGCGTGACCGTCGCCCACAGGTCGCCGAGCGGCGTCGCGGGCAGGCCGTACAGCCTGCGTGCCCAGCGCGGCAGGGTCGCGAAGGCCAGCACGGTCAGCATCGGGATGACCGGCTTGAGCGGGAGCAGGTACGGCGGGAGCGGCGCGTTGAGGGACTGACTGAGGGACTGGCGCATCGGGTGGGGCACCTCGGGGGCGAAATAGAGGCCGGGACGGCACCCCTGGATGTAGTCGCGCATCTCGCCGACCGAACCGGGCACGTCGTCGGGGCGCAGGCCGACCACCTCGGCGGCACGCCGCCACTCGTGCACGAACCGGTCGGCCTCCTCGTCGGTCAGGCGCACCCCCGCCCGCCGGGCCACCGACAGATAGGAGTCGACCTCGCCGACGTGGACCCACAGGAGCGCGCCGGGGTCGTCGAGGCGGAAACGCTCGCCGGTGTCGGGGTCGAAGGCGGTGAGACGGGAGTGGATCTTCTTGACCCGGGCGCCGGCGGCGGCGACCTCGGCGCTGGTGCCGTAGGTGCGCACGCGGACGAACTCGGTGGTGCGCAGGAAACGCGACCACGACTCGGCCGGGTCCATGAGCGAGGAGTTCTGGGCGACCCCGCGCATCGCCCGGGGGTGGAGTCCCTGCATGAGGAGCGCCCGGAACCCCCCGACCAGCAGGATCGGCTCCCCCATCACCCGCCAGGTCACCGAACCCGGCCCGAACAGCCCGTGGTCCATGCGCCACCTCCCTCGCACGTGCCTGAACTACCCCGTCGGGCGGACGGCCACACATCCCGCAGACCTTGACACGGGCTGCGATATCGGAATGCACCGTCATGAATGCGTCATCAGCCTGTCACAGAACCGTGAATATCGAATTTCGGGGGATTCCATTATCCTACCCGCCCCCCGGGGGAGGTCAACGGAATTACAGCCACAAGCCGATCGATATTACACAACAAAAAAAGAATAAATGGCCGGACCATTGAGGTGATCTCAGCGACTTTCATTTCAAGTAGCCGTGTTCGAAATGGGTGAGAACGAGCGCGGCTTTGACGATGTCGCCGATTCTGCTGGGGCTGGCGGTGATGCGCTGGAGGGTGCGCCAGCGTTGTGTGAGCAGGGCGAAGCCTCGTTCTCCCAGGCAGCGCAGGGCGCGCAGGAGTGCGTTGCGGGTGCGGGTGTCGAGGTCGAGGGGCCGGCCGTCGGAGGGTTGTTTGACCGGGGTGAGAATGCCGATGCCGGCGCCGTCGTAGCCGGAGTCGGCCAAGGTGGGCAGCCCGTCGGCGGCGGCCTTGTACAACGCTCCCAGGACGTGTGCGCGGGCGGCGGTCAGGTCGTGAACCGATCCGGGTTCGACCTCGGACACCCACAGCGGCAGGCCGCAGGGCGCGGACAGGGCCTGGATGTTGCCGCCGTGGTGGTGGGCCTTTCCGGAGTACCACAGGTCGATGGGTTCGCCTTTGACGCTGATGGTCTTCTCCCGGCAGCGGTCGGTGGCGATGACGGTGCCGTCCAGGATCAGGTGGGTGAGGCCCTCGTCGACAGCGCGTTGCAAGGCGTGGTGCAGGTCGGGTGCCTGGTCGGCCAGGACGTCGATGACCTCGTCGATGTAGCGGTAGGCGGTGGCGCGGGAGATGCCGTGGTCGCGGCCGAGGGCGGCCCGGTCGGTGCGGTCGCGGAACCAGCGCAATCCCATCACCGCCTGCTCAAAACAGGTCAGAGCCCTGGAACCCGAACGGGTGCCCAGTCGGCGGCGTTCGGCCGCCAGCAGCAGGGAGAGATGGCAAACCAGTTCCCGAGGGACGTCGAGCGTGGCACGATAGGTGATCACGTGGGGCTTTCTGGGCTGAAGAAGACTTGTGGTGAGACCTCTTCTACCGAAAGCTCCACGCCTATTTCAGGGGGATCGCGATCCATCCCGATTCATGTCTGTCGGCGTCGCTTTGAAGACATCGAATCACAACCGCCCTTATTGATCTTGCTGAGATCACCTCATTGATTTGCATGGATTGTTTTGCGATGGTTCCCCCAGATCCCGCTTCAGCGCTCGTTGGGGGCCCGAAAGATGACCATCCCCGCACCAGCCGAGAGTACGGCCGGCGAGATGTTAACGGCGAGGGCACCGGAAACGGCGGGCCGCTCCCCCGGACAGTTGATGTGGCTCCGTTTCCGCCGCGACCGGACCGGTGTCGCCTCCGCCGTGGTGGTGATCATATTCTTTCTGGTCGCGATATCCGCGCCGATCATTTCCTGGCTCTACGGAAAGGACCCTTATATTCTCTACGGCCAGGACGGCCCCGGGCTGCTCAACGATTACGGCTATCCGGTGCTGCCCAACGGGGGCGTCAGCGCGGATTTCTGGTTCGGCGTCGAACCGGGCCTGGGACGGGACGTGTTCACCCAGCTCGTCTACGGGATCCGGACCTCCCTGCTGATCGCGGTCACCGCGACGGCACTGACGACGGTGATCGGCATCGTGCTCGGCATCGTGGCCGGCTACGCGGGAGGCAGGACCGACTACGCCATCGGCCGCGTGATCGACGTCGTGCTCTCCTTCCCCTCCGTGCTCTTCATCATCGCGTTCATGCCGGTGGTGGAGAACCTCATGGTCAGGCCGGACGAGGAGACCCCCGTCTGGCTGCGCGCCGTGACGCTCGTGATCGCGCTGACGGTGTTCGGGTGGGCCGGACTGGCCCGGCTGCTCCGCGGCCAGGTGCTCTCCCTGCGCGAACGCGAGTTCGTCGACGCGGCCCGGGTCACCGGCGCCTCCTCCGCCCGGATCGTGTTCAGGGAGCTGCTGCCCAACCTGTGGACGCCGATCCTGATCCAGTCGACGCTGCTGCTGCCCGCACTGGTGACGTCCGAGGCCGCGCTCTCCTTCCTCGGGATCGGGATGATCGAGCCCATCCCCGACTGGGGCCGCATGTTCCTGCGCGGCACCGAGGTCTACCAGGACGACATCACCTACCTGATCTTCCCCGGCGCCGCCCTGCTGATCTTCGTGATCGCGTTCAACCTGCTCGGCGACTCGGTCCGCGACGCCTTCGACCCCAAGATCAAGCACTGACTCCGAACGGGAGAGAGATGACAGTCCGCAAGCGGTCAGCGGTGGCCGTACTGGCCATCGGCGTTCTCGCACTCACCGGCGCCTGCGCCAAGGGCAACCAGGGCGCCCCCGCCGTCTCCAGCGGTGGGCCCGGCGCCCAGGCCGGCGCCGAACCCTACAAGCCGCCGACGATCACGGTCGGCACCGCCGACGACTCCAAGGGGCCGGCCATCGAGCCCGAGGGCGTCGTCAGGGGCGGCGCCGTCACGATGATCGACAGGGACGACTTCTCCCACCTCGACCCCGCGCAGGTCTACAGCAACACCGAGGCGAACTTCGGACTGCTGATCGCCCGCACCCTGACGGGCTACAAGCGGGTCGCCAAGGGCGACTACAAGCTGGTGGGCGACCTGGCCACCGACGCGGGCACCCCCTCCGACGGCGGCAGGACCTGGACCTTCACCCTCAAGGACGGCGTGAAATGGCAGGACGGCACGCCGATCACGTCCCAGGACGTGAAGTGGACCATCGAGCGGACGTTCGCGCCGTTCATCACCCAGGGGCCGACCTACGTCCAGCAGTGGCTGACCGAGGTCGACCACAAGAAGGCCTACCAGGGGCCCTACGACGGCAAGCACCTGGAGAACGTCGAGACCCCCGACGACAAGACGGTGGTCTTCAGGTTCAAGGCGCCGCACGCCGACGCCAACTACGCCCTGGCGATGGGCGGCTACGGCATCGTCTCCAAGGCCGGGGACACCAAGCAGAAGTACGACCAGGAGCCCGTCTCCAGCGGGCCGTACGTCATCAAGGCGCACGCGGTGGACAAGTCGATGGATCTGGAGCGCAACCCCAGCTGGGACCCGGCCACCGACCCGATCCGCGGTGGCTACCCCGACACGTGGCACCTGGAGTTCGGTCAGGAGGCCCTGCAGGTCACCGACCGCCTCATGGCGGACGCCGGCCCGGACAAGACGGCGTTCACCTTCTACTCGCCCACCCCGCCGGAGCGGCTGCAGCAGGTGCTGGGCGACCCCGCCCTGACCCCGCGCCTGATGAGAAGCCCGTCGCCCTACGGCAACTACTACTACTTCAACCTCGACCGGATGAAGGACGTCAAGATCCGCCAGGCCGTCAACTACGCGTGGCCGTCCAAGCAGATCCAGCAGATCTACGGCGGCCCCGCGGCGGTCGCGCTGCCCACCACGATCCTCAACGAGAACAGCACGCTCGGCTACACGTCCTACGACCTGTTCGGCAGGCAGGCCAACCCCGGCGGTGACATCGCCAAGGCCAAGGAGCTGCTGGCCCAGTCGAGCAACCCGGCCCCGACCATCGTCTACGCCTACAACCAGACTCCGCTCCAGGAGCGGATCACCGTCGCGATCAAGAACGCGCTGGAGAAGGCCGGGATCAAGGTCGTGGCCAAGCCACTGGACCGCAAGACCTACTACGACTCCATCGGCCTGGTGAAGAACGAGTTCGACATGTACTGGGGCGGCTGGGGCGCCGACTGGCCGTCCGGCTCCACGGTGCTGCCGGTCATCTTCGGCCCCGTCGCCGACGGCGCGTCCAACTACTCGCACCTGAACGACCCGGCGCTCAAGAAGGAGATGGCGAAGATCACCGCCATGACCGACCTCGACGAGGCGAACGCCGCGTGGATGGCGCTGGACAAGAAGGTGCAGGAGACGATCACCCCGCTGGTCGTCGCCGAGAACCGGATCGCCAACATGCTCCACGGTTCCAAGGTGGGCGGCGCCGAGATCGACCCGCAGCAGTGGATCGTCTCGCCGAACACCATCTTCGTGAAGCCGTAGGGACACCAGCGGCCGTGGTCTCGCAGGCACGCGCCCTGTGAGACCACGGCTCAGGGGGGCGCCCCGCCCCCGCAGCGACCCCAGCCACCCGTCGGGAAACCAGGCAATGCTTCGATTCATCGCTCGCCGTACCGTCGGCGCGGTGGTCACCCTGCTGATCATCGCCGCCGTGACGTTCTTCCTCTTCTTCGCCGTGCCGGCCGACCCCGCCCGGCTCGCCTGCGGCAAGGTCTGCCCACCCGAACTGCTCGAGCAGGCACGGCACAACCTGGGACTGGACCAGCCGTTGTTCCTCCAGTTCCTGAGCTGGGTGGGCGGCATCTTCGCCGGTCGCGACTACGAGGGCCTGGGCCACTGCCCCGCCCCCTGTCTCGGCTACTCCTTCGTCAACCGGGCACCGGTGCTGGAGACGATCCTGGACCGGCTCCCGGTCACCGTCTCGCTCACGATCGGCGCGTCGGCCGTCTTCCTCGTCTTCGGCGTGACGACCGGCATCGTCGCCGCCCTGCGGCAGGGCAGGCCGCTGGACAAGATCGCCAGTGTGTCGTCGCTGATCGGCGCGTCCGTGCAGATCTACTTCGTCGGCACGCTCGCGCTGTACTTCCTGGTCTACAAGAACAACATCCTCGACCAACCCGCCTACGTGCCGTTCACCGAGAACCCCATGGCCTGGGCCGGAGGGCTGTTCCTGCCCTGGGTCGTGCTGGCGATCATCTTCACCGCCAACTACACCCGGATGACCCGCTCGACGATGGTGGAGCAGCTCAGCGAGGACTACGTCCGCACCGCGCGGGCCAAGGGCATGCCGGGCCGGACCGTCGTGCTGAGGTTCGCCCTGCGCGGCACCCTGATCCCCATCGTCACCATCTTCGGGGTGGACCTCGGCACGCTGATCGGCGGCGCGATCATCACCGAGACGACCTTCGGCCTGCAGGGGATCGGGCGTCTGTCCGTCAGGGCCGTCACCTCGTCCGACCTGCCCATGCTCATGGCCACGGTGCTCGTGGCGGCCGGGGCGATCGTGGTGTTCAACATCGTGGTGGACATCCTGTACGCCTTCATCGACCCCCGCGTACGGCTGAACTAGGAGCCCTGAGAAAAGTGCCAACTCCGTTCCTGTCGGTCCGTGACCTGACCGTCGACTTCCACACCGAGGACGGTGTCGTCCACGCCGTGGACGGGCTCTCCTTCGACGTGGAGAAGGGCACCACGCTGGGAATCGTCGGCGAGTCGGGCTCCGGCAAGTCGGTGACCAACCTGACCGTGCTCGGCCTGCACAACCCGGAGACCACCAAGGTCGGCGGGGAGATCCTGCTGGACGGCGAGGAGCTGATCGGCGCCTCGCGCCCCACCATGGAGAGGCTGCGCGGCAACAAGGTCGCGATGATCTTCCAGGACCCGCTGACCTCGCTCTCGCCGTACCACACCATCGGCAGGCAGATCGGCGAGGTCTACCGCAAGCACACCGGAGCGAGCCGCGCCGAGGCCCGGGACCGCGCGGTCGAGATGCTCACCCGGGTCGGCATCCCGCAGCCCCGGCTCCGGGTGGACGACCATCCCCACCAGTTCTCCGGGGGCATGCGCCAGCGCGCGATGATCGCGATGGCCCTGGTCTGCGACCCGGATCTGCTGATCGCCGACGAACCCACCACCGCGCTGGACGTGACCGTGCAGGCCCAGATCCTGGACCTGCTCAAGGCCCTCCAGGAGGAGACGGGCGCCTCCATCGTGCTGATCACCCACGACCTGGGCGTGGTGGCGAGCACCGCGCACGAGGTGCTGGTGATGTACGCCGGGCGGGCGGTGGAGCGCGGCACCGTCAGGGAGGTCCTGAACGAGCCCCACCACCCCTACACCTGGGGGCTGCTGGCCTCCATGCCCCGGCTGACCACCCCGGTGGACGTGCCGCTGCGGCCGGTCCGCGGCACCCCGCCGAGCATGCTCAACGTCCCTCCCGGCTGCCCGTTCCACCCCCGGTGCGACTACGTGAGGCTGGCCGGGCCCGGGATCTGCCAGGCGGAGCGGCCCGAGCTGTCCCCGCACCACGGCCACGGCGACGCGTGTTACCTGACCCTCGCCCAGAAGCGGGAGATCCACCCATGAGTGAGCCGCTGCTCGAGATGTCCGGGCTGACGAAGCACTTCCCCGTGGCGGGCGGCCTCGTCCTCAGACGGCAGGTCGGCCGGGTCCACGCGGTGGACGGCATCGACCTGACGGTGCACGCGGGCGAGACCCTCGGTCTGGTGGGCGAGTCGGGCTGCGGCAAGTCCACCACCGGGCGACTGGCCGCCCGGCTGCTGGAGCCGACCGCCGGCGCCATCCGGTACGGCGGGCGGGACATCACCCACGCGACCCGCAGGGAAATGAAGCCGATCCGGACCGAGATCCAGATGGTCTTCCAGGATCCCTACTCCTCGCTCAACCCCCGGCACACCGTGGGAACCATCGTCGGCGGCCCGATGGAGATCAACGGCATCGACCCGCCCGGGGGCCGGGACAGGCGGGTCAGGGAGCTGCTGGAGATCGTCGGGCTCAACCCCGAGCACTACAACCGCTTCCCGCACGAGTTCTCCGGCGGCCAGCGCCAGCGCATCGGGGTGGCCCGCGCGCTCTCCCTCAACCCCAGGCTGATCATCGCCGACGAGCCCGTCTCGGCGCTGGACGTCTCGATCCAGGCGCAGGTCGTCAACCTGCTCCGGCGGCTCCAGCAGGAGATGGGCATCGCCTTCCTGTTCATCGCGCACGACCTGGCCGTGGTCAGGCACTTCTCCCAGCGGGTCGCGGTGATGTATCTCGGCAAGATCGTCGAGATCGGCGACCGGGAGTCCGTCTACTCAGGCCCGCGTCACCCCTACACCCACGCCCTGCTGTCGGCGGTGCCCGAGGCCACCCCGGACACCGAGCCCCGCGAGCGCATCCGCCTGGCGGGGGACGTGCCCTCCCCGGTCGACCCGCCGTCCGGCTGCCGGTTCCGGACCCGCTGCTGGAAGGCCCGGGAGCGGTGTGCGGCCGAGGAGCCCCCGCTGGTCAGGCTGGAGGACAGCCGGGAGGGGCACCTGACCGCCTGCCACTTCCCCGAACGGCCGACCGTGCACGGGCGGGACGTGGTGCTGGACCCCGCCCTGCGCACCTGAGGCGTGTTCTGTGGATCTTTCCGCCGGGCCGTGGAGCCGGGCCGTGGAGAGGTCAGCTCTTCTCGGCCATGGACCGCAGGCTGTCCACCGCCATGGCCGGGTCGTCGGCGCCGTAGACGGCGTTGCCCGCCACGAAGACGTCGGCCCCGGCCTCGGCGCAGCGCTCGATGGTGTGGTCCGACACCCCGCCGTCCACCTGCAGCCAGACCTGGCCTCCGTGCTTGTCGATCAGCCGGCGGGCCCGGTGGATCTTGGGGAGGACCACGTCGAGGAACTTCTGGCCCCCGAACCCGGGCTCGACGGTCATCAGCAGCAGCATGTCGATCTCACCGAGCAGGTCCTCGTACGGCTCGACCGGGGTGCCCGGGTTCAGCGCGAGACCGGAGCGCGCCCCGGCGGCGCGGATCTGACGCAGGGTGCGGATCGGGGCCTTGGCCGCCTCGGCGTGGATGGTCACGCTGCCCGCCCCGGCCTCGGCGTAGGACGGGGCCCAGCGGTCCGGATCCTCGATCATGAGGTGGCAGTCGAGCGGCAACGTGGTGGCCTTGAGCAGGGACTCAACGACCGGCAGGCCGAGTGTCAGGTTGGGCACGAAGTGGTTGTCCATGACGTCCACGTGCAGCCAGTCGGCGTTGGGAACCGCCGCGGCCGCCTCGGCGAGGCGGGCGAAGTCGGCGGACAGGATGCTGGGCGAGATCTGTACGGCCATGATGCGGTTGATTCTATTGCGCGGCCTCCAGCGGCCCGTCATCGGTGGGCGAGGCGGGCGGGTCAGGGGTGCGGAGCGGGCGGGGCGGGCGGGGCGGGCGGCGGCTGCTCGTCGTCCGGCCTGCTGATCTCGGCCTTGAAGACGCGCAGGGAGCGGCCGAGTGACCGGGCGGTGTCGGGCAGCTTCTTGGCGCCGAAGAGCAGGATGAACACCGCCAGGATGATGAGCAGTTCCGGCATTCCCAGGTCGGCCATGAGGCGACCTCCTTTCGATGGCACGGATGCCGACGGTCACGGATGGTGTCGGCGAACTCGCCGTCCCCGCGGCCCCCAATGGCCGGAGACCGGCGGACCGTACCGCAGCGCACCGTCAAGCATACTTGTGACCTGCGAAAACGTCGCACGGAGTCGCACAGTGGCAGATCAGAGGCTGATCTGAACCCCATAGTCCTCCAGCCAGGCGTTGAGCTGGAGGAACCGCTCCAGCGACGCCCGGGTCCCACCGGCGTCCGTCGACTGCGCCAGCATGGCCCTGACCTTCTCCAGGTCGACCAGCGACGCGGCGGCGACGTTCCCGCGGTCGAGCAGCCGGGCCGCCTCCGCGCGCAGGGCCTGCCCGTAGGCGGGATCCTGCGTCGAGGGATAGGGGCTCTTGCGGCGTTCCAGGACCGAGCGCGGCAGGAGGTCGGCCACGGCGGCGCGCAGCAGGCTCTTCTCCTTGCCGTCGAAGGTCTTCATCGACCAGGGGGCGTTGAAGACGTACTCCACCAGCCGGTGGTCGCAGAACGGCACCCGGACCTCCAGGCCGACGGCCATGCTCATGCGGTCCTTGCGGTCGAGGAGGATCTGTACGAACCGGGTGAGGTGCAGGTAGCTGATCTCCCGCATGCGCCTCTCCAGACCGCTCTCGCCCGGCAGCCGGGGCACCTCTGCCAGCGCCTGCCGGTAGCTCTCGGCCCTGTAGGCGGGGAGGTCGAGCTTGCTCAGCAGGGAGTCGTCGAGGAGCGCGCTCAGGCCGGCGTACAGCGTGATCCCCGGTGTGGCCAGCCACGGGAAGGTGTCGGCGCCGACCGTCTCGGGGTCGTGGAACCAGCGGTAGCCGCCGAAGACCTCGTCCGCGGACTCCCCGGACAGCGCCACCGTGGAGTACTCCCGGATGGCCTTGAACAGCAGGTAGAGCGAGGCGTCCATGTCACCGATACCGGTCGGCAGGTCGCGCGCCCGCAGGATCGCGGTGCGCACGGCCGGGTCCATGAGGGCGGCGGAGTCCAGGACGATGTCCCTGTGCTCGGGGTGGACGTGCCGCACCACCTCGTGGACGTACGGCGTGTCGGGGGTGTCGCGCATCTCGTCGGGTTCGAAGTTCTCGCTGTAGCCGGCGAAGTCGACGGCGAACGACCGGATCTTGCCCGCCCCGTGCTCCTCCAGCGCTTTGGCGGCGAGCGCGGTGACGGCGCTGGAGTCGAGGCCGCCGGAGAGCAGGCTGCACAGCGGCACGTCGGAGATGAGCTGGCGCTCGACGATGTCGTCCAGCAGCCCGCGCACGGTCCGGACGGTGGTGTCGAGATCGTCGGCATGCTCGTGCGACTCCAGCCGCCAGTAGCGGCGCCGGGTCAGGCCTTCGCGGCTCACCCGGACGAACTGGCCGGGACGCACCTCGTACATCCCCCGGTAGATCCCGTGTTCGGGCGTCTTGACGAAGGAGAGCAGCTCGCGCAGCCCGTCGGCGTCGACCACGGGCGGCTGGGCGAGCGGGTTGGCGAGGATGGCCTTGGGTTCCGAGCCGAACAGCACGCCGGCCGGGGTGGGCTGGTAGTAGAGGGGCTTGATGCCCATCCGGTCACGTACCAGCAGCAGTTCCTCGCGGCGGACGTCCCAGATCGCGAAGGCGAACATGCCGTTCAGCCGGGTGGCGAAATCCTCGCCCCACTCGAGGTAGGCCCGTACGACCACCTCGGTGTCGCTCCGGGTGCGGAAACGGTGGCCGCGCGCGGCCAGTTCGGAGCGGAGCTCGCCGAAGTTGTAGACCTCACCGCTGTAGGTGAGGACGGCGAGTGGCCGGCCGTCCTCGTCGTCGGCGACCATCGGCTGGCGGCCGCCCTCGATGTCGATGATGGCGAGCCGGCGATGCCCCAGCGCGACGTGCGGGGCGAGCCACAGCCCTTCGTCGTCCGGCCCGCGGCAGGCCATGGTGTCGCTCATGGCCTGCGCGATGTCCCGCGCCTGCCCGAGGTCGCGTTCGAAGTCCACCCAGCCGGAGATTCCGCACATGTCGACGCCCCCACGTCTCGCCAGCGATCGTTACACATTTGTAACAGACTGTCGAACACCTCTATGCCCCGGGGGGGCGGGCGACACTCAGCGGCGGCGCAGCAGCGCGAGGAACATCCCGTCGGTGCCGTGGCGGTGGGGCCAGAACTGGGCGTACGGGCCCTCGCCCAGGCCGTCCACCTCGGGAAGGTAGGCGCGGGCGTCGAGGGTCTCCACGTCGTCGCGCCCGGCCGAGACGTCGCCGACCACGACGGCGGTCTCGGCCAGGTGGGGCGAGCAGGTGACGTAGGCGACGACTCCTCCGGGACGGACCGCCTCCAGGGCCGAGGTCAGCAGCCCGCGCTGGAGCCGGCCCAGGTCGGGAAGGCTGCGCGGGTCGCGTCGCCAGCGGGCTTCGGGGCGGCGCCGCAGGGCGCCCAGCCCGGTGCAGGGCGCGTCGACCATGACCCGGTCGAAGACTCCGGCGCGCCAGGCGGGGACCGTGCCGTCGGCGGTGATCACCACGGCCTCGCGGGTGGCCTGCCGGACCAGGCGGGCGCGGTGGTACTGGAGCTCGGCGGCCAGGAGGCGGGCCCCGCCCGGGAAGGCCACCGGACCGGATGCCCCCTCCCGCGCGGTCTCGGACCGCCCGTCCGGCTCCCGGAGCACCGCGTCGGGCTTCCACGCCGGGGAACCGGCCTCGTCACCGTGGACGGCGATGGCGTCCAGAAGGCCCGCCTTGCCACCGGGGCCCGCGCACAGGTCAAGCCACCGGCTGTCGCCGCCGGCCACCGGGACGCGGGTCAGAGCCAGGGCGACGAGCTGGCTGGCCTCGTCCTGCACGGCGGCGCGTGCCTCGGCCACGGCCTGGATGGAACCGGGGTCGCCCTCGGACAGATAGGCCGCGTAGGGGGAGTAGCGAGCCGGCTCCGCGCCGGAGGTGAGAAGCTCCTCGACCGACGCGCGGCCGGGCCTGGCCACCAGGGTGACACGGGGGCGCTCGTTGTCGGCCGCCAGCAGGGCGGCCGTCTCCTCGAAGTCACCGCCCACGGCGTCGCGCATCGCGGTGACGATCCACCGGGGGTGGCTGTGCGCCACGGCCAGGTGACCGATCGGGTCCTGATCGGGGTCGGGTGCCACGATGGGCAGCCACTGCTCCAGGGAGCGGCCGGCCACCTTGCGCAGCACGGCGTTGGCGTACTTCGACGCGCCGGTGCCCACGCGCAGCCGTACCAGGTCGACGGTCGTGCCGACGGCGGCGTGCGGGGGCACCCGGGTCTTGAGCAGCTGGTGCACGCCCAGGCGGATGGCGTCGAGCAGCGGCGGGTCCAGGTCCTCGGGGGCCCGGTCGCTGCAGGCCGCGATGATCTCGTCGTAGGTGCCGAGCCCGCGCAGGGTGCCGTAGGCCAGCTCGGTCGCCAGACCCGCGTCCCGCCCGGACAGGCGGCGCTCGCGCAGCAGCGTGGGCATCAGGAGGTTTGCGTAGGCGTCCCGCTCGTCTACGGCCCGCAGCAGGTCGTAGGCGACGTTGCGGGCCTCGTCACGGACCGGCCTGGGCGGACGGCCGCTCCTGCCACCGCCCCGGCCGCCCGACGCACCTGTCTGACCACCACGTGAACGGTTGCCCGGACCATGGCCGCCGCGCGGGACATCCCCGCCGGTCCCCCGATCGCTCATGACCCCTAGCCCAGCCGATCTTCGTCTGCGGGCCGCACGCCGCGGGCCCACTCCCCTGCGCCCATCAGGCGCTTGCCCTGCGGCTGCACCTCACCCAGCTCGACCGGGTGGGTGGCCGTGCCGACCAGGACGGACTTCTTTGACGCCGCGATCCGTCCGGGCTCCAGGGCCGGGGCGTCGGGCGCGGGCCGTACCGGGCCGAGCTTGACCCGCTGACCGCGGAACTCCGTCCACGCGCCCGGGGCGGGCGTGCAGGCGCGGATGAGACGGTCCACCCGCAGAGCGGGTGCGGACCAGTCGACCCGGGCGTCGTCCACACTGATCTTCTTGGTGAAGCTCAACCCCTCGGCGGGCTGGGGCACGGCCTCCAGCTTGCCGTCCTCGATCCCGTCCATGGTGGCCACCAGCAGTCCGGCACCGGACTCGGCGAGCCGGGCGAGCAGGTCGCCGCTGGTGTCGGCGGGCCGGACCTCCTCGGTCACCACACCGTAGACCGGGCCCGCGTCCAGCTCCTTGACGATCTGGAAGGTGGTCGCGCCGGTGATCTGGTCACCGTGGAGCACGGCGTGCTGCACGGGGGCGGCCCCCCGCCAGGCGGGCAGCAACGAGAAGTGGAGGTTGACCCAGCCACGGCTGGGGATGTCCAGGGTGGCCTGTGGCAGGAGCGCACCGTAGGCCACCACCGGGCAGCAGTCGGGATCGATCCGCCGCAACCGCTCCAGGAACTCGGGATCTCCCGCCTTCAGCGGTCGCAGAACCTCGACGCCCGCCTCCTGGGCCAGCTCGGCGACGGGGCTCGGTTGGACCTTGCGGCCGCGGCCCGACTGGGCGTCCGGCCGGGTGACGACGGCGACGACGTCATGGCGCGGCGAGTCGAGCAGGGCCCGCAACGAGGGCAGGGCGGTGTCCGGGGTTCCGGCGAAGACCAGGCGCACGTTGCTACAGAGCCTTCCCTTGGGTGGCGTGCGGGGAGAACTTGAACGCGGGGGCCGACA
This sequence comes from Streptosporangium album, assembly GCF_014203795.1. Taxonomy (NCBI): domain Bacteria; kingdom Bacillati; phylum Actinomycetota; class Actinomycetes; order Streptosporangiales; family Streptosporangiaceae; genus Streptosporangium; species Streptosporangium album. The sequence continues at coordinate 888,614 of NZ_JACHJU010000002.1, read as the reverse complement.
GGCCGCTCCACTCCGCCTCGCGGATCTCCTTCATGGCGAGCTTGCGCTGCCGCAGGTCCATCCGGTCGATGAACAGCACCCCGTCCAGGTGGTCGGTCTCGTGCTGGAAGCAGCGGGCCATCAGGTCGGTGCCCTCGAGGGTGACGGGCTCGCCGTGCATGTTGACGCCCTTCGCCACGGCCCGGATCGCCCGGGGCGTGGGGAACGACAGGCCGGGGAAGGACAGGCAGCCCTCCTCGCCCTCCTCGTCCAGGTCGTCGGAGAGGTCGAGGTTGGGGTTGATCAGATGGCCGAGCTGCTCGTCCACGTAGTAGGTGAAGACCCGCAGGCCGACGCCGATCTGGGGGGCGGCCAGCCCGGCCCCGGGGGCGTCCATCATCGTGTCGGTGAGGTCCTTGACGAGCTTGCGCAGCTCCTTGTCAAAGTCCTTGACCGGCTCCGCGGGAGTGCGCAGCACGGGGTCGCCGAAAAGGCGGATCGACTGAATGGCCAACAGGGCTCTCCTCACACTTTTCGGGGATGCCCACAGTCTAAGGGCCGCATGGAGTGTTCCTCGGATCTCCCGCTCTCCCACCGGCCCGCAGCGGGAACCTCGGGCGATCCGCCCCACCCCATGGGCGGCGAGCCGGTGCCCGGGGACCCGCCGGCCACGACGGCGGGTCCAGGCCGTCGGGGCGACCGCGGCAGGCGGAAAGATCCACCGAACACGCCCTAGCGGGAACGGGCCTTCATGGCCGCCTTCCGCGCCGCCTTGGCGACCGCCGCGTCACTGTGGCGGGCACCCAGCAGGTCCAGCACGGCGATCGTGTCGGGGTGGTCCACCGGCGCCATCTCCTCGACGACCCGGACCAGGTCCTCCGCGGGTTCGAGCATGCCGAACTCGCACATGGCCTCGGGGGCGTTGCCGAGGTGGATCAGCGAGGCGATCGTGTCGACGGCGATCCAGGTGCTGTCGGCGGGGGTGAGAGCGGGTGCCGGCAGGTCGCGGATGTGCAGCCAGGAGGCGGCGTAGCGCCACATGGCGGGCTCGGTGAGCGCCTCCCTCAGCGGGGCCTCGGCCTCGGGTCCGAGCTCCTCCAGGATCGTTCCCACGGTGCCGCGCTGGCCGGCCGTACCGGATGCGGCGATCTTGACCAGCTCCCGGGCGGCGGCCTCGGGGACGCGGGACTCCAGCCACACGGTGACGGCGCTGGGAGTGGCGGAGCGTTTCATGATCGCATCAACCAGCTCGGCCGCGCCGAGGTCGGCGTAGACGGCGACCTCGGCGCCGGTGGGGGCGTCGTGCCCCTCCCGCAGCAGGTCCTGGCGGACCGCCCACATGCCCAGCGGCGTCAGCCGGGGCCAGCCCGCCTCGGACCGCTCGATGAGCCCGCAGTAGCCCAGCAGCGACAGCGCGCCGTCCAGCTCGGCGGGGAGCGCGACGGCCAGCGCCCGCATCTGCGCGGGACGGGTCTCGCAGGCAACCTCGTGCGACTGCAGGATGCCCTTGACCAGGGTGGCGGGAGACAGACCGTCACTCACGGCGTACATCGTGGCGAGCATCTCGGCGAGATGGTCGTCGACCACCTCCGAACCGGTCAGGCTCTCGTCCGCGCGGTCCAGGACGTCCATGACCACGCCGTCCCAGAAACCCAGCAGGGCCGCGGCGGGCAGCTCGGCGGAGAGCGCCAGCGGACCGGCCGCGGCCACGCCCCGAACGATGCGGATCATTCCGGTGTTGACCGCGACGACCCAGAGCAGGTGCAGCCGTGCCGGGTTGGGCAACCCGAGCTCGGCGCAGGGCAGGAAGGGGTCGGGCAGCAGGCCCTCGGGGGTCACCTGACGGGTGCCGGTCCACGCCGCCAGCCGCTGGGCGTCCAGCACCAGCGGAACCCTGAGCACGGCGTCGGCGAGCACGGCGTCGGTGGCGAGCACGACCGGCGGAAAGCTCAGCGCCTCGGTGCCGCAGCTCTGGCACTCGCAGTCCTTGCCCGCCGCGGAGACCGCGTCGAGCATGGTCGCGCGCGCCTCACGGGACCCCGATCCCAACTCGTCGACCAACCTGCGCAGTTCGCCGAGATCGAAGACATTGCCCATGTTCCCGCTCTTTGCCACCCGTGAAACTTACTGCACTGGAGCCCCACGGGTGTACGGCTAACCGATGGCGCGAGAGCGTGCTTTGAAGGCGGCCTTGCGGGCGGCCTTGGCCACGTTCTGGTCGTTCAGGGAACGTCCCAGCAGCTCAAGAACCTCGACGACCTCGGGGTGGTCCACCCGCCACATTTCCTCGATCACGTGTGCCGGCGGCCCGGAGGCCGCCATGTTCTCGGCGAACGCCTCCGGATCGTCCTCGGCCGTGGAGATGGCCAGGGCGAGCATGTCCACGCTCATCCACAGCACCTCCTCCTGGGAGAGCACCGGGGCGGCCAGACCCCGGGCGGAGAGCCAGTGGACGGCGTGCGGGCGCAGCTCGGCCTCGTCGAGGTAGGGGCGGACGGCGGGCTCGGCCTCCGGGCCGAGCCGGTCCACGATCGTCACCGCGATGCCGCGGACGACCGAGGGCGCCCCGGAGGCGGCGCCGAGCATCTCGGTGGCGGCGGCCTGCGGGGTCCTGCTCCGCAGCCAGCCCTGGATGTCGGCCTCGGCCATCTCGATGGGCAGCCCGGAGAGCAGTCCCTCGATGAGCTCGGGCGCGTCGGCGGCGGTCAGGTCGGCGGCCTCGGGCGCCTCGATGCCGAGGTCGGTGTAGTGCTCCCGCAGGCCCCAGACCGCCAGCGCGGACAGCTCCAGGGTCTCCTCGCTCTGCTCGGCGACGCCGCAGTAGGCCAACCCCCGTACGGCCTCGGCGACGTCCACCTCCCCGTCGCCGATCAGACCGATCTCCTCCAGATAGGCGCTGACGAGAGGGATCGGCACCGGCGCCTGCAGCCGGTAGAGCATGTCGCACAGGCCGTAGAGCTCCTCGTCGAGGGACAGGTCGCCGGTCACGGCACCACCCGTCTCCTTCTCCACGAGGAAACCGACCACCGCGGCCCACGTGTCGAGCGGATCGGGATCCTCACCGTCGAAGATGGCGGTGCCCTCGACCTCCACCAGGCCGGTGTGCACCGCCAGCTCCCACAGGAAGCCGGGGTCGGCCACCGCGAGCTGGACGGCCGCCTCGGCGGCGTCGCGGACCCGCAGGCGCCCCTTGACGGTCGGCCTGCGGCCTCCGGCCAGCATCCACTGGACCAGCCGCCGGATGTCGGTCACCAGAGGCACCCGCAGAGCGCTCTCGGCGAGCACCGCACGGGGCGCCAGCCGCGCCGGGGGCAGGGGGGAGCAGCCCGGGCAGTCGCAGGGGTCGTCGGCGGGCTCCTCCACCGCCGACACCGAGACGTCTCCCTGCTCCAGCGAGTCGGCGCCCATCGCGCTGAACAGGCTCTTGGCCATGCCGAACTTGGAGGTGTCGGCGAGCGCGATCGGCATCTCGGGCTCGATCCGGTCCAGGACGACCCTCATGCGGACGGCCATCTTGCCGCCGATCTCCTCTGTCGCGAGCAGGAAATCAACCAGGGTGCGGGCGGCGGCAACGGTCTCGGGGGCACTTTCCGGTGGGGCGATGACCTTGCGCGGGTAGATGTTGAGCAGCAGTTCCTCGAAAGTGACGGGGGTGAAATCACCCAGCTCGTTCACGTTCAGATAATCGCTCGCGTAGTCGCAGAGCAGCCGCACCTCATCCACGTCAACGTCCAGGCCGTGCGCGCGCCCCCACGCACGCAGATCGTCTACGGCCCGATTTACCCATTCGATCGACACAGGGGAAAATTAACGGCTTACTGTCAGCACCGCGAATCGGGGAAACAGCTCAAATCATGTCGAGAGGGTCAATGCATACCCTGACCACCTCAGGGGCCTTACGCGCGGACCGCACCCCGACGGCCCCCTTCAACGCGGCGGACAGCGCCGGTCCAGCCCCTCGGGGAACCCTCACCATGGCGCGTTCCCGCACCTGATCGCCCCTGAGCGTGTCGAGGGGGACGGGTCCGAGAACCTGCGCCTCCCCCGGCAGCACTGCCTCGCCGAGCATTTCCCTGACCGCCGACGGAGAACCGGTCAGTGTGGCCAGTCTTACCGCGGGAGGGAAACCGAGTTCTGTCCTGCCGGCCAGTTCGCGCTCGGCATGGGTGACGGGATCCCAGCGCACCAGCGCCTGTACGGCGAGCACCGAGGAGTCGGCCAGCACGACCAGTTCGGCCCTGGGCCGCAGCAGCGCGGCGGCGTTCATCCACCGGCGTAGCGTCTCCTCGGCGACCCGCAGGTCCGGCCGGCCGAGCAGCGCCCACCCGTCCAGCAGCACGGCCGCCGCGTAACCGCCCTCGGCCACCGGTTCGGCCCCCGGGGTGGCCACCACCAGCGCCGGGGCCGCGCCCACCGTGGCGAGCACGCCGTCCTTGCCCGAGGTCCTGACCGGTACCGAGGGGAAGGCCCGCCCCAGCTCTTCGGCCGTACGGCGGGCGCCCACCACCTGTGCCCGCACCCGGACGCCCCCGCAGGCGGGACAGCGCCACTCCCCCGCGATCCGGCCGCACCAGCGGCAGTAGGGGGCGGCGTGGCCACCGCGCAGCGCGAGCGGGCCGCTGCAGTGCCCGCAGCGGGCGGGGGCCCGGCAGTTCTGGCAGGCCAGCGCAGGCAGATAGCCCCGCCGGGGGACCTGCACCAGCACCGGACCGGTCGTCAGCCCGGCACGCAGCGCCCGCCAGGCGAGGCTGGGCAGCCGGGCCGCCCTCGCCGCCTCGTCCCTGGCCAGTTCGGAGTCCTCGCCGGCCGGCCGGACCCTCGGGGCCCTGCCCCTGACCGTCTCCCGGGCGGCCACGATGGGACCGGCCCAGCCTCCCGCGACGAGCTGGGTGGCCTCGGCCGTACGGGCGTATCCGCCGATGAGCAGGCCCGTACGGCCCTGGTGGGCCCGGAGCGCGAGGATCTCCCGGGTGTGCGGGTATGGTGCCAGCCGCTCGGCGTGCAGGTCGTCGCCGTCGTCCCAGACCATCGCCAGCCCGAGATCCCTGACCGGCGCGAAGGCGGCGCCCCTGGTGCCGACGACGGCACGCACCTGTCCCCGGACCACCCGCAGCCAACGGCGGTAGCGCTCGGCGGGTCCCAGGTCGGCGGTGAGCGCGACGTGCTCTCCGGGCCCCAGGACGGCGCTCAGCGCCGCGTCGGCCAGTGCCACGTCCTTTCCGTCGGGGAGCACCACCAGCGCCCCCCTGCCGCTGCGCAGGGTCTCCCGTACGGCCACCGCCACGGCCCCGGCCCATCCGGGTCCGCCGTCCCCGGCTCCGGGCAGCGCGGTCCACACGGCGCGCGGCGCCCCCCCGCCGGCCAGGGCCGCGAGGAACCTCTCCCCGTCGGGATAGTCCGCCCAGGCTCCCGGCTCGCCGGCTCCGTCCCGGTCCCTCCAGGACGGTGAGGCGTCCGGACCGCCGGCGCCGCCCTCCGGGGACGGTGAAGCGGACGTCTCGGAGGCTCCTGTGCCCTCCCCCGCGACGGCCGCCTCGCCCTCCGGACGGGGGCGGGTCGCCGCGCGGGCCTCGGCCTCGACCCTGGCGTGGCGCGGGGGCACGGCCAGACGCAGGACGTCGGCCATGGTCCCGGCGTAGCGGTCGGCCACGGCGCGGGCCAGTGCGGCGATCTCGGGGGTGAGGACGGGCTCGGGGGAGATCACCCTCTCCAGCCGGGCCAGCTTGCCCTGGTGCTCGCTGCTGTGCACCCGCTCCAGGAGAAAGCCGTCGACGAGTTTCCCGGCGAACCGGACGCGGACTCGCGAGCCCGGCACCGCCTCGGCGTCCAGGGGCGCCGGGACGACGTAGTCGAACAGCCGGTCCAGGTGCGGCAGCGGCGTGTCCACGACGACCCGGGCGACCGGCAGCGCGGCGGCCGGCTCCGGCACCCCCCTGACGACCTTGGCGGGAACGGGCGCGGGCCGCTCACGTACGGCGTCGAGCGGCAGCAGGGCGTCGTCGTCCGAGGAGGGGCTGGCGTGGGTCACCCACTTGTCCTACCAGATTCCCGAGGCGGCGAAGACGACCGGCCGACGGGTCACCGCCAGACGCCTGTCGGGGCACGGCCGCTCACGCGCGGTGAAACGCCGACGGTGAACCGGCGGCGGAAACGGCACGGTCCCCGGTGAGAGCTCTCACCGGGGACCGTGCACGGAGACCAGGTCAGAGACCGGCGGCGGTGCGCAGGGCCTCGGCACGGTCGGTGGACTCCCAGGAGAAGTCGGACCGGCCGAAGTGGCCGTACGCGGAGGTCGCCGAATAGATCGGGCGCAGCAGGTCGAGGTCACGGATGATCGCGGCGGGGCGCAGGTCGAAGACCTGGAGCACGGCCTTCTGGATCATCTCGATCTCGACCTTCTCGGTGCCGAAGGTCTCGACGAAGACACCGACCGGGTGCGCCTTGCCGATGGCGTAGGCGACCTGGACCTCGGCGCGGTCGGACAGACCGGCGGCCACGATGTTCTTGGCGACCCAGCGCATGGCGTAGGCGGCCGAGCGGTCCACCTTGGACGGGTCCTTGCCGGAGAAGGCGCCGCCACCGTGGCGGGCCATGCCGCCGTAGGTGTCGACGATGATCTTACGGCCGGTCAGACCGGCGTCGCCCATCGGGCCGCCGATCTCGAAACGGCCGGTCGGGTTGACCAGCAGGCGGTAGCCCTCGGTGGAGATCTCCAGGTCGGCGAGCACCGGGTCGACCACGTGCTCCTTGATGTCCGGCGCGAGCATCTCCTTGAGGTCGATCTCGGCCGCGTGCTGGGTGGAGACCACCACGGTGTCGAGGCGGACCGGACGGTCGCCGTCGTATTCGATGGTGACCTGGGTCTTGCCGTCGGGGCGCAGGTAGGGCACGGTGCCGTCCTTGCGGACCTGCGACAGGCGCTCGGCCAGGCGGTGCGCCAGCTGGATCGGCAGCGGCATCAGCTCGGGGGTCTCGCGGCAGGCGTAGCCGAACATCAGGCCCTGGTCGCCGGCGCCCTGGCGGTCGAGCTCGTCGGCGCCCTCGCCCTCACGGTTCTCGTAGGCGTCGTCGACGCCCTGCGCGATGTCGGGCGACTGCGCGCCGATGGACACCGACACGCCACAGGAGGCACCGTCGAAGCCCTTGTGGGAGGCGTCGTAACCGATCTCGAGGATCTTCTCCCGGATGAGACCGGGAATGTCGACATAGGTCTCCGTCGTCACCTCTCCGGCGACGTGGACCTGACCGGTGGTGATCAGCGTCTCGACCGCGACGCGGCTCTTGGGGTCACCCTTGAGCATGGCGTCGAGAATCGCGTCACTGATCTGGTCGGCGATCTTGTCCGGGTGGCCCTCGGTGACCGACTCGGAGGTGAACAGGCGACGGGACAAGTCAGTGGCTCCTCATGCAGCGGCTGCTGGCGTCTGGGGGCTCTGGCGTCGACACGACACCAAGAGCGCTGGGCCGAAGTCTAGCCGTACCCGGAGCAGCGTCGCGAAACCACGACGTGTCCAATTGAAGTGCGCCGTCCAAATTTGCCCGATATGGCTGGTCAGCAGACCCGGCGCCGCCCGCCTGCCGGCGACCACCGGGGTGGAGCGGGCCTGCGGCGGAGACCACGCTCAGAGAGGCCAGCGCCGTATCGTACTCCTCCGCCGCGACGATCGGCGCCCCCGCCCAGTCGACGTGCCGCAGCTCGGGTTCGATCGTGGTCGCGGCCACCGAGTCGAGCTGCGCGTCGGAGAGCGGGAAGGTCTGGTCGGCGAAGACGGCGTAACGGCCGTCCGCGGTGTCGATGGCCAGCAGCAGGTCGAGCCGGCCCAGATCGCTGAGCCGGGCCGTCACCGCGACCCAGTCGGTCGCGTTCAGGCCGGAGAAGCTCTCGACGTAGACGACGTACAGGCGCACCCCCCGGCGGGCCCGCAGTTCGGCGACGGCCGCCTCGACCTCCGCCCGGCGCGCACCGAGCACGCCCGCCCTGTCGGTCACCTGCCCGGAGACGACGGCCGGTGGGTCGGCGGCGACGGCCGGTGGGTCGGCGGCGGCGCCCCACGGGGAGAGAGCGACCTGCGTCACGCGGACGGCGGCCGGCCGATCGGCCCGCGTCGCGGGCCCTCCCGGCGACATCGTCAGGACCAGCACGGCCAGCACACGCACGAGGTGTAGCACCCGCAGCTCCCCACCGGCCCCGCAACCGTCCCGCGGACCGGTTCATCGCCGGGTGGTCTCCGTGTCTCCTACTCGACCCTCACCCGTTCAGCGTATGAGGTCACAGGTCGGGCAGTGGATCGGGGGGTAGCGTCTCGGGCTCGAAGACCTCGGCGTCGGCCGCGCGGACCACCGCGGCGTACTCCTCATCGATCTCGAACACCATGCCGCCGAGCTCGATGGCGGCACCCGCGGAGAACTCCACCGGGCCGAGCCGTGTGCGGCGCGTGTGGGTGGCGTAGACCGAGGTCGGCGCGTCCTGGTCGAAGAACTTGGTGGACAGCACGGAGATCGAACGGTCGGTCACCACGATCAGGAAGGTCGCCATCCCCGGCGACCCCACCGACAGCGCGGGCAGGACATAGCGCATCTCCTCCCCCGGGGGGAGCAGAGCGCGACAGCGGGCCCTGACAGCGGCGGGCACCGGCATGATCGAATCCCTTCACGCTGCAACGTGCCAGGTCATTTCGGACGCAGTATCCGCCCCGGAGAGACCCCCGGCAAGCGGATCAGCGAAGCCGGTGAGCCACAAGATCCCAGACCATGTCGGCGAGGTCCTCCTTGGGGCCGCGTGGGATCTCCACCGGCTCCCCGCCGGCGACCAGGACCACCGCCGCGTTGTCCGGCGTGCCGAAGGCGAGACCCGCGCCGACCTGGTTGACGACGAGCAGATCGCAGCCCTTGCGGGCGAGCTTGGCCTGCCCGTTGGCGAGGACGTCGTCGGTCTCGGCCGCGAACCCCACGATCACCGGCGGATACGGCTTGAGCCCCTCGCGACGGCGATCCCCCAGCTCTGCGAGAATGTCAGGATTTTTTACCAGATGAATGGGATCAGGCTCGGCCGAGGTCTTCTTGATCTTCGAGCCGCTCTGCGCCAGGGGCCGGAAGTCGGCGACCGCGGCGGCCATGACCACGGCGTCGGCTCCCTCCACCGCGTCCAGCACGGCGGCGCGCAGCTCCGCGGCCGACTCCACCCGGACCACCGTGGCCCCGGCCGGGTCGGGCAGCGCGACATTCGCGCTCACCAGGGTGACCTCGGCGCCGCGGGCCACGGCCGTACGGGCCAGCGCGTAGCCCTGCAGGCCCGAGGAGCGGTTGCCGATGAAGCGGACCGGGTCGATGGCCTCGCGGGTGCCTCCGGCGGAGATCACCAGGTGGCGGCCGGCCAGGTCGGCGGGGCGCCCGGACAGGACCCTGCGGCAGACCTCGAAGATCTCCTTGGGATCGGGCAGCCGGCCGCGGCCGGTGTCGGCACCCGTCAGGCGGCCCACGGCGGGGTCGATGACGATCGAGCCGCGCTCGCGGAGCGTGGCCACGTTGGCCCGGGTCGCGGGGTGCTCCCACATCTCGGTGTGCATCGCGGGGGCGAACACGACCGGGCACCGCGCGGTGAGCAGGGTGTTGGTGAGCAGGTCACCGGCCAGCCCGTGGGCGGCCTTGGCGAGCACGTCGGCGGTCGCGGGAGCGACCACCACCAGGTCCGCGCCCTGACCGATCCGCACGTGCGGGACCTCGTGCACGGAGTCCCAGACGTCGGCCGTCACGGGGTTACCTGACAGCGCCGCCCAGGTCGGCTCGCCGACGAAACGGAGCGCCTCCCTGGTCGGGACGACGCGGACGTCGTGCCCCGACTCCGTGAACAGGCGGAGCAGCTCGCAGGCCTTGTAGGCGGCGATGCCCGCGCCGACGCCGAGCACGACGGCGGGTCTGCCGCGCATCGGTGGGACTAGCCCTCGATCGGCTCGGAGGTGAGCAGACCCTCGCTGACCTCTCGCAGCGCGATGGAGAGCGGCTTCTCCTGCGCGTGGGTCTCCACGAGCGGGCCGACGTACTCCAGCAGGCCTTCGCCGAGCTGGGAGTAGTAGGCGTTGATCTGGCGCGCGCGCTTCGAGCCGAAGATCACAAGGCTGTACTTGCTGTCGACGATGTCGAGCAGCGCGTCGATCGACGGGTTGGTGATGCCTTCGGAGTAGGCGGCGTTCGTTGCCACGTTGTGATTTCCCCTAGCTAGGTGAACGTCCGGGGCTCGAAGCCTCGGGAGCATCAGCCAGTAAGGCTATCAGCCGATGACATACATCCTGGACGGACGTGTTCACAAGAGTCAGGTCGAATTCCTGCTCCGCCGCCATCTCGATCCGGCCGGCCGCCAGCCGGCGGGCGATGACGTCCTCCGGCTCGGTGCCCCTGCCGCGCAGGCGCTTCTCCAGCTCCTCCCAGGTCGGCGGGGCCAGGAAGATCAGTGTCGCCTCGGGCATGCTCGCACGGACCTGACGTGCGCCCTGGAGGTCGATCTCCAGCAGCGTGGGCACTCCGGCGGCGATCTTCCGGAGCACCGGGCCGCGCGGCGTGCCGTACCTGTTGCCGGCGAACTCGGCCCACTCCAGCAGCTCGCCGGAGGCGGCCATCCGGTCGAAGTCGTCGTCGTCGGCGAAGAAGTATTCCACCCCGTGGGTCTCCCCCGGCCGGGGCTTCCTGGTGGTCACCGAGACCGACAGCCACACCTCGGGGTATGCCCGCCGGAGCTCGGCGACGACCGTGGACTTGCCGACGCCTGACGGCCCTGAGAGGACCGTCAGGCGGTTGCCGATCGGCCCGGCGGAGGCTCGCGCCGCCTCCGGGCCTGCGACCGGGGAGGTGAAGCCACCGGACCCGCTCTCAGCGGTCTCCTCCGGGACCCGACTCTCGTCGGGCCACGACGTTCCGGTCACTCCAAACCCCCCGTTGTTGCCATCCCCGCTGATCCGGGGTGAGCGCGTCCCTACTGAACCGAGACTAGCTCTCGGCGCCGCCGAACTCACGCTCGAGTGAAGCCCGCTGGTTGGCACCGAGACCCCGCACACGGCGGGACTCTGCGATGCCGAGCCGCTCCATCAACTGCTTGGCGCGGACCTTGCCCACGCCGGGGAGCGACTCCAGAAGAGCCGACACCTTCATCTTTCCGATGACGTCGTCAGCCTGCCCGTCTTTGAGCACCTCAGCCAGAGAGATCGCGCCGTGCTTCAGGCGGTTCTTAACCTCGGCACGCTCTCGGCGGGCCTTGGCAGCCTTCTCTAGGGCTGCGGCGCGCTGCTCAGGGGTAAGGGGAGGAAGAGCCACGCCGGGTCACCTCGAATTTCCTGTCGATGTACTCGGACGGGAAGGGAAACTAGCTGGTCATGGCGCTTCAAGCAACGTCAAGGCCGGTTTCTTACCGTAGAAAATCTACTTCGTCACTTTGTGTAGCGACAATATCGCCGAGCGTCGATAAAAGTGCGCCGGACCCGGTGTTTCCAGCGATGTGGATCACACCGCCGATCAGAGCGCGCGACCGCTGTCGGCGAGGGTGCGCCGTAGCGCCGCGGCGATCCCCGCGGCGGTCGCCCCGGGGTCGGCCGAACCGGTGATCGGGCGGCCGATCACGAGAAGGTCGGCCCCGTCGGCGAGCGCCTGCTCGGGAGTCGCTACTCTTGCCTGATCCTGACTCGCGGCACCGACGGGGCGGACGCCGGGAGTGATCAGGGTGATGTCCGGCCCGACCTCTGCCCGCACCGTGGCGACCTCACGCGGCGAGCACACGAGGGCCTGGGCGCCCGCGCCGACGGCCATGACCGCCAGACGGCGCACGGCGTCCTCGGAGGGCCCGGCGATGCCGATGCGCCCCAGATCGGCCTCGGAGAGCGACGTGAGCACCGTCACGGCCGCGATCTGGGTGGCGGGCAGGGCCTCCACGGCCGCACTGATCATCGCGGGGCCACCGCCCGCGTGGACGGTCAGGATGGCGGGCCTGAGCCGTGCCACGGCCTTGGCCGCGCCCGCGACGGTGTTGGGGATGTCGTGGAGCTTCAGGTCCAGGAACACCTGCACGCCGCTCGCCCCGCGGATCGAGGCGATCACCTCGGGGCCGTAGCGGAGATAGAGTTCGAGTCCGACCTTGACGGTGCTGACATGCGGCGTCACCAGACTCGCCCAGTGGGCCGCGGTCTCCAGATCGGGGGCGTCCAAGGCGACGGCGATGGGTGCGGGCCTCACAGGGAACTCTCCTCTAGATCTATCCGATGCCGGGTGGGCGCCCCCGGCGGGCGATGGGCCAGGCCGACCGCGTCGGCCAGCCGGTGGAACCCCCGGGCCGCCAGGAGCTCCTCCAGCTCGCGCAGGATGCGCAGGCAGGCGTAGGGGTCGTGGAACAGCGCCGTGCCCACGGCGACGACGCAGGCCCCGGCGAGGATGAACTCGAAGGCGTCCCTGCCGGTCAGCACGCCCCCCATGCCGATGATGGGCACGCCGGGCAGCGCGGCGTGGACCTGCCAGACGCAGCGTACGGCCAGTGGGCGGATGGCCGGGCCGGACAGCCCGCCGGTGACCGCCGCCAGCGAGGGGCGCATGGCCTCGGTGTCGATGCTCATGCCGAGCGGATTGTTGATCATTGAGAGCGCGTCGGCTCCGCCGTCCACGCACGCACGGGCGACGCTCACGATGTCCACCACGTCCGGGGAGAGCTTGGCCACCACGGGCACGTCGTAGCGCATCACCGAGCGCACCGAGGCGACCACCTCGGCCGAGGCGGCGCCGTCGCGGGCGAAGACCCGGCCCCGGTCCTCGATGTTGGGACACGACAGGTTGACCTCCACGGCGCTCACCCCGGGGGCGTCGGTGAGTCTGCGGGCCAGCGCGGTGTACTCGGCCACGGTGCCGCCGCCGATGGAGACCACGGTCCTGACGCTCCGCTGGGCCAGCCAGGGCAGCTCGCGCTCCAGGAAGGCGTCCACGCCCGGCCCCTGGAGGCCGACGGCGTTGAGCATGCCCGAGGGCGTCTCGGCCATCCTGGGGGTCGGACGGCCCGCTCTGGGGGCCATCGTGATCGACCGCGTGGTCAGCGCGCCGATCCGGCCCAGGTCGAAGAACTGGGCGAGCTCGGAGCCCGACGCCGCGCACCCGGCGGCCGTGGTGATCGGATTGATCAGTTCCACGTGCCCCAGGTATGTCCGCATGTCAACCGACATTGTTCCGCGATCCCCCACCGGGCGCTCCGAGCGCGTCGAACGGGATCGTTCCCACATCGTCGAAGCGGACGCGCTCGCCCCGGAAGACCGGTCCTTCGACGCACGAGCGGACCATCCGGGTGACACCGTCGTCCCCGATGACCGGCAGCACGCACGTCATGCACACGCCGACCCCGCACGCCATCCGCTCCTCCACGGCCACCTGGACCGGGATGTCGAACTCGACCGCCACCGCCGTGACGCCGCGCAGCATCGGCATCGGGCCGCAGGCGTAGACCGCGTCGGCCCGGACGTCGGCGATCACACCGGGCAGCACGTCGGTCACCCGGCCGCGCAGGCCCAGGGAGCCGTCCTCGGTGGTCAGCGTGGTCGTCTCCCCCATCCTCCGGGCACGCAGCGCGCCGAACACCCGGTCGGCCGAGGCCGCGCCGAGCACGAAGTCGACGCGGCAGCCACGCTGCTGGAGCGCGTCGGCCACCGCGAACAGCGTCGCCGAGCCGTACTCGCCGCCGACCAGAACGCAGTTCACCGGGTCGCGCGGCAGCGGGAACGGCCGGCCCAGCGGCCCGACCAGGTCGAGCGTGTCACGGGCGCGGCGCTCGGCCAGCCACGCCGTGCCCGGGCCGCGCGCGGCGAAGACGAACTCCACCGTGCCGCCGTAGTCGGGCTTGACGTCGTGGACGGAGAAGGCGCGGCGCGTCAGCATCGACGTCTGCGCCCCGCCGACGGCCACGGCGACGAAATGGCCGGGCCGGAAGCGCTCGGCGATGCCGGGCGCCACCACGGTCAGCGCATGATAGGCGTCGACCCGGCGCGTCGTCAGCACCGTGCCCGTCACCTGTACCGGAGTAACAGGCGTCTTTCTCACCTCCGCCCGGGCATCAGCCCCGCAGCCGCAGTGCCCATGGTCGCGCCCGGCTCCTCATTCGCTCCGCGGACGGCTCATCCTTCACCGGCCACTCCGCTCACTCGTCCCCTAAGCCGCTCGTCCCCATGGTCGCGCCCGGCTCCTCATTCGCTCCGCGGACGGCTCATCCTTCACCGGCCACTCCGCTCACTCGTCCCCTAAGCCGCTCCGCGTGCTCCTGGAGCGACCGTACGCCGATGTCCCCGCGGACGATGGCCTGGATGCCCTGGACGGCCGCGGCGAGTCCCTGGACCGTCGTGATGCAGGGGATGCCCCGCAGCACGGCGGCGGTGCGGATCTCGTAGCCGTCCAGCCGCGGCCCGGACTGACCGGGGCTGCCGAAGGGCGTGTTCACGATGAGATCCACTTCACCATCCAGGATGCGACGGCCGATGGTCGGCTCACCCTTGGGGCCCGTTCCTTCACTCTGCTTTCGCACGATCTTGGCATGGACGCCGTTGCGGCGCAGCACCTCGGCCGTTCCCTCCGTGGCCAGAATCTCGAAACCGAGGTCCGCGAGCGCCTTGACCGGGAAGATCATCGCACGCTTGTCCCGGTTCGCCACCGAGACGAACGCCCGTCCCCCCGTCGGCAGCGAGCCGTAGGCGGCGGCCTGCGACTTGGCGTAGGCCGTGCCGAAGAACTCGTCGATGCCCATGACCTCGCCGGTGGAGCGCATCTCGGGGCCCAGGATGGTGTCGACGCCCCGGAACCGGTTGAACGGCAGCACCGCCTCCTTGACCGCGATGGGCGCGTCGAGCGGGAGCGTGCCGCCGTCGCCCTCGTCGGGGAGCATGCCCTCCGCGCGCAGCCCGGCCACCGTGGCCCCCATCATCACGCGGGCCGCCGCCTTGGCCAGCGGCACAGCCGTCGCCTTGGAGACGAACGGCACCGTACGGCTGGCACGCGGGTTGGCCTCCAGCACGTAGAGGATGTTGGCCGACATGGCGTACTGCACGTTGAGCAGGCCGCGCACGCCCACGCCGCGGGCGATGGCCTCGGTGGCGGCGCGGATGCGCTTGATGTCGTGGCTGCCGAGCGTCATCGGGGGCAGCGAGCACGCCGAGTCTCCGGAGTGGATCCCGGCCTCCTCGATGTGCTCCATCACGCCGCCGAGGTAGAGTTCCTCGCCGTCGAACAGCGCGTCCACGTCGATCTCGACGGCCTCGTCGAGGAACTTGTCCACCAGCACCGGGTGGTCGCTGGCCGCGCCCGCCTTGGTCATGTAGGTGGTCAGCGTCTCGTCGTCGTAGACGATGGCCATGCCCGCGCCGCCGAGGACGTAGGAGGGCCGGACCAGGACCGGGTAGCCGATCTCCTCGGCGATCGCCAGCGCCTCGTCCACGGTCACCGCGGTGCCGTGCTTGGGCGCGGGCAGCCCGGCTTCGGCCAGGACGCGGCCGAAGGCGCCGCGCTCCTCGGCCAGGTGGATCGACTCCGGCGAGGTGCCGACGATCGGGACCCCCGCGTCCTTGAGCGCCTGGGCGAGACCGAGCGGGGTCTGGCCGCCGAGCTGGACGATGACTCCGGCGACCGGACCGGTCTGCTGCTCGGCGTGGACGACCTCCAGGACGTCCTCCAGGGTGAGCGGCTCGAAGTAGAGGCGGTCGGAGGTGTCGTAGTCGGTGGAGACCGTCTCCGGGTTGCAGTTGACCATGACGGTCTCGAATCCGGCCGACGACAGCTCGAAGGAGGCGTGCACGCACGCGTAGTCGAACTCGATGCCCTGGCCGATCCGGTTCGGCCCCGAGCCGAGGATGAGGACCTTGGGGCGGTCGCCGTAGGGGACCTCGGTCTCCTCGTCGTAGGTGGAGTAGAGGTAGGGCGTCTGGGCGGCGAACTCGGCGGCGCAGGTGTCGACGGTGTTGTAGACCGGCCGGACGCCCAGGGCGTGACGCAGGTCGCGGACCCGGGGCTCGGTCATGTCGCGCAGCTCGGCGATCTGCAGGTCGCTGAAGCCGTACCGCTTGACCTTCGTCAGCACCTCGGCGGTGAGCTGGGGAGCCTGACGCAGCTCGGCGGCGACCTCGTCGATCGCGAACAGCTGGTCCACGAACCACGGGTCCACCGCGGTGGCATCGAACAGCTCCGCAGGCGTGGCCCCGGCGCGGATGGCCTGCTGCATGGTGAACAGGCGGCCGTCGTGCGGGGTGCGGCAGGCCGCGAGGAGGGCGTCCTTGTCGCCGGGTTCCCCTGCCCAGGTGAAGACGGCGCCCTTCTTCTCCAGCGAGCGCAGCGCCTTCTGCAGGGCCTCGGGGAAGGAGCGGCCGATGGCCATGGCCTCGCCGACGGACTTCATGTGGGTCGTCAGGGTCTGGTCGGCGCCGGGGAACTTGTCGAAGGCGAAGCGCGGCACCTTGACCACGATGTAGTCGAGCGAGGGCTCGAACGACGCCGGGGTCTCCTTGGTGATGTCGTTGGGGATCTCGTCCAGGGTGTAGCCGACGGCCAGCTTGGCGGCGATCTTCGCGATCGGGAAGCCGGTGGCCTTGGAGGCCAGGGCGCTGGAACGGGAGACGCGCGGGTTCATCTCGATGACGACCATGCGGCCGGTGTGCGGGTCGACGGCGAACTGGATGTTGCAGCCGCCGGTGTCCACGCCGACCTCGCGGATGACCGCGATGGCGACGTCGCGCATGTTCTGGTACTCGCGGTCGGTGAGCGTCAGGGCGGGGGCCACGGTGACGCTGTCGCCGGTGTGCACGCCCATCGGGTCGATGTTCTCGATGGAGCAGACGATGACGACGTTGTCGGCCTTGTCGCGCATGACCTCCAGCTCGTACTCCTTCCAGCCGAGGATGGACTCCTCCAGGAGCACCTCGGTGGTCGGCGAGGCGTCGAGGCCCGCTCCGGCGATGCGGCGCAGGCCCTCCTCGTCGTGGGCGAAGCCGGAGCCGACCCCGCCCATGGTGAAGGAGGGCCGCACGACCAGCGGGTAGCCCAGTTCGCCCACGGCGGCCAGGCACTCGTCCATGGTGTGGCAGACGACGCTGCGGGCGGAGTCGGCGTTGAGCCCGCGTTCGGCGGCGACCTTGGCCACGATGCCCTTGAACAGCTCGCGGTTCTCACCCGCCTGGATGGCCTCCACGTCGGCGCCGATCAGCTCGACGTCGTACTTGGCCAGGACTCCGGCCTCGTGCAGGGCGATCGCGGTGTTCAGCGCGGTCTGCCCGCCGAGGGTGGGCAGCAGCGCGTCGGGGCGCTCCCTGGCAATGATCTTCTCGACGATGTCCGGGGTGATCGGCTCGACGTAGGTGGCGTCGGCGAACTCGGGGTCCGTCATGATCGTCGCGGGGTTGCTGTTGACGAGGATCACGCGGAAGCCCTCGGCGCGCAGCACGCGGCAGGCCTGGGTGCCCGAGTAGTCGAACTCGCAGGCCTGCCCGATCACGATCGGGCCGGAGCCGATCACCATGACCGACTGGATGTCCGTGCGCTTAGGCACCCTTGCTTCCCTTCATCAGAGCGCAGAACTGGTCGAACAGCCCCGCCGAGTCGTGCGGGCCGGCCGCGGCCTCGGGGTGGTACTGGACGCTGAAGGCGGGGCGGTCGACCAGCCGCAGCCCCTCGACGCAGTCGTCGTTGAGGTTGACGTGGCTGACCTCCGCCGGGCCGTACGGTGTGTCGAAGCGCCCCTCCAGAGGGGCCTGTACGGCGAAGCCGTGGTTGTGCGCGGAGATCTCCACCTTGCCGGTGCGCCGGTCCTGGACCGGCTGGTTGACCCCGCGGTGGCCGTAGCGCAGCTTGTAGGTGCCCAGGCCGAGGGCCCGGCCGAAGATCTGGTTGCCGAAACAGATGCCGAAGAACGGCACGCCCGCCGCCAGGACGCCCCTCAGCGCCTCGACGGGGCCGTCGGCGGTGGCCGGGTCGCCGGGACCGTTGGAGAAGAACACCCCGTCGGGGTTGAGCGCGAGGATGTCGGCGGCGGTGCTGGAGGCCGGCAGGACGTGCACCTCACAGCCGCGCTCGGCCATCCGGTGCGGGGTCATCGACTTGATGCCGAGGTCCACGGCCGCCACGGTGAAGCGCTTGGCGCCGATCGCCGGGACGACGTACGGCTCGGCGGTGGAGACCGCCTCGGCCAGGTCGGCGCCCTCCATCGCGGGGCTGCGCCGGACCCGCTCCAGGAGCTCCTCGACGGGGGCCAGGGCCGCGCCGGAGAAGACACCGGCGCGCATGGCGCCGCGCTCGCGCAGGTGGCGGGTGAGGGCGCGGGTGCCGGCGATGGCGATGCCGACGACGCCCTGCCCCTTGAGGTAGTCGTCCAGGGAGCGGTCGGCGCGCCAGCTGGAGGAGACGCGCGCGGGCTCGCGGACCACGTAGCCGGCGACCCAGACGCGCGAGGACTCGGGGTCCTCGTCGTTGACCCCGGTGTTGCCGATGTGCGGCGCGGTCATCGCGACGATCTGGCGGTGGTAGGAGGGGTCGGTGAGCGTCTCCTGGTAGCCGGTCATCCCGGTGTTGAAGACCATCTCGCCGAAGGTCTCGCCCTCGGCGCCGTAGGGAATCCCATGGAAGACGCGGCCGTCTTCCAGCACAAGCACTGCGGTCACTCAAACACCCCGATCATCTCGGTCATTGCTCCGCAAAGTATGAAATATCCGGCACGCCTGAGGGGGGCGCCTCCACGATGTGGGACGCCTCCGTGCGCACGGCGGGGCCGCGCGCGCAGGCAGGGGGCCGTCAAGCGAGCTTTCCGTCCAGGACGGTCGGCCTGCCACGGAGGAAGGTGGCCACGACGCGGCCGGGCAGGGTCCTGCCCTCGTACGGCGTGTTGCGGCTCTTGGAGGCGTAGCCGGCCGGGTCCACCTCGGCGCGCACGGCGGCGTCGTAGAGGGTGATGTTGGCCGGGGCGCCGACCTCGATCGGCCGCCCGTGGCCCTCCAGCCGGCCGATCCTGGCCGGGGCGCAGGACATGCGCTCGGCGACGCCGGCCCAGTCGAGCAGTCCGGTCTCCACCATGGCCTCCTGGACCACCGACAGCGCCGTCTCCAGGCCGATCATGCCCATGGCCGCGGCGGCCCACTCGGTCTCCTTGTCCTCGACCGGGTGCGGGGCGTGGTCGGTGGCGACGCAGTCGATCGTGCCGTCGGCCAGGGCCTCGCGCAGCGCCTCCACGTCCGCGCGGGTGCGCAGCGGCGGGTTCACCTTGTAGATCGGGTTGTAGGAGCCGACAGGAGAGTCCTCGACGAGGTCGTCGGTGAGGAGCAGGTGGTGCGGGGTCACCTCGGCGGTGACGTTCCAGCCCTTGGACTTGGCCCAGCGGACGATCTCCACGGAGCCCGCGGTGGACAGGTGGCAGACGTGCAGGCGGGAGCCGACGTGCGCGGCGAGCAGGCAGTCGCGGGCGATGATCGCCTCCTCGGCGACCGCCGGCCAGCCGGTGAGGCCGAGCCTCCCGGAGACCGCGCCCTCGTTCATCTGCGCGCCGGCGGTCAGGCGCGGCTCCTGGGCGTGCTGGGCGACCACGCCGTCGAAGGCCTTGACGTACTCCAGCGCGCGGCGCATGAGCACCGCGTCGGAGACGCACTTGCCGTCGTCGGAGAAGACGCGGACCCGCGCGGCGGAGTCGGCCATCGCGCCGAGCTCGGCCAGCCGCTCCCCCGCGAGGCCGACGGTGACGGCGCCGACCGGACGCACGTCGCAGTGGCCGGCCTCCTGGCCCAGGCGCCAGACCTGCTCGACGACGCCCGCGGTGTCGGCGACCGGCTCGGTGTTGGCCATGGCGTGCACGGCGGTGTAGCCGCCCAGGGCGGCGGCGCGGGTGCCGGTGGCGACGGTCTCGGCGTCCTCACGGCCGGGCTCGCGCAGGTGGGTGTGGAGGTCCACCAGGCCGGGCAGGGCGATGAGGCCGCGGGCGTCGACCGTCTCGTCCCCGCTCAGCCCCTGACCGATCTCCGCGACGACGCCGTCGCGGATCAGGATGTCGGCCGGCTCGCCGCCGAGAATCCTCGCGCCCTTGATGACGATGCTGGTCACTGGATCTCTCCCCCGAGGTCGGCGCCGCCAAGCAGCAGGTAAAGGACGGCCATGCGCGTGGTCACTCCGTTGGCGACCTGCTCGACGATCGTCGAGCGCGGAGAGTCGGCCACCTCGGCCGCGATCTCCATTCCCCTGTTCATCGGGCCGGGGTGCATCACGATGGCGTCGTCGTGCATCTTGGCGACGCGGTCGCGGTCGAGGCCGTAGCGGCGGCTGTACTCCCGCTCGGTGGGGAAGAACGCCGCGTTCATCCGCTCGCGCTGCACGCGCAGCATCATGACCACGTCCGACTTGGGCAGCACGGTGTCGAGGTCGTAGGAGACCTCGCAGGGCCAGGAGTCCACGGTCACCGGGAGCAGGGTGGGCGGGGCGACCAGGGTCACCTCGGCGCCGAGCGTGCTCAGCAGCAGGACGTTGGAGCGGGCGACCCGGCTGTGCAGCACGTCACCGACGATGGTGACCCTCCTGCCGTCCAGCGGGCCGAGGCGGCGGCGCATGGTGAAGGCGTCCAGCAGGGCCTGGGTGGGGTGCTCGTGGGTGCCGTCGCCGGCGTTGACGACACTGCCGCGCACCCAGCCGGCCAGGCGGTGCGGCGCGCCGGAGGCGCCGTGCCGGATGACGACGGCGTCGGCGCCCATCGCCTCCAGGGTCAGTGCGGTGTCCTTGAGCGACTCGCCCTTGGAGACGCTGGAGCCCTTGGCGGAGAAGTTGATGACGTCCGCCGACAGGCGCTTGGCCGCGGCCTCGAAGGAGATCCTGGTCCGGGTGGAGTCCTCGAAGAAGAGGTTGACCACGGTACGGCCGCGCAGGGTCGGCAGCTTCTTGATGGAACGTTCTGAGATCTTCGCCAGCTCGTCGGCGGTGTCCAGGATGAGCAGGGCGTCGTCACGGCTCAGGTCGGCCGCCGAGATCAGATGCCGCTTCACTTGTCGTCTTCCTTCAGCAGCAGGACCGCGTCGCGGCCGTCGTTCTCCTCCAGGTAGACCTTGACGATCTCGGACTTGGAGGTCGGAAGGTTCTTGCCCACGTAGTCGGCCCGGATGGGCAGCTCGCGGTGACCTCGGTCCACCAGGGCGGCGAGCTGGACGGCCTGCGGGCGGCCCAGGTCGTTGAGCGCGTCGAGCGCGGAACGGACCGTGCGACCGGAGTAGAGGACGTCGTCGACGAGGACGACGACCCTGCCGTCGATGCCGTCGGCCGGCAGCTCGGTGCGGCCCAGTGCGCGGGCGGGACGGAGGCGGAGGTCGTCGCGGTACATCGTCACGTCAAGGGACCCGACGGGCACCGAGCGGCCCTCGAACTGCTTGACGTAGGCGGCCAGGCGACGGGCCAGGTGGACGCCTCGCGTGGGAATCCCGAGAAGGACGATGTCCTCGGCGCCCTTGGTGCGCTCAAGGATCTCGTGGGATATGCGGATCAGCGCGCGGTTGATGTCGGGCCCCTCAAGGACCGCACGGGCGCTGCCGCGGGCATGCGAAATCGCATCAGTCAAAGAAAACACCACCTTTCCCGCCTCACAGGACGGGTCTTAAAGGAAGTCAACGCCCTCACGTTAGCAGCCGTACGACGGCACGCCGGAATCGACCTCTTGATTCCGTAACGATGACAAACTAGGACAGAGACCTACATATAGTACTCCATAGCACGCACAGACCATTGATCGGCAAAGTCATGCCCGCTCGACCGTGACGGCGGAGCGCCAGGGCAGGGCGGTGGCGACCGCGTCCCGGTCTCACCTCGAGAGAGCGGGGGCCTCGGACGGCCAGGTCCGGACGCGTCCGGCACCGGACAGGAACCCCGAGGCCAGAAGGCATCTGCGCGGGTAACGAGGGTTTCATCCCATCTGCCCCGGGGGAACTCATCGATATCGCTCATGGACGTGAGCGGTGCGGCGGGACTGTGCCGGGGGCGCGCGATGGGGGAGTCTTCTGGCGAGCGTCCGCCAGGACGGATCGGCGCCTTCTCGCTCGCCGCCCTCACCACCTCCGGCGCCCCGCCCGCCGACGCGGTCAACGCCGCCGTGGCGATCCGGTCCGGCTTCCGGATGACGTACGGCACCGGCATGGAGGCACTCTTCATCGGCTTCCTGATGATGCTCGTGGGTATCCCGACCTACACCTGGGCCGAGGCGAGACGCCGCGCGGACGGCCCCGGAGACGAGGCTCCGGCTCCCCTGCCGCTCCGACAACGACGAAGGAAGACGCGAATGACCTTTCATGTCGACTCCGAGGTGGGCAGGCTCCATCAGGCCCTGCTGTACAAGCCCGAACTGGCGCTGAAGCGGCTCACCCCGTCGAACAAGGACGACTTCCTCTTCGACGACGTGCTGTGGGTGCAACGCGCGCTGGAGGAACACGAGCAGTTCCAGCGGGTACTGCGCGACCGCGGCGTCACCGTCCACCTGCTGGACGAGCTGCTGCACGAGACGGTGGAGATCCCCGAAGCCCGCAAGTACATCCTGGACAGCGTCATCGACGAGCGGTACTTCGGGCCGGTGGCCGTCGACGCCCTCCGCAACGCGCTGGACGCGATGGACTCCGACGAGCTCGTGCTCTACCTCATCGGCGGCATCACCAAGCGCGAACTGATGGACAGGGGCACCGACCCCAAGAGCCTGGCGTTCCACACGCTCCCCCCCGACGGCTTCGTCCTGCCGCCGCTGCCCAACCACATGTTCACCCGCGACACCTCCTGCTGGATCTACGACGGCGTCTCCGTCAACGCGATGAGGAAGAAGGCCCGCCAGCGCGAGACCGTGAACTACGAGGCCGTCTACCGCTACCACCCGCTGTTCGCGCCCGGTTACGACAGGCCGGGCGAAGGCGGCTACAACGTCTGGATGCGAGGGCTGGCCGCCGCCCCGGCCACCATCGAGGGCGGCGACGTGCTCGTCATCGGCCGGGGGGCGGTGCTGGTCGGGATGAGCGAGCGCACCCAGCCGCAGGCGGTGGAGATGCTCGCGCGGAGCCTGTTCAGCAAGGGCTCCGCGGAGCGGATCGTCGCGCTGGACATGCCGAAGGCCCGGGCGTTCATGCACCTGGACACCGTCATGACGAACGTGGACGTCGGGGTGTTCACCAAGTTCGCCGGCCTGGGCATGCTGCCCTCCTACACGGTCGAGCCCGGTGACAACGAGAAGGAACTCAAGATCACCGATCATCCCGCGGAGGACATGCACAAGGCCATGGCCCGGGCCCTCGACCTGGACGACATCAAGATCCTCACCCCCACGCAGGACGTCTACGCCGCCGAGCGGGAGCAGTGGGACGACGGCTGCAACGTGCTGGCCGTCGAACCCGGTGTCGTCATCGCCTACGAACGGAACACGACCACCAACGACTACCTGCGCGACAACGGCATCGAGGTGATCACGACCCCGGGCGGCGAGCTCGGCCGGGGCCGGGGCGGCCCCCGCTGCATGAGCTGCCCGCTCGAACGCGACGGCATCTGACGCGCTTCACCGGCCCGGGGGGCACACATATGGCATTCAACCTACGCAACCGCAGCTTCCTGAAGGAGCTGGACTTCACTCCGGAGGAGTTCAGGTTCCTGATCAAGCTGTCGGCCGGCCTCAAGGCCGCCAAGTACGCCGGGAACGAGGTCCCCCGGCTCGCCGGCAGGAACATCGCGCTGATCTTCGAGAAGACCTCGACCCGCACCCGGTGCGCGTTCGAGGTCGGCGCCCACGACCAGGGCGCCCACGTCACCTACCTCGACCCGAGCGGCTCCCAGATGGTCCACAAGGAGTCGGTGAAGGACACCGCACGGGTCCTCGGCCGCATGTTCGACGGGATCGAGTACCGGGGAAGCAGGCAGGCCTACGTCGAAGAACTCGCGGCCTACTCCGGCGTGCCCGTCTGGAACGGCCTCACCGACGAATGGCACCCGACACAGATGCTCGCCGACATGCTCACCATCCAGGAACACAGCGACAAGCCCCTGCACGAGGTCTCCTACGCCTACCTCGGCGACGCCCGCAACAACATGGGCCACTCGCTGCTGGTCACCGGCGCGATGCTCGGCATGGACGTGCGGATGGTGGCTCCCGCGGACCTCTGGCCGGACGAGGCGGCGGTCGTCGGACCGGCCAGGGACCTCGCCAGGAAGACCGGCGCCACCATCACCATCACCGAGGACGTGGCCGAGGGCGTCAAAGGCGTGGACTTCCTCTACACCGACGTGTGGGTGTCCATGGGCGAACCCAGGGAGGTGTGGGACGAGCGCGTCGAGCTGCTCATGCCGTACCAGGTCAACGCGGAGGCGATCCGGGCCACCGGGAATCCGGGAGTCAAGTTCATGCACTGCCTGCCGGCCTTCCACAACCGGGAGACCAAGGTCGGCGAAGAACTGTTCGCGAAGACCGGCCACGACGCGCTGGAGGTCACCGAGGGGGTCTTCGAATCTCCGCGCTCGATCGTCTTCGACCAGGCCGAGAACCGGCTTCACACCATCAAGGCCATCATGGTGGCCACCCTGGGGGACTGACCGTGCACACCACCACACCATCAAGGCACCCGCGGACCCGGTCATCCAGAGGGGGCGACCTATGCGCGTCCTGGTAGCCCTGGGGGGAAACGCGCTGCTGCGGCGGGGGCAGAGGCCCGACGCCGACCTCCAGGAGAACAACCTCCGCGCCTCGGTCACGTCCCTGGCCAGGCTCGC
The DNA here is from genome assembly GCF_014203795.1 of Streptosporangium album. Taxonomy (NCBI): domain Bacteria; kingdom Bacillati; phylum Actinomycetota; class Actinomycetes; order Streptosporangiales; family Streptosporangiaceae; genus Streptosporangium; species Streptosporangium album. The sequence goes on along the minus strand of NZ_JACHJU010000002.1, from coordinate 863,897 downwards.
CGAGCGGCACGAACTGATCATCACCCACGGGAACGGCCCGCAGGTGGGCGTGCTGGCACTGGAGAGCGCCCAGGACACCAACCTGACCAGGCCCTACCCCCTCGACACGATCGTCGCCGAGACCCAGGGCATGATCGGCTACTGGCTGCTCCAGGCGCTGCAGAACGCGCTGCCCGGACGGCAGGTCGCGGCGTTGGTCACCCAGACGCTCGTCTCCGCGGTGGACCCCGCGTTCAAGAACCCGACCAAGTTCGTCGGCGAGATCTACAGCCAGGAGGAGGCCGAGAAACTGGCCCAGGAGTACGGCTGGACGGTCAAACAGGACGGGCGGTACTGGCGGAGGGTCGTGCCCTCCCCCGCCCCGCGGCGGGTCGTGGAGACCCGGCTGATCGGCCGCCTGGTCCGCGACGGCGTCCTGACCGTCTGCGCCGGTGGTGGCGGCATCCCGGTCATCCGCAACGAGAAGGGGCGGCTCCAGGGCGTCGAGGCGGTCATCGACAAGGACCTCACCGGATCGGTGCTCGCCGAGGCGCTGGAGGCGGACGTCTTCATGATGCTGACCGACGTGCCGCGGGTGGCGAGGCACTTCGGCACCCCCGAGCAGGAGGACATCACCCACACCACGCCCCACCAGCTGCGCGCCGAGAGGTTCCCGGCCGGCTCGATGGGCCCGAAGGTCGAGGCGGCCTGCCGGTTCGTGGAGACGACCGGCGACATGGCCGCGATCGGCATGCTGGACGAGGCCGAGCGGATCCTGGAGGGAAGGGGTGGCACGATCGTCACGCCCAACGCCACCTGGCCGCTGGCCAGCACCCTCTGATCCGGGATCCGCGTCCGCGTTTCGGCGGTCAGACCCCGGTCAGCCCCCCTGACACGGCAGATCATCACCACACAGGCCCAGTCGAGGGGGACATGTCATGGCTCCGGTGGCGCAGCGGCTGTTCCGCATCAAGCCCGCCGACATGATCGTCGCCGAGGGCGGCCACGGCGAGGGCGGCGAGCTGCGCCGGACCATGACCCTGTGGCAGCTCACCCTCTTCAGCGTCGGCGCCACGCTCGGCACCGGCATCTTCGTCATCCTCGGCCAGGCCGTGCCCAAGGCCGGTCCCGCCGTGGTGGCCTCCTTCGTGCTGGCGGCGATCACGGCCCTGTTCTCGGCCCTGTCCTACGCCGAACTGGCCGGCACGATCCCCGTATCCGGGTCGTCCTACTCCTACGCCTACGCGACCCTGGGCGAGCTGGTGGCGTGGGTGTGCGGCTGGTGCCTGATGTTGGAGTACGCCGTCTCGGTGGCGGCGGTGGCGGTCGGCTGGGGCGAGTATCTCAACCGCTTCTTCCACGATCTGCTCGGCTGGCGGTTACCGGCCTCCGTCACCCACTCCCCCGGCGATCAGGGCGGCGTCTTCAACCTCACCGCGATACTGATCGTCCTGCTCGCCACCTGGCTGCTGATGCGCGGCACCTCCGAGAGCGCCACCGCCAACGTGATCTTCGTAATGCTCAAGATCGCGGTGCTGGCGTTCTTCTGCTCCGTGGCCTTCACCGCGTTCAACACGGGCAACCTGACGCCGTTCGCCCCGCTGGGCGTCGCCGGCGTCACCGCCGCCGCCTCCCAGGTCTTCTTCTCCTACATCGGCTTCGACGCCGCGTCCACCGCCGGAGACGAGGCCAGGAACCCCAAGCGCGACCTGCCCCTGGCGATCGTCTTCTCACTCGTCATCGTCACCGTCGTGTACGTGGCGGTGGCACTGGCCGCCGTCGGCGCCATGCCCTGGCAGCAGTTCAACCCGGGCACCACCGAGGCCGGCCTCGCCCTCATCGCGAACCAGGCCACCGGCTCCACCTGGGCGGGCGTCATCATCTCCTTCGGCGCCGTCGTCGCCATCGCCAGCGTCGTCCTCACCGTGATGTACGGGCAGACCCGCATCCTGTTCGCGATGTCGCGCGACGGCCTGATACCGAAGATCTTCCAGAGAGTCGACCCGCGCCGCCAGGTCCCGGTGGCCAACACGCTCATCGTGGCCCTGTTCATCTCCGTGCTCGCCGGGTTCATCCCGCTGGGCCAGCTCGCCGAGGCCACCAGCATCGGCACCCTGTTCGCCTTCGCCATCGTCAACATCGGCGTGCTGGTGCTCCGCCGTACCCGGCCCGACCTGCCCCGCAGCTTCAGGACGCCGTTCTTCCCGGTCACGCCGGTCCTCGGCGTGGTCCTCTGCGTCATCGTGATGCTCGGGCTGGCCGGAATCACCTGGCTGGCCTTCACGATCTGGATGCTGGCCGGCCTGCTCGCCTACTTCCTGTACGGCTACCGCAACTCCCGCCTCAACCGGAGCGTCCGATGAAGATCGAACATGTCCTCGCCGGGTTCGTCCCCGAATCGCGCGGCAAGGACGGGCTGGCGCTGGCCGTACTGCTGGCCAGGCAGACCGGGGCCCGGCTGACGGTGGCCTACGTGCACACCCCCGCCTGGACCACGCCGGGACCGGGCAGGATCGACGCCGAGTGGCGGGCCTATGTGACCGCGGAAGCCGCCCGGACCCTCGAACAGGCACGGCTGCTGCTGGCGGACGTGCGCGACCTGCCGATCGACTACGTCCTCGACGGCAACCGGGGCAGCGGGCGCGGCCTGGTGCAGCTCGCCGGCAGGACCCGGGCCGACGTGGTGGTCATCGGCCCGGCCCCCGGAGGCGTCCGGGGGCGTATCCGCCTGGGCAGCACCGCCGACCAGCTCCTGCACGCCTCTCCCGTGCCCGTCGCCCTGGCCCCCAGGGGCTACGGCGGGGAGCACCCGCCCGAAATCCGGCGGCTGACCGTGGCCTACCGGCGCGACCCCGCATCCGACCAGGCGGTGCTGGAGGCCGCCACGCTCGCCGCGCGGATGGGCGTGCCACTGCGCCTGATCACCCTGGTCGTACACAGCGGGCAACAGGCGAGGATGGACGAGGAGACGCTCAACCGGCTGCGGGAGACGGTCACGGCCGACCTCAGGGCGGCCGCGCGCGGCCATGGGCGCCTGGAGGTGGCGGTGGAGGTTCTGGAGGGCAGAAACGTGGCGACGGCGCTCGGCGGCACCGACTGCGAGGGGGTGATGCTGATCTGTGCCTCCAGCGAAACGGGACCGCTGCGCCGGGTCTTCGTCGGCGACATCTCATCGAAGATCATACGCTCCGCGTCCTGCCCGGTGATGATGTTGCCCCGAAACCCACCGAAGAAGCCTGGAATCATCGGCAAGCAGGGGAAACTCTGACGGTTCACCGCAGAAGATGGGACAAGTGTGGCGTTTGAGGAGGAGCACACCGGATCGGATTCGGCATCTTTTTTCCAATCAGCTTGACCTTAGGCGTCCACCGCTTTACCGTCACTGTCCGTAACCACACCTCGCGGCGTTATCGGGTAAACCCCAACCTCCCCGTCACCGAAGGTGCTACCCCAGGCATCAACCCGGTGGTTGGGGCATATGTTGCGAGGGAGCACAATCAAGTGAAAGCAGTACATAACAGAGCCGGGGGGCCACACGATGCCGTCTGAGTACGCCAAGTCGCTGGGTGCACGACTCCGCGCGATCCGCACCCAGCAGGGCCTGTCCCTGCACGGAGTCGAAGAGAAGTCCCGCGGACGCTGGAAGGCGGTTGTCGTCGGCTCCTACGAGCGCGGGGACCGCGCCGTAACGGTGCAGAAGCTTGCCGAGCTGGCCGACTTCTACGGGGTTCCGGTCTCGGAGCTGCTGCCGGGTGGCGCCGCCCCGAGCCCGCTCGGCCCGACACCGAAACTTGTGATCGACCTTGAGCGCCTTGCCCAGCTCCCCAAGGAGAAGGCAGGCGCCCTCGCCCGCTACGCCGCCACGATCCAGAGCCAGCGTGGTGACTACAACGGCAAGGTGCTGTCCATCCGTCAGGAGGACCTGCGCTCCCTTGCCGTGATCTACGACAAGTCCCCTACCGAGCTCACCGAGGAACTCATCACCTGGGGCGTCCTGGACCCCGAGGCACGTCGCGCCGTCGACTCCTTCTGACGGTCCGTCCGGGGTGGGCACGCCGATCGCCGGCGTGCCCGCCCCCGGCGAATCCGGCAAATCTCTCCCTCTTGCCAGAACCTCGCCCGCATCCCGCCACGGTTGACGATCCCTGTGGTAGGAAAAGGCAGACATGGCATTTAACGAGATGTGGTGGACATGGCAGGGGGAGAGGATCGGCATGATCACTCTCGAACGCGCCCGCAGAGCCGTCTTGACACTTTCAAGGCGCTGTTGGGATCGACCAAGACCCGTGCCTTCCTGAGACTGCTGACCTCCGTCGGAGGCAGCAGGACCCAGGACACCCTGAAGCTCCTGCCCTTCATCGTCATGGCCGTGGTGGCCCTGATCGACTTCGGCTCCGGCCCGACGGCCGGCCTCCTGCCGCTGCTCGCCCTCGGCCCGGCCTTCGCCAGCGTGGCCTGCGGGCTGGCCAGGACCACGGTGGTCGGCGTCGTCGCCCTGGCACTGTGCTTCGCGCTCGGGCGCTACAACGAGATCCTGTGGACGCCCCGCACCAACATCACCGCGCTCGCCATCCTCGGCGTCACCGTGGCCAGCGTGCTGGCCAGCGCCGGCCGGCTCCGCCACGAGCGCCAGCTCGCCGACGTCCGCTCGGTGGCCGAGGTCGCCCAGCGCGTGCTGCTGCGACCGGTCCCGCGCCGCGCCGGACCCGGGATCGGCGTCGCCGTCTCCTACACCTCCGCCACCGCGGAGGCCAGGATCGGCGGTGACCTGTATGAGGTCGTCGCCACCCCGCACGGGGTCCGGATCATCGTGGGAGACGTCCAGGGCAAGGGCCTGGAGGCGGTGGAGACCGCGGCGGTGGTGCTCGGCGCCTTCCGGGAGGCGGCTCACGACGAGGCCAAGCTCCAGGGAGTGGTGACCCGGCTGGAGAACGCCCTGACCCGTGAGCTGTCCGGAGAGCAGTTCGTCACCGCGATCCTGGCCGAGATCACCGGGGGGACCTCCATCACCTTGATCAACTGTGGCCACCCGTCGCCCATGGTGCTCAGCGCCGACTCCACGCAGTGGTTCGCCGATCCTCCGGACGAGGCGCTCCCCCTGGGCATGGGCTCGCTGAAGGCCAGCGATCCGGTGCCGTACCAGATCCCCTTCGAGCCGGGCGACCAGGTGCTCTTCTACACCGACGGGGTCATCGAGGCGCGTAACGGAACAGGGGACTTCTATCCCCTTCCCACCAGGGCCCACCTGTTGAACGGCGCCGATCCGCAGCTCTCCCTGGACGCGCTCCGCGCCGACCTGCTACGGCACGTGGGCCGTCCGCTGGGCGACGACGCCGCCATGCTCCTGCTGCGTCGCCGCGCGGCCCATCCGACCGCCTCCTCGGCGGCCTGATCGGCCGGATGCGCGGGCCGGCCGCGTCTAGCCGGCCAGGGGGACGCGACCGGGCAGCATGGGCTGGGTGGGCACGCCCAGCAGCTTCTCCACCGTGGTGACGAACCGCTCCGCCTCGGAGATCAGCTCCTCGGCGTCCCGCGCCGACACCACGCGGGTCATCCCCGCCTCGGCCGAGGCCCGCTTGGTCGCGCTCATCTCGAAATAGGGCGCCCAGTCGGCGAGCCGTGGCTCGGCCTCGGGCAGCAGCTCCCAGGCGCTGCGCAGCCGGCGCCTGCGGCCGTCCATGGGGCGCGGCCGTGCGGCCAGGATGGCGGCGGCGGCCCTGAGCGCCGCCAGGTGGGCGGCGACGTAACGGGTGGCGGGGGTCCGGGCGGCGGCCGCCTCCTCCAGGCAGTCACGCGCGTCGGTCAGGTGCGCCCGCGCCGTGGGCGACAACCGGGGCCCGCCGGAATCGCTGAGCCGAGGGGTCATGTGCTTCAGCCTCCTAGGTCACAAGCGGCTCCCGGCGTTTTCGCCGGTGATGTCAACACTTGCAGACCCCACCGACAAATCCGCCGGGTGGCCGGACGAGGAGCTTCCCCTCTCCCCGTCCGCCCCGACCTGGCCCGATCGCCTGTGGCGACGAGGCGGACACGATCGGCCACCCTGGACGTGATCCGCGAGTCTCACGTCATTACATCGAACATAAATTCGATCACTCATAGTGTCAAGTAAGGCGACGGACGGAGGCCCGGCCCTCCGGAAACGGCAAGGCCCCGGGAGATCATGATCTCCCGGGGCCTTCACCTGTGACTATCGGACGAACTTACCTCTCACGTGCACCGGGACGCCCTTGCCCAGCAGGCCGGGGAGCACCGACGCCACGTTCATGGGGAGCCGGACGCAGCCGTGCGAGGCGGGAGCCAGCGGCACCGACAGCGCGCCGTGGAAGGCGATGCCGCCGTTGAAGAAGATCGGGTTGTAGAGCTGGCCGAGATAGGACTTGTGCCAGCCGTCCCTGCGCCAGGTCGTCTTGTAGTCGCCCGTCGGCGTACGGGCGTCGCCGCAGAACCGCTGCACCTTGCCGCCCCAGTTCGCCGTCTCGCAGTACGGGATCCCGCTGCCGGAGGAGGTGTGGCTGATCAGCTTCACCCGGCCGTTGACGTAGAGGACCATCACCTGCGTGGTGAGGTTCATCTCGACCCGGGTCGGCTTGCCGTTGGGCACCAGCACCTTGGGCGCCTTCGGGGCCTCCAGGGCGTTCCACGTCCTGCGCGCCACGGTGCTGGTCGGTGTGATGCCGTTGACCTTCTGGAAGGCCCAGACCGCGGCCTGGGTGGCCCCGCCGTACCGGCCGTCGAGCTTGCCGGGCACATAGCCGAGCTCCTTCAACCGCGTCTGCAGCATCTGGACCGCGGCGCCCTTGGCGCCGATCTTGAGCGTTTTGCCGGGTGCGGCGAACGCGGCCGCCCCCGCGGCCTTCACCGCGACGGCCGGCGGCGCCGCGGTGACGGTCTGGGCGCTCGCGGCCCCGGAAAGGCCGAGAGAAGAGAGAAGCACGGCCCCCGCCGTCATGAGCGCGGCCACTCCGAGCCGCCGTTCAACCCCCACCTAAAATCATCCCCTCATATCACCGATGCTCGGACCAAGGGACCATAGCGCACGGATCACGCTTATCTGCCATCAGTAATGAAGCGGCAATCAATGGTCAACCTGTTTAGAGTGACCCCGTGCCAGAAAAGTTGCATCCCAATGTCGAGAAGGTCGCCGCCGTCCTGGGCGAGCACGGAGTCACCGGCGAGATCGTCGTGTTCGCGGAGGCCGCGCCGACCGCCGCGACCGCCGCAGCGCAGCTTGGCTGCGAGGTCGGCGCCATCGCCAACAGCCTGGTCTTCGACGCCGACGGAGCCCCGCTTCTCGTCCTCACCAGCGGCGCCCACCGGGTGGACACCGATCTGATCGCCGAACGGGTGGGCGCGGCGAAGGTCAAGCGGGCCGCCCCCGACTTCGTGCGCGCCACCACCGGTCAGGTCATCGGCGGCGTCGCCCCGGTCGGCCACCCCGCCCCGCTCAGGACGCTGGTCGACACCTGGCTCGACAGGCACCCGGTCGTCTGGGCTGCCGCGGGCCATCCGCACACGGTCTTCCCCACCTCCTTCGCCGAGCTCGTCCGCCTCACCGCCGGCACCCCGGTGGACGTGGAGCGCTGACCGCCGTCCGGCCCCCGCTCCGCGGGGGCCGGCGTCCACGGTCCCGGCGTCCGGGACGGAGAGGCGAGGGACACGCCCGTCCCCCCTCCCGAGCCGGCATCTCTCGGGCCCGAAGGGGATGAAGGCACCCAAAGGTCGAACGAGACATACCAAACGCCACTTATGTACCTTTCACCGGCCAGGTCGATGTCCGCCCTGCTAGGGTGCATGGGGTGATCGGACTGCGACAGGTCGGCCCCGGGGAGTTCGCCGCCCGGCTGGACGCGGTCCTGGAGATCTACACCGCCGCGATGGCCCCTCCCGCCGACCAGCTCTCCGGCCGAAAGACGATCATGGGAAACCATGCCGTCCACCCGGGCTTCACCTGCCTGTTCGCCGAGCGGCCCGACGGGATGCCGGTGGGTCTGGCCTACGGCTTCCACGGGGTCCCCGGGCAGTGGTGGCACGACGTCGTCCACCAGGCCATGGCGGAGCGGTACGGCGAGGGCAGCGCGCGCGGCTGGCTCGGCGACGCCCTGGAGCTCGCCGAGATCCACGTCCACCCCGACTACCAGGGCAAGGGCATCGGCCGGACGCTGGTCACGGGCATGTGCGCCGGCCGCCCGGAACGCACCGCCGTACTGTCCACCCGCGACCAGCCCACCGCGGCCCGGCATCTCTACCGCAGTGCCGGTTTCGTGGACCTTCTCACCCAGTTCGTCTTCCCGGGCGGCTACGAGCGCTATGCGATCCTCGGGGCGGTGCTCCCGCTGCGCGGGTAGCGGCGGGGACCGGTCGCCGCGCCGCCGTGCACGGCGGCGCGGCAGGTCGGCTCTACGCGGGCAGGAAAGCGGCCTTCGGGGCGACGTCGAGGGCCTGGAAGACCTCACGGGTCGCGCTGGAGCGGTTGAAGGTGATGAAGTGGATTCCGGGCACGCCCTCGTCGAGCAGGGTCTGGCAGAGCTCCGCGGCGTGCTCGATGCCCAGCCGGCGCACGGCGGCCGGATCGTCGGCGACGGCCTCGAACCTCGCCGCCACATCCGCCGGGAACGGCGCGCCGGAGAGCTGCTCGGACCGGGCGATCGTGCTCAACTGGGTGACCGGCATGATGCCGGGGATGATCGGGGTGTCGCAGCCCCTGGCCGCCACCCGGTCGCGCAGCCGCAGGTAGTCGTCCGCCTGGAAGAACATCTGGGTGATCGCGTAGTCGGCTCCCGCACGGCACTTGCGCACGAAGTGCTCGGTGTCGGCCTCCACCGAGCCCGACCTGGGGTGCTTGTAGGGGAAGGCCGCCACGCCCACGCAGAAGTCGCCGGCCTGGCGGATCAGCCGGACCAGATCGTCGGCGTAGAGGACGCCTTCGGGGTGGCGCACCCACTCACCCATGGGATCGCCGGGCGGGTCGCCCCGCACCGCGAGGATGTTGCGCACGCCCGCGTCCGCGAAGCGGCCGACCAGATGGCGCAGCTCGCGGATGGAGTGGTTGACGGCGGTGAAGTGGGCGACCGGGGTCAGCGTGGTCTCGTGGGCGAGCCGCTCCACGATCTCGACCGTGCGGTCGCGGGTGCCGCCGCCGGCGCCGTAGGTGACCGACACGAACGACGGGCGCAGCGCCTCCAGTTCCCGGATGGCGCGCCAGAGCTGCCGCTCCCCCTCGTCGGTCTTCGGAGGCATGAATTCGAAGGAGAACGACCGGCCACCGGCGGCGAGGATCTCGCGGACGGTGGGCACGCGGTCGGGAAGGACTGACGGGCGACCCAGAGCCATGGTTCCAGGGTACTGGTCACACTGCCGCCGCCAATAACCGCAATTAGCGGCGAAGCGCCCACCTCTACAGATAGGAGTCGTCGCTAAGGCCCGATAATGTCAGGGCATGACCAATTCCGCAGCTGCGCTCGACATCATCCGCTCCGAAGTGGATCGTTCGCTCAGGGAATTCGTCGAGCGGCAGCGACCTCGGATCAACGCTCCCGAGGTGGCACCTCTCATTGCGGCCGCCGAGGAGTTCCTGGCGGGTGGGAAACGGCTGCGCCCGGCGTTCTGCTACTGGGGCTGGCGCGGCGCGGGGGGCGGCGAGGACCCCGCGTTCTTCACGGCCGCCGCGTCACTCGAACTGCTCCAGGCGAGCGCCCTGGTGCACGACGACGTCATGGACGCCAGCGACCTGCGCCGGGGAATGCCCTCGGCGCACCGCAGGTTCCAGAGGCTGCACGAGAAGGCGGGCTGGCACGGCTCCGCCGAGCAGTTCGGCGAGAGTGCCGCCATCCTGCTGGGCAACCTGATGCTCATCTGGTCCGGTGAGATGTGGCGGGGCAGCGGTCTGCCGCCCGCCTCGCTCGCCGCGGCGCAGGAGGTCCACGACCACATGCGCACCGAGCTGATGTGCGGCCAGTATCTGGACCTGCTGGAACAGGCCCACGGTGAGAACAGCTTCGACAGCGCGCTGCGGGTCGCCCTCTTCAAGAGCGGCAAATACTCGGTCGAGCAGCCGCTCCGGCTCGGGCTGGTGCTGGCGGCGCGGGAGCGCGCCCCGTGGATCGACCGGCTGTGCGAGGAGTACGGCCGGTGCGTGGGCATCGCCTTCCAGCTCCGCGACGACATCCTGGGCGTGTTCGGCGATCCCGCCGAGACCGGCAAGCCCGCCGGTGACGACCTGCGGGAGGGCAAGCGGACGATGCTCATCGCCCGCGCACTCGCCGCGGCCTCCTCCGTCCAGGCGGAGACCGTGCGCGCCACGCTCGGCGACCCCGACCTGGACGTGTCCGGGGTCGAGCGGCTCCGGCAGATCATCGAGGAGACCGGGGCGCTCCTCGCGTGCGAAGAGATGATCAAGAAGTATCTCGAAGACGCCCTGAGCTCGCTGGACGACGCCCCGATCACCGCGGAGGCCCGCACGGCCCTGGCCGAGCTGGCCGTGGCCGCGACGTCCCGCCGCACCTGACCGGCTCCACCGCCACCGGCACGGAGCCGGTCAGGTCGAGCCGGTCAGCCGCCGCTGGAACTCCTCGGCAGCCGCCTTCGGGTCGTCGGCCTCGGTTATGGCCCGCACGACCACGACCCTGCGCACGCCGTACGACATGACCTCGTCCAGGTTGGCGAGGTCGATGCCGCCGATGCCGAACCAGGGCCGGTCGGTGGCCAGGGACGCGGCGTGCCGGAGCAGGCCGGGTCCCGGGGCGGACCGCCCGGGTTTGGTGGGCGTCGGCCAGATCGGGCCGCAGCAGAAGTAGTCGACCCCGGGTTCGACGGCGGCGGCGGACGCCTCATCGTCGGCGTGAGTGGAACGCCCGATGAGGATGTCGTCGCCGAGCATGTCGCGCACGACCGGCACCGGCAGGTCGTCCTGGCCGAGGTGGAGCACGTCGGGACGGGCCGCGTAGGCGATGTCCGCGCGGTCGTTGACCGCCAGGAGTCTGCCGTGGCGGTCACAGGCCGCGCGGAAGACCTCGAGGAGCTCGAGCTCCTCGCGCGCCTCCAGACCCTTCTCGCGCAACTGCACGATGTCGACGCCGCCGGCCAGGGCGGCGTCGAGAAAGTCGGCGAGGTCCCCGCGGTTACGGCGTCCGTCGGTGCACAGGTAGAGGCGGGCGTCAGAAACCGAGGGCCTGGGCACGTCGCTTGACCTCGGTATGGCGGCCCGCGACGATCGCGTCCACCGGTGAGCCCGGCAGGGTGTCGTCCGGGGTGAACAGCCACCGGAGCGACTCGACGTCGCTGTAGCCCGCGTCGAGCAGCACGGTAAGCGTGCCCGGCAGGCCCTTGACGACGTCGTCGTCGGCGGCGATGAAGGCGGCGGGGACCTGGGGCTCGCCACCCCCGCGCCGCACTCCGATGAGCTTGCGGTCCTTGAGAAGTTGCTTGGCGCGACCGGCGCTGAGGTTGAGCCTCCTGGCCACCTCGCTCAGGGTGAGCCACTCGCCCACCAACTGGTCGGTTTCCCGGTCGATCTGCGCAACAGAAAGCGTCACGAATCCACCACTACCACATCGAGCCCTTCGCCAAACACCCTGCGGCGAGGTTACGCCGCCGTACAGTCGCGCAACGCTACCGCAGGGTCGGCCAGGCGATCGACGTCGAGACGCTGTCCGCGCTCGATGAGGCGGCGGCCCTGGACGAGGTCGCGGGGACGGTTGACGGCGAGCACCGCCGTGAGCCTGTCGTCCCCGGTCACCCAGCAGACCCCCCACCTGGTGTCGGTCGCCGGATCCCCGCGCATGACCAGGCGGCCGCCGTCGTGGTCCCCGGCGTACTGCACCATGTGACCGAACTGCTCGGACCAGAAATAGGGCACCGGGTCGTAGACCGCCTCGTCACCCAGGAGCGTGGCCACGGCCACGTCGGGGGCGCCCAGCGCGGTGTCCCAGTGCTCCACCCGCAGGCGGCGGCCGTAGCGGCGCGACCACCAGGCCGCGCAGTCGCCCACGGCGACGACGTTCGGCAGCGAGGTGCGCAGGTGCTCGTCGGTGACGACCCCGTTGTCGAGTTCGAGACCGGAACCGGCGAGCCACTCGACCGCGGGCCGTACGCCGACGCCGGTGACGACCACGTCGGCCTCGACCAGGGAGCCGTCGGCCAGGGTCAGCCCGCCCTGGTCGACCGAGGCGACCGCGGTGCCCAGGCGCAGGTCCACGCCCGCCTGGCCGTACCAGGCGACGGTGTGCGCGCCCACGGGGCCGAGGGCGGCGCTCAGGGGGACGTCGGCGGTCTCGACGACTGTCACCTCGCAGCCCGCCTTGCGGGCGGCGGTGGTGACCTCGGCGCCGATCCAGCCCGCGCCGATGACGGCGACCTTCGCTCCTCCGGTGAGCAGGGCACGCAGTTCCAGCGCGTCGTCGATGGTGCGCAGGACGTGCTGCGGGCCGTCGCCGCGGAGGCGGATCGGGCGCGAGCCGGTGGCGATCACCAGCCCGTCGTAGGCCAGCTCGCCCTCCGTGGTCTCCACCACGCCCTCGCGGAGCCCCTTGGCGACGACGCTCGCGCGAAAGTCGACCTCCAGCGCGTCCAGGTCGGAGTCGACGACCGTGGAGTCGGTCTCACCCAGCAGGACGCTCTTCGAGAGCGGCGGACGGTCGTAGGGCCGGTGCGCCTCCTCACCGAGCAAAGTGATCGTGCCGCCGAACCCGTGGGCCCGTAATGCCTCGACGCTCCGCACGCCGGCCAGGCCGGCGCCAACCACCACGACATGATTCACAATCTACGAGCCTAAGCGGCCGGAGCGATCTCCTACCAACGCGGTTCGATAACGAAAACGGTATTTAGCTCACATCCCACACGATGATGGTGTTGTCCGATGCCCCTAAGGTGGGAGGGACAAGACGCGCGGGAGCCCGGAACGCACCGGGCTGAGAGGAGGGCTGCGGAGCGACGAGGACCGCGGTGGGCCCGGTGACGTGCGAGAGAAGTCGCGCCTTCGGCGCGGACGAGCACGACGGCGGGCGGACGGCGATCCGGGCGTGACCGCAAGCGAGCCCTCGACCGCCACGAACCTGATCCGGGTCATGCCGGCGAAGGGAGCGGAGCACGCATGGCACACCACTTCGACGTCCTCGTCATCGGCGGGGGCATCGTCGGGCTGTCGGTCGCGTGGCGCACGGCCCGGCGGGGCCTGAAGGTGGCGGTGGTCGATCCCGCGCCGGCCTCGGGGGCCTCACACGCGGCGGCGGGCATGCTCGCACCGGTCAGCGAGGCCACCTACACCGAGGAGCCCCTCCTCCGGCTGGGCCTGGCCTCCCTGGAGAGATGGCCGGCGTTCGCGGCCGAGCTCACCGCCGACAGCGGTCACGACCTCGACTACCGTACCGACGGCACGCTGGACGTCGCCTTCGGCGCCGACGACCTGGCGGTGCTGGACGACCTCGCCGCGTTCGTCGAGAAGCTGGGGCTGCCCGCCGAGCGGCTCACCGGCCGCGAGTGCCGCCGCCTGGAACCGATGCTCGCCCCGGCCGTCCGGGGCGGCCTGCTGGCCGGGGCGGACGCGTGGGTGGATCCCAGAAGGGCCACCAGAGCCCTCCTGGACGCCCTGGAACGCAGGGGCGGCACACAGGTGCGAGCCCGGGTGACAGGGCTGGAGACGGGCGCTGAGGCGGTCACAGGGGTACGGCTGGCGACCGGCGAGATCCTCGGAGCCGCCCAGGTGGTCCTGGCGGCCGGCGCCTGGTCGGGGGCGATGGAGGGACTGCCGCCCGAGGTGCTGCCGCCGGTGCGGCCTGTCAAGGGCCAGATCATGCGGCTGCGCTCCCCGACGCCGATCCTGCGGCGGTGCGTGCGGGGCGTCGTGCACGGCGCGCACGTCTACCTGGTGCCGCGCGGTGACGGGGAGGTGGTCGTCGGGGCGACCCAGGAGGAGATGGGATTCGACACCCGGGTGACCGCCGGAGGGCTGTGGGAGCTGTTACGCGACGCGCGGGAGCTGGTCCCGGGCGTGACGGAGCTGGAGCTCGCCGACGTGATCGCGGGACTGCGCCCCGGCACCCCGGACAACCTTCCGCTGGTCGGCCCGACCGCGCTGCCCGGCCTGTCCCTGGCCACGGGGCACCACCGGGGCGGGGTGCTGCTCGCCCCGCTCACCGCCGACCTCTGTTCCGGCGAGGCGGACCCGGAACTCTCGACGATCTGCTCACCACTGCGTTTCCAGGAGCACCATTGAACGTGACGATCAACGGCACCGCGCACGAACTGCCCTCCGGGGCCACCGTGACGCAGGCCGTACGGACGCTGACCGAGGTCAGGAGCGGCGTGGCAGTGGCGGTGAACGACGAGGTCGTCTCGCGGGGGGCATGGGACACGACGGCGCTGGCGGAGGCCGACCGGGTCGAGGTGCTGACCGCGGTGCAGGGAGGGTGACGGAGATGGACGACGATCTGATCATCGGCGGGGAGAAGTTCTCCTCCCGTCTCATCATGGGCACCGGGGGCGCGCCCTCGCTGGAGATCCTGGACCAGTCGCTCGCCGCCTCGGGCACCGAGCTGACCACGGTCGCGATGCGGCGGCTGGACCCGGCCTCGCGGGGCTCCGTCCTCGACGTGCTGCGCCGGCGCGGCATCAAGATCCTGCCGAACACCGCCGGCTGCTTCACGGCCGGGGAGGCCGTGCTGACCGCCCGGCTGGCCAGGGAGGCCCTGGAGACCGACTGGGTCAAGCTGGAGGTCATCTCCGACGAGCGCACCCTGCTGCCCGACCCGATCGAGACGTTCGACGCGGCCGAGCGGCTGGTGGCCGACGGGTTCACGGTGCTGCCCTACATCGGTGACGACCCGGCCCTGGCGCGCAGGCTGGAGCAGGCGGGCTGTGCGGCGGTGATGCCGCTGGGCGCCCCGATCGGCTCCGGGCTGGGCATCCGCAACCCGCACAGCATCGAGCTCATCGTGGAGGCGGCCGGCGTGCCGGTGATCCTGGACGCCGGGATCGGCACCGCCAGCGACGCGGCTCTGGCGATGGAGCTGGGGTGCGACGCGGTGCTGCTGGCCACGGCGGTCACCCGGGCGCACCGGCCGGAGCTGATGGCGCAGGCCATGCGCTCGGCGGTCGTCGCGGGCCGCCAGGCACGGCTGGCGGGGCGGATCCCCCGGCGGCGCCACGCGGAGGCGTCCTCTCCGATGAATCCATAGGAAACAGTCAACTTCTCGGCATCGGTTTGGAACACGGGGACCCTGCGGGCATCAAATCGCCCGTAAACTCAGCCGCGTGGACACGACGCTTACGGACCCCCTCGTCGGGAAGCTCCTCGACGGGCGTTACCGCGTTGAGTCCCGGATTGCCCGGGGCGGCATGGCGACCGTCTATGTGGCTCTGGACATCCGGCTCGACCGCACGGTCGCCGTGAAGGTGATGCACCGTTCCCTCGCCGAGGATCCCGCGTTCGTGCGGCGGTTCATCGGCGAGGCCAAGTCGGTTGCCAGCCTCTCGCACCCCAACGTGGTGCACGTCTTCGACCAGGGCACCGACGGAGACAACGTCTACCTGTCGATGGAGTACGTGCCGGGACGCACCCTGCGCGACGTGCTCCGTGCCCGGGGCAGACTGCCCGCCCGCGAGGCCCTCGAGGTCATGATCCCGGTGCTCGCCGCGCTGGGCGCCGCGCACCAGGCCGGACTGGTCCACCGGGACGTCAAACCGGAGAACGTGCTGCTCAGTGACGACGGCCGGATCAAGGTGGTGGACTTCGGCCTGGCCCGCGCGATCGAGGCGACCAACCAGACACGCACGGGTGTCATGATCGGCACCATCGGCTACATGTCGCCCGAGCAGGTGACCTCCGGAGCCGCCGACGTCCGCAGCGACGTCTACTCGGCCGGGATCATGCTGTTCGAGCTGCTCACCGGCCGCCAGCCGTACGAGGGCGACACCCCGATGTCGGTGGCCTACCGGCACGTGCACGACACCGTGCCCGTGCCCTCGGCCCTGCTGCCGGAGACCTCGCCGCTGCTGGACACGCTGGTGGCCCAGGCGACGGCCCGCGACCCCGCGGACCGCCCGGCGGACGCGACCGCGATGCTGGTCGCCGCGGTGGAGGCGCACCGGGCCCTGCCTCGGGAGAGCGGCCCGGTGCCGTCGGTTCCCGTCGGTCCCCCTCGCGGGCAGGACTCGGCGCCCCCGCCGGCCAACCAGACCCTGATCCAGCCGCGCGTCGACCTGCTCACCAGCCCCGTCACCGACCACGCCGCGCCCGCCGCCCGGAAGCCGGAGAGGTTCCGGCCCAACTGGTTCGTGATCGCGCTGGCCGTGGTGATGGTCGCCGCGGTGGGGGTGACCGGCTGGCTGTTCTCCCAGAGCACGACCATCACGGTGCCCAAGCTGGTCGGCAAGAACGTCACGATCGCCGAGGGCGAGGCCAGGCAGGCCGGCTTCGCCGTCGAGATCGGCAAGGCCGAGAACAGCGAGGACGTGCCCAAGGGCAACGTGATACGGACCGACCCGGAGGCGGGCACCGAGGTGGAGGGCAAGTCCAAGCTGCTCATCATCGCCTCGGCGGGCCCCAAGCGGATCCCCGTGCCCAACGTCGTCGGCCTGGACGAGAACAGCGCGCGGACGAAGCTCGCGGAGGTCGGGCTGGTGGTCGGCGGCGTCAAGAAACAGTCCAGCGAGACCGTGCCGCGCGGCCAGGTGATGAAGACCAGCCCCGCGGTGGGCAACCAGGTCAAGGAGGGCAGCAAGGTCGCCCTGGTGATGAGCGCCGGCCTGGTCATGCCCGACGTCAAGGGCATGCCCCGCGACCAGGCCGACGCCATGTTGCGCGGCGCGGGGTTCACCCCCGAGTTCGTCGAGCAGACCGACGCCGCCCAGCCCTGCACGGTCATCGCCCAGGACCCCCAGCCCAACGCGGAGATCGACAAGGGCGCCGTCGTCCGGATGACCCTGTCGCAGTGCAGCAACGGCGAGTGGCACTGGCCCTGGGAGAACAACGACCAGAACGTCAACGAGGACCAGCAGATCGTCGTCGTCCCCAACGTGTTGTTCAAGGACGTCAGAGCCGCGCGGGACGAGCTGCGCGCGGCGGGGGTGAGTGTGAAGGTGAAAAGAGGCTCGGGCCGGGCCACGGTCCTGGCCCAGATCCCGCCGGGTGGCCAGCAGGTCCCGGCGGGCACCGAGGTGACCCTCTGGCACTGAGGAGGGTCACCCGGGCACCCCGCCGGGCGTGAAAGGGCGGCCTCTCATCTGGACCGGTTCTCTCACGCCGTGGCTCGGCACGGCCTCATCTCACCGGTCCGCGTCCCTACCGGTGAGCGCCTCCACGACCGTGAGGCTGTCCTCGTATACGTGATAGCGCGTGATCAGGCCGTCCTCGACCGTGAGGCGCAGGGCGCACAGGGCGGTGTACGCCCTTCCGGTGGCCTTCACCGTCTGCTGGATGTCTCCCAGCACCACCGCGTCCGTCCCGTCGACGAGGACGCGCGACGCCGATCCCCCGCGCCTGTCCGGGACGTGGAAGGCGTTCAGGGTACGGAAGTGGTCGGCGGCCTCGGTCCGGGTCGAGCGGGGCCTGATCCACGGCGCCGCCGGGTGACCTCCGTCCGGCCAGTTCAGCTGCCAGTCGACCTGCTCCGCGAACAGTTCGGCGATGTGGTCCGGATCGCCTCCGCCCAGCCGGCGCAGGAACTCCTCCGCGGTGGCGCGGGTGCCCGGATCACCGTTCTCGGCGAACTGGTAGTCGTGCCGGATCAGTCCGTCGTCGCCGAGGACGACGAAGACGGAACCCGTCCATGCGACGTCGCCGCCGGTGGCGGGGATCATGTGAGTGGTGAACCTGATGACGTCGTGGTGGCCCACGGCGTCGTCCGCGGACCGGAAGACGAACCCGCCCGACCTGACCAGTTCCTCGTGCGCCTCGGTGACCCGGGTCTCGATGGCCTCGCGCCCGCGATACTCCGCGGACTCGATGGTCTCGACCCCGTCCTCGGCCCACAGCTCGGCGATGGCCGTACGGCGAGCGTCCGCGTCGGGCTCGTTCCACACGGCGACGTAGCGGTTCACGAAATCGATGATGGTGTCCATGCCGGGGACGGTAACGACAGTCCCCTGACATCCCCTGTCAGTGGACTGCGGCAGACTTCCCCCATGCGGGCGAGTCGGCTGGTGTCCATCCTTCTGCTGTTGCAGACCCGGGGCCGGATGACGGCCCAGGAACTGGCGGACACGTTGGAGGTGTCCGTGCGCACGGTCTACCGCGACATGGAGTCCCTCGGCTCGGCGGGCGTGCCGCTGTACGGCGAGCCCGGGCACGAGGGCGGTTACCGGTTGCTCGACGGCTACCGCACCCGCCTGACCGGCCTCACCACCCACGAGGCCGAGTCGCTCTTCCTCACCGGGCTCCCCACGGCAGCCGCCGACCTGGGCCTGGGCCCCGTCGTGACCACCGCACAGCTGAAGCTCATGGCCGCCCTGCCGGCGGAGTTGCGCGACCGCGCCGGACGGATCTCCGAGCGTTTCCATCTCGACGCCCCGTCGTGGTACCGCGAGGCCGACTCCACGCCGCATCTGACCGCGGTCGCGGAAGCGGTGTGGGACCAGCGCATGGCGCGGATCCGGTATCTGCGCTGGACGGAGCCTCACGAGATCACCCGGACCGTGGAACCGTACGGCGTCGTCCTCAAGGCCGGGCACTGGTACGTCGTCGCCCGGCACGCGGACCGGATCCGCACCTACCGGGTCTCCCGGATCCTGGACATCGATGTGCTGGCCGAGCCGTTCGAACGGCCGGCGGGGTTCGACCTGACCGCCTACTGGCAGACCTATCTGGAACACTTCGACGCGCGCCGGCACCGGCGGGAGGCGACCCTCCGTGTCTCCCCGGACGCCCTCGACCGCATGCCCCACCTCATGGAGCCGGCCGTGGTCCAGGCCGCCCGGCGGAGCGCGGGGGAACCGGATTCCGAGGGTTGGACCCAGGTCACCATCCCGATCGAGTCCGTCGAACAGGCCCTTCCCGAACTCCTCAGGCTCGGTGCCGGCGCCGAGGTCCTCGCCCCCCGGGAGCTCCGCGAACGGATCACCGAGACCCTCGACGCGCTGGCCCTCGTCTACCGGCGGGGATGTCCCGGTCACCACGGAGACGGGGACATCCCCGGACACTCCGGAAACGTGCCGCCGTCAGCGCCGTGACCGTGGCCGCGCACCGGGTGAGCGGGTCCGTGAACGTCTCCGGACGGACGGCCGCCCGGGGGAACGGGGGTCAGCTCTCACGGAGGGAGCCGTGCAACCGGACGCGGGCGAGGCCGCCGTCGGGGTAGACGTCCACCCGGACGTGGGTGACCACGGGGGCGTCGTCGATGCGGAAGCGGTGCGGCGTGTCGGGCTGCAGACGGGTCCTGGGCAGCAGCCCGGACCAGGTGACCCCGTCCGCGGTGCCCGTGATCGAGACCGAGCCCGGGGCGTTGAACAGCAGGTTGGTCGTGTCGATCTCGGCGAGCTTGACGACGCCCGGACCCGCCAGGCGGATCAGCAGCCAGTCGTTGCCGTCGTCGCGGCGGCGGGCGGTCTCCCAGCCCTCGGCCTGGTGCCGGGCGAGGCCGGGGGCGATGACGTTGTTGGGCGAGGAGTAGAACTCGTTGGAGCAGCCGACGACCAGCCCGCCGTTGGCCAGCGCGGCCAGATCCAGTCCGAGGCCGTCGTACAGCGTCAGGTCGGGCCTGACGTCGCCGTGCACGCGTAGCCGGGCGATGCCGCCGTCGGGGAACATGTTCAGCCGGACATGGGTGTGACGCCGCTCATCGGTCACGTCGAAGAAGTGCTCGGCGTCGCCCTTGAGGTCGCTCTTCGGGACGATCTCCACCCAGTCGGCGGCCTCCAGCTCGGCGGCCGTGGGATACCCCTCGACCGCGGTGGCCTCGACGGAGGCGTGCGGGGGGTAGTTGCCCCGGAACCACGCGGTGTCGATCACGACGCCGCGGATCACCCCGGGCAGGCCGAGCCTGACCAGTGCCCACTCGTGGCCGGGCTCGCGCCGCCGCCGGGTCTCCCAGCCGTCGTAGACCTGTCCCTTGGCGCCGAAGGTGTGCGCCTGGAAGCCGGGGCGGCCGGGGCGGATCAGGCTCTCCCGTTCGGCGAAGGACTCGTCGCTGGCCGCGATGACCGATCCGCCGAGGGTGCGCAGGGCGAGGTCGGGCAGTGTGGTGAACTCACTCACGGGGAGGTCCTCTCCTCTGTGGTCCGTTCCGGTCCCGTACGGCGCGTCCCGGCCGTGGCGCCCTCCGGTCCCGGGTCGAGGCGCGGTCCCGGGCCGGGGCGCAGGAAGACTCCCCCGGGAACGTCGCCCACGGCCCGGCCGCGCAGCCAGGTGGCGCGGACCACCCCGCGCAGCGTCCTGCCGTGGTACGGCGTGACCGGGTTCCTGTGGTGCAGGGCGGCCACGTCCACGGGGTGGTCGGCGTCGGCGTCGAAGGCGACCAGGTCGGCGTCGGCGTCCACGGCGATGGCGCCCTTGCCGTCCAGCCCGGCCAGTGCCGCCGGGTTCTCGGACATCCACCGGACCACCTGGCCGAGGCCGTGCCCGCGCTGGGAGGCCTCGGCCCAGACAGCCGGCAGGCCGAGCTGGAGGGAGGAGATCCCGCCCCAGGCCGCGGCGAAGTCGGGCACCTTCAGGTCCGGGGTGGAGGGTGAGTGGTCGGAGACGACGCAGCTCAGCACGGCGTCGGCGAGCCCCCGCCAGAGCTCCTCGCGATTGGCCGCCGAGCGGATCGGCGGGCAGCACTTGAACTGGGTCGCGCCGGGTGGCACCTCCTCGGCCGTCAGCGTCAGGTAGTGCGGGCAGGTCTCGGCGGTGATCCTCACGCCCCGCCGTTGGGCCTCGGCCAGGGGCTCCAGGCAGAGCGCGGACGACACGTGCAGGATGTGCGCCCGCACGCCGGTCTCCTCCGCCAGCGCGACGACCCGCTCGACCGCGCGGCGCTCGGCCTGGCCGGGGCGGGAGTCGAGGAACTCGGGGTATCCGGGGCCCGCCGGTTCGCCGAGCAGGGCCGGGTCCTCGGCGTGGACGACCAGCAGGCCGCCGAAGGAGGCGATCTCCGTCATGACCGCCCGTAGCTCGTCCGCGCCGAGCGGCGGGAACTCCTCCACTCCGGAGGGTGACAGGAAGCACTTGAACCCATGCACCCCTGCCTCGTGCAGGTCCCTGAGGTCTCTGAGACTTCCGGGGATCGCGCCGCCCCAGAAGCCCACGTCCACCAGGCACTGCCCGGCCGCCGCCCTCTTCTTCTCGGCCAGCGCGCCCACGTTCACGGTCGGCGGCAGCGAGTTGAGCGGCATGTCGACGATCGCGGTGACGCCGCCGGCCGCCGCGGCCCGGGTGGCGGAGGCGAAGCCCTCCCAGTGCGTGCGCCCGGGCTCGTTGACGTGCACATGGGTGTCCACGAGCCCGGGCAGCAGCGCGGTGTCGCCGAGGTCGACCTGCCCGGCGGCGTCCAGGACGGCGTCGTAGGGGTGCAGGCCGGCGATCCTGCCCTCCCGCACGGCCACCGCCGCCGGTCCCTCCCCGTCGGGCAGTACGGCCCGGCGCGACCGGATGACCAGGTCCATCGCGTTTTCGGCCCGCATGCTCAGTGCCTCCCGCCTTCCTCGTCCGCCCGCCGGGCGTCCCCATCCGGGACCGGCCGGGCCTCCGTCACAGATGCCCGCGCACGAACTCGCGGGTGAGCCGCTCCAGCAGCGGTCCCGCCTCGGACATGCACACGGCCGGGTCGGGCTCGATGTCGGTGAGCGCGTAGGCGGCCGTGATGCCCGCCGCGTTCAGCTCGTCATCGCCGAGGGCGCGGCGGCCGCAGACCGCGACGACGGGGACCCCCGCCTTGGCGGCGGCGGTCGCCACCCCGGCGGGGGCCTTGCCGCGCAGGGTCTGCTCGTCCAGCGAGCCCTCGCCGGTGATGACGAGACGGGCGCCGTCGAGCCGGTCGTGGAAGCCGAGCAGGTCCAGCAGATACTCGATACCGGGGCGGATGTCGGCGGACAGGAAGGCCAGGGCGGCGAAGCCCACTCCCCCGGCGGCGCCCGCGCCCGGCTGGGCGGCCACGCCCATGGGGCGGACGATCCCGTCGTGCTCGATGGCGCCGGCCAGGCCGTGGGTGTGCGCGGCGACGGCGGCGAGCCGGGTGAGGGCTCCTTCGAGGAGCTTCACCTCCTCCGGGCTCGCGCCCTTCTGCGGGCCGTACACGGCGGCGGCGCCGTGCGGGCCCAGCAGCGGGTTGTCGACGTCACTGGCCACGACGTACTCGACATCGCCTATCGCGATAAGGCCAGATTTATCGATTTTTTCTAGGTTGCGCAGGGCGGCTCCGCCCGGTGGCAGCTCCTGCCCGTCGGCGTCGAGGAACCGCACGCCCAACGCCCGCATCATGCCGGTGCCGCCGTCGGTGCAGGCACTGCCGCCGAGCCCGAGCACGATCCGCCGGGCACCGCGCCGTACGGCGTGGGCGATCAGTTCGCCGGTGCCGTAGCTGGTCGCGGTCAGCGCCTGAAGCCCACCGGGCAGACGGCGCAGGCCGGAGGCCTCGGCGAGCTCGACGACGGCCGTCGGCACCTCGGCGGAGTGCGGGCCGGCGGGCTCGCGCCAGGCGTAGGCGGCGCGGACCGGCTGCCCGGTGGGACCGGTGACCTCCACCTCGACGCGGGTGAACCCGCAGGCCACGACGGCGTCCACGGTGCCGTCGCCGCCGTCGGCCACCGGCAGCGTGACCGTGACGACATCCGGCCCCAGACCCGCCGCCACGCGGGCGGCGACCTCCGCCCCGGTCAGCGACCCCTTGAACTTGTCCGGGGCGATGAGGACATGTCCCGAAGACTCAGACAACCCTGCTCCCTAGTGGAGAATCGGCGGGCACGCGCCCTGGCCCGGAGTGAACGGGGGAGGCGCCTCCCGGAATCCGGTGAGGTGGACGACCATCATCACATCCGCCCGATGACGGGCCCCAACCCGCCCGCTCCTCCGCACCGGGCACTCGCCGCGGCCGGTGAGCCTCCAGCCCGCGCTCCCGGAGCCCGCTCAGGAGCCGACCTCCCTGCGGGCGGTGAAGCCCCGCTCCTCGGCGAGCCGCATGAGGCGGCGGTGGGCCTCGCCGCCCGCGCGGCCCAGCGCGTCCTGGGCGACCGTGCGCAGCTCGTCGTCCTCGACGACCGTCTCGCCGCCCACCAGGAGCCGGGCGAGCGGCGGCTGACGGCTGCCGAAGACCAGGGTGCAGACCGGGTCGGTGACGGCCGAGGCGAAGGCGCCGTCGGTCCGCCACAGGGCGATGTCGGCGAGCTTTCCGGCCTCCAGGGAGCCGATCTCCTCCTGGCGGCCCAGGTTCCTCGCCCCGCCGAGGGTGGCGATCTCCAAGGCCTGCCGGGCGGTGAGCGCGGTGGGCCCGTACCTGGCCCGCTGCAACAGCAGGGCCTGGCGCATCTCACCGGACAGGGAGGTCAGCTCGGCGGAGGCGCTGCCGTCCACCCCGAGGCCGACGACGGCGCCGCGCCGCAGCATCTCCGACACCCGGGCGATGCCGGCGCCGAGACGGCCGTTGGAGCTCGGGCAGTGCGCGGAACCGGTGCCGGTCTGGGCGAACGTGTCGATGTCGGCGTCGCTCAGGTGGACCGCGTGGGCGAACCACACGTCCGGGCCCAGCCAGCCGAGCCTCTCCATGTAGTCGACCGGGCGCAGGCCGACCTGGGCCAGGCAGTGCTCCTCCTCGTCGAGGGTCTCGGCGAGATGGGTGTGCAGGCGCACCCCCTTGGACCTGGCCAGCGCGGCGGCCTCGGTCATCAGATCGGCGCTGACCGAGAACGGCGAGCACGGGGCGACCGCGACGCGCAGCTTCGAGGAGAAGGACGGGTCGTGGTAGGTGTCGACGGCCTCGGCCGTGGCGGTGAGGATCTCGTCGAGCCCTTCGACCACGACGTCCGGAGGCAGGCCGCCCTGGGATTTTCCGCGGTCCATCGACCCCCGGGCCGGGTGGAAACGGATGCCCAGCTCCCGGGCCGCCTCGATCTCCGCGGCGAACAGGTCGCCGCGGCCGGAGGGGAAGATGTAGTGGTGGTCCGAGGAGGTGGTGCAGCCGGACAGGGCCAGGTAGCCCAGTCCCGCGCCGGCCGCACCCCTGACGACCTCGGCGTCCATCGCCGCCCACACCTCGTAGAGCGCCACCAGCCATTCGAAGAGAGTGGCGTCCTGGGCCAGTCCCTGGGAGGCCCACTGATAGAGGTGGTGATGGGTGTTCACCAGGCCGGGGGTGGCCAGGCAGCCGGTGCCGTCGATCCTGACGGCGTCCGGGACGGCCGGGGCGGGGCCGGGACCGAGCGCCGCGATCCGGTCGCCCTCGACGTGGATGTGGCCGGAGCCGATCTCCGGGCCCACCACCGGGGCGATGTGGACGTTCTCGATCAGGACCGTGCTCACCGGGTCTCCTCCCTGCGGGCCGCGGCGAGCCGTACCGCGTCAATGATCTTCTCGTAGCCGGTGCACCGGCAGAGGTTGCCCGCCAGGGCCTCGCGGATCTCGGCGTCGGAGGGCCGTGCGATCCGTTCGATCAGGTCGTGAGCCTGGACGACGAGGCCGGGGGTGCAGAAGCCGCACTGGACGGCGCCGCACTCGACGAAGGCCTCCTGGACCGGGTCCAGCCGGTCGCCCTCGGCGAGCCCCTCGACCGTGCGGACCTCACGCCCCTCCGCCTGGCCGGCCGCCACCAGGCAGGCGCAGACGGGGAGACCGTCGAGGTAGACGGTGCACGAGCCGCACTCGCCCTGCTCGCAGGCGTTCTTGGAACCGGGCAGGCCCACCCGCTCGCGCAGGACGTACAGCAGGCTCTCGCCCTCCCAGACGTCGTCGGCCGTCTCCTGGCGGCCGTTGACGGTGAAGGTGACACGCATCAGCCCGCCCTCCTTCCGTGCTGTCCGGACCGGAACTCGTTCCACGCCCAGGTCAGGGTGCGGCGCGCCATCACACCGACGGCGTGCCTGCGGTAGCCGGCGGTGCCGCGCACGTCGTCGATCGGCGAGGCCGCCTCCGACACCAGCTCGCCGAAACGCCCGAGCACGCCGGGATCGAGCCGGGCGTCCCAGTCGAGTTCGGCGGCGAGGAACTCCTCGGCGGCGACGGCCCTGCGGGGGGTGGGAGCGGCCGAGCCGATGCCGGTGCCCACCCGCCGATCGTCGGGGTGGAGCGCGATCGCGAACGAGCAGACCGCGATGACCATGGCGTTGCGGGTGCCCACCTTGGAGAAGTACTGGGGGCCGCTCGCCGGGCTCATCCAGAACGCCCTGATCAGCTCGTCGGGACGGAGCGCGCTCCGCTTGACCCCGAGGTAGAACTCGGCGGCGGGGATCATCCGCACGCCGCGGGCGGCGGACTCGACCTCGATGACCGCGTCCCCGGCCAGCAGCGGCGGGTGGCTGTCACCGGCGGGCGAGGCCGCGCCGAGGTTGCCTCCGACGGTGCCGCGGTTGCGGATCTGCGGCGAGCCGACCGTGCGCGCCGCCTGGGCCAGGCCCGGCAGCCGGTCACCGAGCTCGGTGATCAGCCGCGCGTACGGCACGCCCGCGCCGACCCGGAGCCGCCCGTCGTCCTCGGCGGTCCATCGGGTGAGCTCGGCGACGCGGTTCAGGTCGAGCAGCGCGGCGGGCCGGTGGACGTCGAAGTTGAGCTCCACCATCATGTCGGTGCCGCCCTGGATGGGCGCGGCCTCCGGGAGGGCGGCCTTGGCCTCCAGTGCCTCCGCCCATGTGGCGGGCCTCAGGAACTCCATGGTCATCACTCCCAGGCGGAGTGGGCGGCGGGGGCGTCGTCGTCGAGCACGGCGCCTTCGATCAGCCCGTAGGGACGGTCGGCGGCGTAGAACACCTCGCCCGGGTTGTCCAGCCCGAACGGGGTCAGGTCCACCGGGAAGTGGTGCTTGTTCGGCATCGCCAGGCGCACCTCACAGATCTCGTCGCGCGTCTCCAGCACCCGCCTGCCCATCGCGTAGAGGGTCTGCTGCAACGACAGGCTGTGCGTGCCGGCGAACGCCTCCAGCAGGCATCGCCGTACCTCACTGTACGACTCGCCGAACCCGTGTGACCCGTCGGCCGGAGAGGCCCCGGAGGCATGGCGCCATCGGGCCGACACCTCGGTGGCCAGCACGCGGTCGGTGGTCGGCTGGAGCGTGGTGTACTCGTCCACGGCGAAGCCGGAGAACTCCGAGCCGGTCGAGTTGAGCACCACCAGGTCCTTCAGCCCGGAGACCACGGTGGTGGTCCCGTCCCGGTCGTGATGGACGACGCAGGTGCGCACCTCCCTGCCCGAGCGGACGAAGGAGTGCCGCTCGGCGCGCGGCCCGGGGAGGGGGACGCGGTCCCAGAAATACTCCTCGATCTCCACCCGGGCGTGGTGCACGGCGGGCTGGGAGTCCACGTAGTGGCGGGCCAGCAGGAGCGCGAAGTCCTCGATCTGGTCCACCCCGTACTTCCTGGCGAAGACATAGGTCGTGTTCTTCTGCGTGTCCGTCGGCAGGACGGCGCTGTTGTCGCCGCTCAGGTGGACATCGTCCATGTCGCCGGAGAGGGCGGAGCCGACGTTGACGTCCTTGATGTGGTGGACGCCGGCGTCCCTGGCGACGCGGACCAGACGGATCTCCGCCTTGCCGTAGCGGTTCGGGCCGAGAATGACGGCCATGCCTAGCTCCCTCGGTACGTCGAATAGGCGAACGGGCTCAGCAACAGGGGCACGTGGTAGTGCTCGCCGGGGTCCGTGACCGTGAAGTCGATCGCCACCTCCGGGTAGAAGGCGTCCACCGCCCGGGCGGCGAAGTAGCCGCCGGTGTCGAAGACCAGCCGGTGGGCACCCGCGCCGGGCGTCCATCCGCCGATCCGGCCGTCGGCGTCGGTGACGCCCTCGGCGAGCACGGTGCCCGCCCTCTCCAGCCGTACGGCGACGCCCACCGCGGGTCTGCCCAGCGCGGCGTCCAGAACATGCGTGGACAGGCTCATCCGGCCCCTCCCGCCGGCCGGGCCCTGTACGGCTCGCTCACGCTTCCTCCCCCAGCAGCTTGGCCACGCGCAGGCGGGTGATTCTGGCGAGCTCGGTCCGGACGACGCCGCGCTCGGTGGTCTCGTCGTTGCGGAGCCGTTCCCGCAGGCGGTCCAGCATCTCCTTGGCCGCCATGCCGGTGGCGCAGATCAGGTAGACGTGGCCGAAGCGCTCCTCGTAGGCACGGTTGCCCTCGGCGAGACCGTCGAGCACCGCCTGACCGGCCGCCTCCACGCCGGACTGCTCCCGACGCGACCAGGACGCCTCCCGCCCCCCTGCCTCCGCGGCTCCGCCATAGCGGGGCGGCTCGGCTGTTCTCGCCACGGATGCGGGTGCGGCCCGGCCGCCGTCGCGGGGCGGCTCGCCTATTCTGGGGTGCGCGGCCAGCGCCTCCTGGACGTCCGGCCAGGTCAGGCCGCGGACGGCCGCCTCTGCGGCCTCGGCCAGTCCGGCGAGGTCCCGGTAGGGGCGCCGCGCGGCCACCTCGTGGGCGAAGGCCCGGGACGCGCAGCACGCCAGCAACCCGTCCTCGGCCTCGGCCGCGCTGAGCGCGTTGAAGCCGGCCAGACCGGGCACCCGTGCCGCGGAATTCACTTTCGGCATGGGAGCAGTACACACACCGCCACCACACCGGGTCCAGCAGCGAGAACTCCCAAGTGGGCTAAAGGTTCGCCCCGCGTTTTCGTGTCATGCTCCAAAGCGGGGCGGTTCCGTTCGACGGAGAGGGCCGTGACCGCCCGGGCATGGGCGCGATCGCGCGATGGCGTCTGCCGGAGCGGGCCTCCGCGCGGCCGGCGGGACGCGCTCGGCGCCGCGGGAAGGACCTGTCACGCTCGCCTACAGCGTCGCCGCGAAGCATCCGGAGGCGCGCCCGATGGTGACCGTGATGCGGACGTGCCCGTCGGCGGGGAGCAGGACGGAGCCGGGGTAGATCGAGTCGCGGGAGGGCGTGCCGTCGTCGTTGAGGGGGGTGGAGGTCGCCGCGGCGTCGCGGACGTAGTAGGCGATCGTGCCCGACTCCACGTGGTCGACCTTGATCAGCGCGTCCGCCGACCCCTTGTGGGGGTCCTGGGCGACCCACAGCTTGGCCACGCCGCCGTGCTGCTGCCGGAGCGTCCGGCCGAAGGGGCCGGCACGCACGCCGCCCGCCGAGGCTCCCTTCTCACCGGCCCTGTCGACGTCGACGCACGGCACGCCGTCCTTCGGGGTGGCCGGCGGGGAGACGGGACTCGTCCAGGCGAGCACGCTCGGCGCCTGTTTCACGACCGGCTGATCCGCTGAACAGGCAACTTGACTCAAAATCATGACAAATACCATTAACAGCGGCAAAACTCTTGATCTAACCATTGATCAAAATATCCCGCACATTTATGATCACGTCCATGGGCTTAGCCGATTTAGTCGGTATGGGCTGCGGACTTCTCGCGGCCCTATTCGTCGCCAGTGGTATCCCCAAGATCAAAAGACCGTTCGAGCTCGCGATCACCCTCGTCCGTTTCGGGGTCGCCAGCCGGGTGAGACCCGCCCTGGGCCGACTGCTCGGGGCCGTCGAAGTCGCGGTCGGCCTCGCCGTCGCGCTGAGCCCGGCCCTGCTCCCGGCCTCGGCCGCCGCCCTCCTGCTCCTGGTCGCCTTCACCGCGGTGATCGTGCGATCACTCGCGGTGGGCCAGAACGTGGAGTGCGCCTGCTTCGGGACGGGCGAGAGGACGTCGTGGGTCACCGTGGTCAGGAACCTCGTCCTGATCGGCGTCGCGCTGTCCGTCGCGGTCGCACCCGCGGTGCCCACAATGGACCAGCGCATTTCAGGACTCCTAATAGGAACAGTAGTGACCTGCGGATATTTACTGATATCCACACTCGCTGTAGTGAAGCCGTTCAGCATCCAGCTTGACGGTCAGGGGCGATGACATGGACTACACTGGATTGATCATCGCATCGCTCGCCTGGATGCTCCTCCTCAGCGTCGGGCTACTGGTCGTACGGCGTGAGCTGTCGATCCTTCAGGACCGCGTGGCGGCGAGCGGAGCCGCGCCCGCGGACGGCCTCGCCATCGGCGCGCTCGCCCCGCGATTCCCCGGCCTGCGGCCCGACGACGTGGTCCTGTTCTTCTTCGGCGACTGCGCGCCCTGCCACGAGATGGCGGCGGAGGTGGCGGGGTCCGCCGATCCCCGCGAGTTCGCCTGCGTGATCAGCGACGGCACCCTGGCGGGCTCGGGCGCCGGTGTCAGGGAGCTCCTGCCCGGCGACGCGCGGGCGCTGGTGGGGGACGAGGCGACCACCGTCAGGGAGCGGTACAAGGTCCGCTCCGGCCCCTTCGGCGTGGCGCTGTCCGAGGGCCTGGTGGTGGGTAAGGGCGTCCTGCGTCACCCGGGCGACCTCGAGCATCTCCGGCGAGCCGCCCACGGCGCGGTCGCCTCCACGACGGACGGCTGAGGGAGACGCCGATGGGCGGTGTTGCGACGGGCTCGTGGATCAGACCGGCGGTGGCGATACCCCTGGCCGGCCTCGGCGCGCTCGCCGGCCGGCTGGTCGGCCTGGAACCGTGGGCGCTGCTCGCCACGGCGGCGCTGATCGTGGGCATCGCCCAGCAGACCCTCCCTTGAGGCCCGAACGTGATCGTCATGATCACGCGCGCCCGCGTGTCCGGGTGCTTCGGTTCCCCGGTGGTGGCCGGTGCCGTACTCCTGCTCTCCGCGATCGCCGGAGCGGCGCTCACCGGGTCTCTCCTCGGCCTCCTCGGCTCGGCTCTGCAGCCCGCGATGCGGGCGCTGCTGGCCGTGGTCGCCGTGTCGGCCGTCGCCGTGGGCGTGGTCGTCCGGCCGGTCCCGTGGCAGCTGGACCGCGAGACGGCTCCCGGCTGGCTGCTTTACCAGGACTGGCGTACCGCCGCGTACAACGGTCTCGCACTCGGTCTCGGGTTCACCACGCGCATCGGTTTCTGGCTCTTCTACCTCGTCCCGCTGACCGCCTTCGTCGTGGCCGACCCGGTCCTGGGGGCGATCGGCTACGCCGTCTTCGCGGTGAGCAGGGTCGGCGTCTCCGTGCTGCTCGCCGCGGCGGACATCTGGATCGGCGGCGGGATCACGCGGGTCCGCCCCGCCACCGACCTGCTGGCCGTCGCCGCGCTCGGCGCCCTGTGCTCCGTTCTCGTCCCGTTGCTGTAACCCACCAGACCGTTGTTGTCACCAACAGAGAGGAAGCAGTCATGGAGGAGGAAACGACCAGACGTGGCCTGTTCTCCGGAGCATTCCGGAACAGGGCCGGCGAATCGCCGCTACCGCCGTCCGATGCCCCGGTCGCCGTCCTGGTCGCCGGCTCGGGCCGGGACGTCACCGTCCGCGGCTACGGGCAGTCGGCGAGCCTCACGGCCGCCGAGCCCGTCGCCGCGCAGGCCGAGGAGTTGCCGTACGGCTGGGCGCTCAGGCCGGGCGACCTCGTCGTGCTCGACGAACCGACACCGGGTGCACGGGTCGCCGTCACCCTGCACCGCAACGTCACCGGCCGCATCACGGACGTCGCCCCCGACCGCATCACGGTCGCGGGTCAGACGTGCCGGCTCGACCCGCGGACGCTGCACTACGAGGAGCTCGCGCCGGAGCCGTCGGCCAAGCCGCTGGCCGATCCGCTGAAGGCCGGCGACTTCGTCACCCTGGAGTGCTTCGACAACCGCGTGGACGGCACCCTGACCGTCCACTTCATGCGACGGACCAGGCGGGCTTGATGGACCGGGTTCTCGCCGTCGTGGTGGTGGCGGCATGCGTCGTCCTCACGGTGGCCTTCCTGGCCTGCCTGCGGGGGATCGCGGAGCTCCGGCTACGCCTCACCGGGCGCGGCATCGATCCCTCCAGCCAGTTGATCATCGGCAGGAAACTACCGGACCTCCTCATCCAGCTGATCCCCGACGCGACGCAGGACGCGTTGGTGGTCTTCATGTCGAGCACCTGCGGAACCTGTCTCGGCCTGGCGGCCGACCTGGACAGGTTCGCGGGCCGCCAGATGGTGGCGTGCGTCGTCGGCGACTCCAACGCCGAACTGGTCGCGATGCTCCCGCCGCACGTCACGGTCATCGAAGGAGAACGGGCCGAGGCCGTGGACAGGGAACTGCCCATGGCGATGTGGCCGAGCGCCATCCTGCAGCGTGATGGGTTCATGGTCGCCGTCGGGCAGGGCAGCGACGCCAACAGCGCCGCCGCCCTCGAGGTGTTGTGGGAACAGAGACTGGCCGTATCGGAGGAGATCCAAGCATGATCGTCGAGCAGGTTAAGAAGACGCGGCTGTCGAGGAACAAGTTCCTCGCCGTCGCCGGGGCGACGCTCGTGGGCGTGGCCACCAACGCGTGGTTCCCCGGACGGGCGGAGGCGGCGCCGGCCGGCTGCTACGGTGCGCCGACCTGCGGCTGCTGCAACGCCACGAAATGCTGCTCCAGCGGCTGCAGCAACGCCTACACCTGTGGCGGCAACCACTGCTGGACGACCTGCGCCTATCTGGGAAGCAGCCTGTCCCGCTTCGACTGCTGCGACTTCTACACCAGCGGCGGGTCGCTGTGCATCTGCCGGGTGAACTACCGGGCCTGCACCTGAGGGACGGTGAGTGCGGTGGCAACGACCCACCGCACTCATCCCCGGACGACGCCCCGGACGACGAGGGCCCCCGGGGACGAGCCCCCGTCGACGCCGGACGCACCGTGACCGCGACCGCCGGTGGGCTGTCGGCCGCAGCGCCTAAAATGGCGGCACCATGACTTCTCTCTCCCTCATCGGCGGACAGGTGTCCGTCACCGGCGGCCTGGCAAAGGGCGGCCTGCAGTACGCCTCGGACATCGGCGCCGAGGTGATCCAGGTGTTCGTCACCAACCCCCGCGGCTGGGCGCTCGCCGTGGGCAACCCCGTCCAGGACGTCAAACTGCGCGAGTCGGGCGTGCTCTCCTTCGTGCACGCGCCCTACCTCATCAACATGGGCTCCCCCAGCGCCGACACGCTGGAGAAGTCGGTGGCCACCGTGCGGCACGGCCTGCAGCGCTCCTATGCGATCGGCGCCGCCGGGCTGGTGGTCCACACGGGATCGGCGGTGAGCCAGCACCGCGACGACGCCATGCGTCAGCTGCGTGAGCACCTGCTCCCCCTCCTGGAGGAGATCCCCGACGACGGCCCGGACCTGCTGCTGGAGCCGATGGCGGGACAGGGCGCGATGCTCTGCGCGACCGTCCAGGACCTGGAGCCCTATCTGGCGGCCCTCGACTGGCACCCGAAGGCCGGCGTCTGCCTGGACACCTGCCACGCCTTCGCCGCCGGCCACGACCTGTCGGCCACCGAAGGCGTCCGCGAGACCTTCGACGCCCTGCACGCGGTCGCCCCGGGCCGTCTCAAGCTGATCCACGCCAACGACTCCAAGGACGTCTGCGGCTCCAAGAAGGACCGGCACGAGAACATCGGCTCCGGACACATCGGCGTCGAGCCCTTCGCGGAGCTGATACGTCACCCGGCCGCCGCCGGAGTGCCGCTCTGCATCGAGACCCCGGGCGGCGTGGACAAGCACCGCGAGGACATCGAGCTGCTGAAGAAACTCCGCGCCCGCTGACACCGGTCCGCCTCGCCGTCGACGGGGTGGGACGGGACGCCCGTTTGCGTGATCCGGCCGCCCCCGCTGGCCAGATCACGGTCCGGCCAGTGGCTGACGCGGGCGTCCCGTCTCACCGGAGACCGCCGGCCCCTCCCCCCAAAAGCAGGGGCCGGCAACCGGATGACCTGCCGTTGGCGGCCATCCGGGATTCCGCGCACCAGATCTTGTTCGAGCCTTTCGGCTCTGTCCCCCTGATGCGGCGGTTTCGGCTCTCCAATGAGGGGAAGACTAGAGGGACGCCCAGACGGGCGACCGATGCTTTCCGGTCAGCGCGATTAACGGTGTGTAGCCGTCGACGTACGGAGCGAGACGGTGCGACGAGCGGCCGGACGGGAGCGACGAGCGGTCGCCCTACCTGATCGCACCGGAGGACAGCGGCCGGCCCTGGAGCTGACGGTCACGGATGAGCTGGGCCCGGACCTGCGGGGTGTGGCGGCGGCTGACCGGCAGCGTCTCCGAGCCGACCTGCAGCGTCACCCTGCCGCCGTCGAAGCGCAGCTCGCTCACATGCCGGATCGAGACCAGCGTGCTGCGGTGCACGCGG
The DNA here is from genome assembly GCF_014203795.1 of Streptosporangium album. Lineage (NCBI taxonomy): Bacteria > Bacillati > Actinomycetota > Actinomycetes > Streptosporangiales > Streptosporangiaceae > Streptosporangium > Streptosporangium album. Next base: position 830,730 of record NZ_JACHJU010000002.1, on the reverse strand, counting down.
ATGAATCCCGATCCGGCCCAGCGCCGCTCCAGGGCGGCCAGTGACATCCGCACCAGGAAGGTGCCGTCGGCGGTGTGCAGCCGCACGTAGTCGCCCTGCGCCTCGGCGAACCGGACTGCCTGCTGGGGGACGAACCGGGTCCGCCCGCCGAGCTCGACCGGGATGACGTCCTCCGGGACCGGCCCGCTCGCCGCCGGCGTCATGGACTCCAGGCGCCGTACGGCCTCCGCCAGGCGATCGGCCCGGACCGGCTTGAGCAGATAGTCGACCGCCTCCAGGTCGAAGGCCTGAATGGCGCAGTCCTCGTGGGCGGTGACGAAGACCAGCCGTGGCGGGTTGGGGAAGGCACCGATGAGGCGGGCCAGGTCGAGGCCACCGAGACCGGGCATCCGGATGTCGAGGAAGACACCGTCGAGCCGTTCTCCGGCGCCGATCATCTGAACCATGTCCTGAAGCGCGGTGATTCCTCCGGGGGCAGTGGAAACGTGCTCGATGCGAGGGTCGTGGCGGAGCAGGTGGGCAAGCTCCTCCAGCGCAGGGACCTCGTCGTCGACGGCCAGGACTCGCAGCATGGCCCCACGCTGCCCCCGAACCGCGTTCAGCGCAATAGAAATTTCAACTTTAAGTAAAAGTATGACTACTAATAGCTATTACCGGAGGGAAGCTTGGGCACGCGTAGCCGTATTTTGGTCCCCGCGCCGAGAGCGGTCTCCACGACGAGACCGTAGCCCTCACCGTAGATGTGACGGAGCCGCACGTCCACGTTCGCCAGGCCGATCCCGCCCTCGCCCGCGCCGTGGCGGGGATCGTCGTCGAGCAGCCGTCTGGCCCGCGCCGGGTCCATGCCGAGCCCGTCGTCCTCGACGCTGATGTGGGCCTCGGAGCCGGTGTCCCTGACCACCACCCGCACCTCACCGGAGCCACCGGTGGCCGCTATGCCGTGCTTGATGGCGTTCTCGACGAGCGGCTGCAGGCACAGGAACGGCACGAGCACCGGCAGCGCCTCCGGCGCGACCTGGACGGTGAAGCGGAGCCGTTCGCCGAACCTGGCCCGTTCCAGCAGCAGGTAGCGGTCCACGCAGCGCAGCTCGTCGGCCAGGGTGGTGAAGTCCCCTCCCCTGCGCAGCGCGTGCCTGGTGAAGTCGGCGAAGTCCATCAGCAGTTCGCGGGCCCGCTCCGGGTCGGTACGGACGAAGGAGGCGATGGTGGTCAGGGAGTTGTAGACGAAGTGCGGGGAGATCTGCGCGCGCAGCGCCCGAGCCTCGGCCTCCGTCGCACGTCTGCGGGAGGAGTCGAGGTCGGCGAGCTCGAGCTGGCCGGAGACCCACCGGGCGACCTCGGTGGCGGTCCGGACCAGTGCCGCGCTCACCTCGGCGTCATAGGCGGCCAGGGCGCCGACCACCCGGCCGTCCACGGTGAGCGGCACCACCGCCGCCCCCCGGATCACGCAGCCGGGCGTGCCGCAGCCGAGCGCGTCACCGGCCACCACGTACGGACGGCTCGACGAGAACACCGTGCGGGCGTGCTCGGACGCGTGCTCGCGGTGGCAGTCCGCCGCGCCGTCCCAGGCGAGCACGCCGTCGATGTCGGTCACCGCGACGGCACTGGTGCCCAGCAGCGCGCGCAGGTGGCGGATCGCGTCACGGGCCGAGTCGCGCGTCAGTCCGGCACGCAGCGACGGAGCCGCCAGCGCGGCGGTGTGCAGGGTGGCGAAAGTGGTCTCGTCCGGCGGGACGGGCGGATGGCGGGGGGGCGGTGGCCGCCGGCGGGACAGGACGAACCCCAGGAGAGTGCTGACGGCGCAGAGCAGCACCCAGCCGCTGGTCGACCACATGCGGGAAACCGTAGTCAACCGCTCCGGCGGATCAGGGGAGAACTCCGATCGCAGCGGCCCTTCGCCCGGTTCCTCCTGACAATCGATTACGGCGGCCCTTCACCCGGTTCCTCCTGGTAGGAGTAGCGCTGCTCGCGCCAGGGGTCGGCGACGTTGTGATACCCGCGCTCCTCCCAGAAACCGCGCCTGTCCTCCAGGAGATACTCCACCGCGCGCACCCATTTGACACTCTTCCACGCGTACAGGTGAGGGACGATCACCCGGACCGGGAACCCGCGCTCCGGGGAGATGGGCTTCTCGTCGAGTTCGAGGGCGAACAGCGTGTGGGGGCGGGCGAAGTCGCTCATCCGCATGTTGGCGCTGTAGCCGTACTCGGCCCAGACCATCACGTGCTTCACCCCCGGGGCGGGCGGGGCCAGCTCCATCAGCGTCGCCGTGGACACCCCGCGCCATTCGTTTCCCATGATCGAGAACTTGGTGACGCAGTGGAAGTCCGCCAGGACCGTGGTGCGTGGCAGCTCGGAGAACTCGGGCCAGGTGAACCTGTACTGCTCGCCCGAGGCGGTCGCGCCCATGACACGGAACTCCCACGTCGCCGGGCGGAATGTGGGCACCCGGCCGTAGTGGATCACAGGACGTCCCCGGGGGACGTACTGGCCCGGAGGCAGGCGAGTCTCCTCCTGCGGAGGTTCGGACTGCTCCACCATCACTCCCCTCGCCGTTTCCCGCTCGCAGCAGTGATCCTTTTCCCCGACGGCACGGGGTAATCCTGCCACCGCGTCTCCCGAGCCTCCCCGGCGGCCACCGGATAACGCTTTTTCCTCCTGCCGAAGGCCAGGTCACGGCCCCGGATCGCGGATGTGCTCCAGCGGTGCGGTACCATTTCCCGCAATGCGTACCGTGTTCTGGTTTTGGTATGGCGACGGACCCGTGGGTCGGACCGTTCGCCACCAGATGCTGCGCTGACAGCCAGGCGAACGCGAAGGCCCCGGGTCCGATATCGGACCCGGGGCCTTCTGCGTTGGCGGACCTTTTCATCGAAGGAGAGACATGGTCATCGTCATGGGCCCCGACGCCGTACCGGCGGACATCGAGGCGATCGTTGAGACCATCGGCGGGGCGGGCGGCGAGGCGTTCGTCAGCCGGGGCGTGAGCCGTACGATCATCGGGCTGGTGGGCGACATCGCCCAGTTCGGCACGCTCGACCTTCGTGGCATGCGCGGGGTGGCCGACGTGATGCGGGTGACCGCCCCGTACAAGCTGGTGAGCAGGGACAACCATCCCGAGCGGTCCACGGTCCGGGTCGGCGGCGTGCCGATCGGCCCCGGCACGGTCACGCTGATCGCCGGCCCGTGTGCGGTGGAGACCCCGCAGCAGACCCTGGACGCGGCGGAGATGGCCAAGGCCGCCGGGGCGACCCTGCTGCGCGGCGGCGCCTACAAGCCCCGCACCTCCCCCTACGCCTTCCAGGGCCTGGGCGAGGCGGGCCTGCGCATCCTCGCCGACGTGCGTGAGCAGACCGGGCTGCCCGTCGTCACCGAGGTCGTGGACGCCCACGACGTCGAACTGGTCGCCTCCTACGCCGACATGCTGCAGGTCGGCACCCGTAACGCACAGAACTTCGCGCTGCTGCAGGCGGTCGGCCGGATCGGCAAACCGGTCATGCTCAAGCGCGGCATGAACGCCACCATCGAGGAGTGGCTGATGGCCGCCGAGTACATCGCCCAGCGCGGCAACCTCGACATCGTGCTGTGCGAGCGCGGCATCCGCACCTTCGAGACCGCGACCCGCAACACCCTGGACGTCTCCGCGGTCCCGGTCGTCCAGCGCCTGTCGCACCTGCCGGTCATCATCGACCCGTCGCACTCCGGCGGCCGGCGGGACCTGGTCCTGCCGCTCACCCGCGCCGCCATCGCGGTCGGCGCCGACGGTGTGATCATCGATGTCCACCCGCGTCCCGAGCAGGCCCTCTGCGACGGCCCCCAGGCACTGGTCGACGGGGACCTGCCCGAGCTGGCCCGCGTGGTGCGCGAGTTCCCGCCGTTGGTGGGCAAGGTTCCGGCGGGCGAGGCGCTGGCGTCCGCCTGAGCGTCACGGGATCAGGCCCTGTGTTCACCCACGCCACGAGCGTCCGCGTCTCCCGGTACGGCCGGCACCACAAGCTGCCGGCCGTGTCGCACGGGTGACCCGCGCCGGGGCGGCTCAGCCCTCCAGCTTGTACTCCTGGAGCGACCCGGCGAGCTGGACGGCGAGCTCCTCGGCGTCGAGCCGCTTCTCGATCTGCTTCAGGTCCGCGATCTTGGCGGCGGTCTCGACACGGCGGGGGGCCAGGAGGGTGCAGCAGTCCTCGTCGGGGAGCTCGGAGATCTCCAGGGTGCCGATGCGGCGGGCCTCGGCCATGATCTCGGTCTTGTCGAGACCGATGAGCGGGCGCAGGATCGGCAGGTGGACGGCGTCGTCCTGGGCGGTGATGTTCTGCAGGGTCTGGGAGGAGACCTGGCCGAGAGAGTCACCGGTGATCAGCGCCCCGGCGCGGAGCCGGCGGGCCACCTCCTCGGCGGTCTTGAGCATGAGGCGGCGCTGCGCGATGATCGCAAGGCGTTCCTGGCCGGAGGCCTTGATCGACTGCTGGGCCTTGCCGAAGGGGACGACCCAGAGGCGGGACCTGCCCTGGAACTTGTCCAGGGCACGCACCAGGGCGTACGCCTTGTAGATGGACTCCGACGTCGTGAACGGGATGCCGGAGAAGTGCAGGAAGTCCACGCGCAGGCCGCGCCGCATCATCCGGTAGGCGGCCACCGGGGAGTCGATGCCGCCGGACATCAGGACCAGCCCCCGGCCGCTGGTGCCGACCGGCAGGCCGCCCTGGCCGGGCATGCCGCCGGTGAAGACGAAGACCTCGTCCCTGTCCACCTCGATGGAGACGACCAGCTCGGGGTTCTTCAGATCGACCGGCAGTCCGTAGATGTCATTGAGCTCGCCCCCAACCGAACGGTCGATCTCCATCGAGGTCATCGGGAAGCGCTTGTCGCGGCGGCGGGAGCGGACCGCGAAGGAGACCCCGCGCCTGACGTCGTCCCGGTCGGCCAGCAGCTCGATCGCCGCCTTGGTGACCGCACCCGGGTCCTTCTCCACCCGCCATGCACGATGGACCCAGACCAGCCCGGGGACATGGGTGACCCGCTCGGCGACCGCATCGGCGACCTCGGGAGCGGTGCCCGGGGGCAGGAAGAGGGCGATCACGCCGTGGCGCTGACGCACGTCCACCTTGACATCGAAGTCCTTCAGGGCCGCCTTGATGTTGGACTGCAACCGCTGCTCGAAGAGCTCGCGGTTGTTTCCCTTGAGGACGACCTCGCCCAGTTTGAGCAGAACACAGGGCTCGCCCAAGGCGGACATGGTCATGGTGCAACCTCCGGTGGCGCTTCGAGGGGAATGTGGGTCCATCGCCAAGTGTCGCGCGTGGTCACGTAAAGACAAAGGCTCGACCTCGCCACTTTAGTCGCCCTCATGACCTGTCAGCGCCTCGTCGAGGGCGTGACGGACCGGCCCGGCGACCGTACGGCGGCGGGCCCCGCCTCCCGGCCGGCCGCGGCCGTGACCACACACCGGGCCCGCGCCTGCCTGTCCGAAGAGTGGCCACGGTGAAAAAGCACGCCGAATCCCCGCCGACGGACAGTTGTCCACCGGCGGGGGATCAGGCGTCAGATTTTCCGGAGGGCTCCGATGCGCATTTGACGCGGACGCGCTCTTCTGACGGTCAGCCGCTTTTATGCGGTGACGTGAAAACTCGATCGCCATTGACACGGAAGAGTCATGTCCCGCGCATAATTCGGCTTTCACGCTTCACCGGAACCGCCCTCCTCCTTGCGGACGGCGGCCGGCGGCCGGCACCTCTTTCTGAATTCTGAATGGCTTTCCGAGGGAGAAGCGGCGCGATGGCCGGCGGCGTGGCCGTACGACGGAATCATCCGCATCCCCCGAGGCCGGCGCCCCCGGGGCCGGGACCGGCCTCGGCGCGGGAAACTCCGGCCCTCGCCGGCCCTGCCGGGGCCGGCGAGGAGAACACCGCGGTTGTTCAGCGGGTTTTCGACGTTGGGACTGGTGCGGGCGTATCAGCCGCCACCACCACCGCCACCACCGCCGCCACCGCCACCGCCACCGCCACCGCCGCCGCCGCCGCCGGTGACGGTGTTGGTGTTGGTGTTGGTGTTGTTGTTGATGACATTGGCGCCGCCACCACCGCCACCGCCACCGCCACCGCCACCGCCACCGCCACCGCCACCGCCACCGCCGCCGCCGCCACCACCTCCACCGCCACCGCCACCGCCACCGCCGCCGCGCCGGGCACGGCACCTAGCGGGGTTCTGGTGCTGCCAGCAGGGCTTCGCGGCGGAGACGAGAGCGGACGTCGTGGACGTGATTTCGGCCCCGGTGCCGGCGCTGGCGGACTGGGCCGACACCGTCGCGGGGACGGCGAGAGAGGAGACCACCATCACACCGGCGGCGAGCGCGTTCTTGAGCTTGATCATGTGAGATCACTCCATGTCGTGCGGGTGCGCCCCGGGCGATACCCGGGCTGACGGAACATCGAATCGGTATCAAAGGCAACGCCGACACGGCGCAGAACCTGAATTCCACGCTAGTTGAGAATAAGTTGAACGCTCATCACAGCGAGGCAAAAGCATTCAACCCCCCGGATTACCCTTCGATTCAACGCAGGAACCGACGGGGATCATTTAGTCACACTCGGCTACCATTCCCCGCAGAGAGCCTTTCTCATAAAGGATTCACCTGGCCCCGGAATGCAACGGCCCGGTAGGTCGTTCCGATCCGGAACGGCCTTACATGGGAAATGCTTTGGCGGGCCCGTCGAACACCTGGATTTCTCATGGCATTTCCATGGATTTCAACAGGGGACGGCCGACCGGCGTACGGCGCAGAGCGCAGGGGCCCGGCCGTCGGCGGCGCGGAACGCGCGAGGCCCGGCCGGACGGACACCCGATCCGCCGGGAGATCCGGCCATATGCTCCGGCGGAACAACGATCAGCTGCGATAATCGCCGTTCCCCCTCACAGAGAACTGGATCATGTCCCACGTAGACCACTTCTCCTACGGCCTGATCACCCCCGTGCTGGCCTATGTCATGTCGAGCATCGGATGCGTGCTGGGCCTCCTGCTCACCATGAGGGCACGGCTGAGCACGGGTCCGTCCCGGCTGCGCCGGCTGATCGGCGGAGCGCTGTCCATCGGCGTCACCGGCGTCTGGGGCATGCACTTCATCGCCATGACAGGGTTCACCGTGGGGGGCCCGATCCGCTACGACGTGCCCCTGACGGCCGGCTCAGCGGTGCCGGCGGTGGTCGTCGCCGGCGCCGGCCTGTTCATGGCCTCCCACGGGGGCGAGAGGCTGATCCCCCTTCTCGGCGGTGGGCTGTTCACCGGTCTCGGCATGGCCGGCATGCACTACGCCGCCACGTTCGCGATGAACACGGCGGCGCGCATCTCCTACGATCCGCTGCTGGTGGGGTTCTCGGTGGTGATCGCGATCGCCGCCTCGACCGTGGCGCTCTGGTTCACCCAGCGGGTCGGCGGCGCGCTCGCCACCGGCGGCGCGGGCTTGATCATGGCCATCGCGGTCTGCGGCATGCACTACGTCGGCATGTTCGCGATGGAGGTACAGCCCCAGATCTCCCTGACGCCGGTCGCCGGAGCCCGGGGCTCCGACTTCATGCTGCCCGCCCTGATCGTGATCAGCGTGCTGACGCTCATCCTGCTGCTGACCGTCGTCCTGTCACCTTCGGAACAGGAGCAGCAGGACGACGCCGCGCTGCTGGCACAGCTGGAGACCGTGCACAGCACGGACAAGCCCCTCGCACCGGCGGTCAGCCGAAGAAGACCTCGGCCTCCTCGTAGCGGCTGACCGGCACGGTCTTCAGCTCCTTGGTGGCCTCGGCGAGACCGACCCGGACGACGTCGGTGCCCTGCAGCGCGACCATGACGCCGAACTGGCCGTCGTGCACGGCGTCGATGGCCTGCAGGCCGAACCGGGTGGCCAGCACCCTGTCGAAGGCCGTGGGCGTGCCGCCGCGCTGGATGTGGCCGAGCACGGTGGTACGGGCCTCCTTGCCGGTCCGCTTCTCGATCTCCTTGGCGAGCATCTCGCCGATGCCGCCCAGCCGGACGTGGCCGAAGGAGTCGAGCTCACCCGCCTGGAGCGCCATCTGCCCCTCGATCGGGTGGGCGCCCTCGGCGACGACGATGATCGGCGCGTAGCGGGTCTTGAAGCGGGACTCGACGTAGGCGCACACCCGGTCGATGTCGAAGGGCTTCTCCGGGATGAGAATGACGTTGGCACCGCCGGCCATGCCCGCGTGCAGGGCGATCCAGCCCGCGTGACGGCCCATGACCTCGCAGATCAGCGCGCGGTGGTGGGACTCGGCGGTGGTGTGCAGCCGGTCGATCGCCTCGGTGGCGATGTTGACGGCGGTGTCGAAGCCGAAGGTGTAGTCGGTGGCGTTGAGGTCGTTGTCGATCGTTTTCGGCACGCCGACGACCTTCACGCCCTTGTCGGAGAGCTGCTTGGCGACCCCCAGGGTGTCTTCACCGCCGATCGCGATCAGCGCGTCGACCCCGGTCGACACAAGATTTTCCTTGATCTTCTCAACACCGCCGTCAATCTTGATCGGATTGGTCCGCGATGAGCCGAGGATCGTGCCGCCGCGCGGCAGGATCCCCCGCACGGCCTGGATGTCCAGCGGCATGGTGTCGCCTTCGAGCGGGCCGCGCCAGCCGTCACGGAATCCGACGAATTCGTGCCCGTAGACGCTGACCCCCTTGCGCACGACCGCACGGATAACGGCGTTCAGGCCGGGGCAGTCGCCGCCCCCGGTTAGCACTCCAATACGCATGGCATCCTCCGGTGGTGGTTCCGAGGCAAGACGGCCAGACTAAGCGGGGTGGCGCGGCCGGCGAGGGATTTACGCCGCCGACGCATCGCATTCTGCCTGCTGTTGAGGCCAATGGTCTAGACCAAATTGGCGGAGTCCTGATTTGTCGGCCGCCGGTTCTCACCGGTGACGCCGGAGCGGCCGAGGTCGCGGGACGTCGTCTCCCCCTCCCAGTCTTCTCCATGCTTGCCGTTCGCCCGCGGGCGACCGCGCCGCGCGCTTTCCGCGCCCCGCAGGCGACCGCTCCGCGTGTCCCTGTCGCGTCTTCCCCGGATCGGTCACGTGGCATCGGGGACCGTCCCTCCTCAGCGGGGCGCCGGTCCGGCCAGGCCCAGGGATTCGAGGTTGTCCTCGGCCGGATGGCTGCGCCCGGCCGGGCCGGCCGCGAAGACCCGCAGAAGATTCCTGGTGGCTCTCCGGACGAAGGCGCCGGCCCGTGCGGTGACGCCGTGGCCGCAGCGGGCGCCCCGCATCGCGCACACCCAGCGCATCGTGCCGGAGTCGAACACGGCGGCGCCGCTCGGCGCGGTGTAGTAGGCGCTGTGCGCGACCGTGGCCCGGCCGCCGCAGTCGACCGGGGAGACCGACAGGACCTCCATGGGGCGGGGCGCGCCCGCGACCACCTTGTCGGTCTCCACCCCGGCCATGCCGGGGAAGGCGGTGCCGCGCCGCACCCCGGTGCCCTTGAAGATCCAGTTTCCGGGACGGGTGACCACGTAGGCGGACTCGGAGGGAAAACAGTCGTACATCGGGCCCGTCAGCGAGTTCTCCGGCTTACCGCTCTCACGCCACAGGGCCGTCCCGGGGTCCTCGGCGGCGTCCTTGTGGCAGACGACGAGGCGGCCGGGGCCCAGGGGTGTCGCGGCGAAGCGGATCCGCCAGTAGACGGCGTTGGCGCCGAGGAAGGCGATGTTGGTGCCGTGGGCGCGGGCGGCCTCGACGGTGTGGCGCATGTGGTCCGACCAGTATTCGTCGTGGCCGAGGGAGACGAGGCCCCGGGCTCCGTCGAGGACGTGCGGGTCGCGGTCGAGCTCCAGGTCCGTGACGTAGGAGAGCGGGAGACCGTCGCGCTCGGCGAGCTGGATGGCGTCGCGTTCCATGTCCAGGAAGAGCCGGGCGCCGGAGGTGTCGTAGGGACGGTCGAAGCTGACCGCGCGGGATCTGTCCGCGAAGCCGCCGGGTCCCTTGTAGAGGCTGCGGCCACCCCAGTCGTTGTAGGCCTGCCAGGTGGTGACCGCGTTGACGACGACCAGGCGCCCCCGGGTGGAGGCGGACCTGACGGTGAGGGGGACGTAGCGACGGCCCCCGGTGGCGGCGTCCAGCCGGATCAGGTAGGAGCCCTCGGGCCAGCCGGAGGTGTCCACCTCGGGGCCCGGCCTCCAGCGGGCGGCGGTCACCGTCCGGGTGGCGGCGACCGTCCTGGGCGGAGCCTGTCTCACACCGGGCAGCTCCGCGGACTTCCAGACCTGCCGGGCCCCGGCTCCGCCGTACCAGCCCATCCGGAAGGCGCGGGCGGTGTAGCGGCCGGCCGTGGTCGAGACGTACAGCCGGAAGCCCTCCCCCGGCAGCACGCTCACCCGGTCGGCGAAACCCTCGATCTCGTGCTCCGTGCCGGGGTCCCCGATCCGCCAGCGCGGATCGCCCGCCCTGGCGTTCTCGGCCACGGTGGCGTTCCTCGCCGTGGCGGTGGCGTCGGCGGCGCCCGCCTTCACCGCCGTGCCGGCACCGCCGGGCGGGGAGGGACTCTCTCGCACGGAGGAAACGCCTCCGGAGGACACGGGCGCGGCGGTGACGGAGCACCCGACGGTTACCAGGGTCACCGTCAGCGCGACGGCCAGACGCAGGGGCACTTCGAACATGGGCCGCAGCATGTCCCGTGCGGGAGGGGCCCGCACGGGATTTGGGCTGTTCTTTGACTCAGGCCGACGGCAGCACGCACGAGGGAGTGCCCACCGCGAACACCTCCCCGTCGAACCGCGGGACCCCGTCCTTCATCGTCAGTACGGCGACGCCGCCGGAGCGCTGGTTGGCCACGTACATCCGGTCGCCGGCGATGGCGAAGTGCCGCGGCCAGACACCCCCGCAGCCGACCTCGGCGATCGGGTCCAGGGTGAGCGGAGAGAACACCGAGACGGTGTCGGGGCCCCGGTTGCCGACGTAGACGGACCCGCCGGACACCTCCAGGTGCGAGGGAGCGTTCTCCCCCCCGGTGGCACTGGCGGGGACGGCCCGCAGCTCACGCCAGCCGTCGTCGTAGACACGGACCGTACCGTCCAGCTCCCCGGCGACGTACCAGTGGTCTCCGGACCGGGCCATGTGCCGGGGGCCCATACCGGACGCGAGCCGTACCGGACCGTCGGGGTGCGACGCCACCTCGCCGTCGACGAGGTAACGGCGGACCTCGCCGGCACCCAGGTCGGTCACGTACAGCACGCCGTCGGGACCGAAGACGGCCTGGTGGGCATGGGCGCCCTCCCGGTAGGGGAAGGTCCACACGTCGGTGAGCAGGCCGGAGCCGTCGATCCCGTGCACGCTCACCGTGCCGTCGCCGTAGTTGGCCACCGCGAGACGGGTGCCCGACGGATCGACGGCCAGGTGGCAGGGGGCCGACCCCTCGCTCGGCCGCCGGGACAGCGGGGTCAGGGCGCCGTCATCGGCACGGGCGAAGACGCTCACCATGCCCCGCTCGCCCTCCTCCACCGCGTACAGGACCGGGAGCCGGGGGTGGGCGGCGAGGAAGGACGGGCCCGAGGCCCTCGTCTCGCCGAGCCGCGCGAGGCTCTCCAGGTCCACCAGAGTGATCCCCACACCCGATCCGCCGGTGTCGGGGGTGTATCCACCGATATACGCAATCCCAGTCATCATGTTCCTCTCGCCGCACCAGGGCGACTTATGCAATCCACGGAAAGATCGCCCTTTGTCAGCCAGTCTGCGAACTTAGCGCAGCCGAGCGGCGACCAGAAGCCGGGGCGAGAGCCTGCGAGATATTTGATTGACTGAGTCAGTGAAATAGTTGATTCTGTCAGCCATGGACAACCATGTCGCGGAGATCCGTGCCTTCAACCGCTTCTACACCGGGGTCATCGGCGTGCTTCACCAGGGCGTCCTGGACACCCCCTACTCCCTCACCGAGGTCAGGGTGCTGTTCGAGCTGTCCCGGCGGGACCGCATGGAGGCCGGTGAGCTGCGACGCCTGCTCAAACTCGACGCCGGATACCTCAGCAGGATGCTCGGGCGGTTCGAGACCGACGGCCTGGTCGCGCGCGAGCGGTCCGCCGCCGACGGGCGGCGGCAGGTCATCGGGCTGACCGAGGCGGGCAGGAAGACGTTCGCGACCCTTGACGAACGCTCGGCGGCGCAGGTGCGCGGCCTGCTGGACCCGGTGACCGAGGAGGACCGGCGGCGACTGGTGGCGAGCATGGCGACGATCCAGGAGATCCTCACGCGTACGCCGAAGGCGGAGCCGTACGTCATCCGCCCGCCGCGCCCGGGGGATCTGGGCTGGGTGGTGCACCGCCATGGCGTGATCTACAGCCAGGAGTACGGCTGGGGCCAGGATTTCGAGGCGCTGGTGGCCAGGATCGTGGCCGACTACGTGGACAAGCACGACCCCGCGCGCGAGGCCGGGTGGATCGCCGAGGTGAACGGCGAGCGGGCCGGGTGCGTCTTCTGCGTGCGCCAGGACGACGAGACGGCCCAGCTCCGGATGCTCCTGGTCGAGCCGTCCACCAGGGGGATGGGGATCGGCGGACGGCTCGTCGAGGAGTGCGTGCGCTTCGCCGCGGCTGCGGGCTACCGGCGGATCACGCTGTGGACCAGGGACGTGCTCACCGGCGCCCGGCGGATCTACGGGGCGGTGGGATTCGAGCTGGTCGAGGAGCAGCCGGCGGACGGCTTCGTCGAGGAGGTCTGGGCCAGGGACCTCTGAGGGGCCGCCCCCGGCCTGACCTCTTCTCCGCAGGAGGGTGCCGGGGACCCGGCTTCTCCGCGGGAAGGGGGACTCAGCGGCGGAAGGGGCCGGTGACCTCGTAGGTGACGCCGTCGGTCCCGGCGGTGTCCCCTCGGACGCCACGCTGGGAGGAGAAGTAGAGGCGGCGGCCGTCGGGAGAGAAGGCGGGGCCGGTGATCTCCGACTTCGGGTGGCCGTCGACCCGGAGGAACGGGGTGACCACCCGGTCGGGGGTGATCAGATTGATCTCCATGTTCCCGGTGTCCTCGGCGACGTAGAGGTCCCCGCCGGGAGTGCCGGTGAGGTTGTCCACGACTCTCAGCGGGGCGTCGGCGTCGTAGACGATCTCCAGGCGCTCGCTCTCCGTGTCATAGCCCCACACCCGGTTGTCGCCCTTGGTGGTGAAGAAGCAGACACCGTCGGCGTAGTGGCACCCCTCTCCCCCGTTGAAGCGCCTGGCGGCGTCCACCTGGTGGCGGGTCGCCTCCAGCAGCGCCGCCGGATTCGGCACCCGCTGCCAGGTCACCGCCCCGGCGGAGGAGGCGCAGAGCACGTCCAGCCGGCCCGCCGTCAGATCACCCCAGTGGGTCGGCCGGAACCGGTAGAAGCAGCCGTCCGGCTCGTCCTCGGTCAGGTAGATCACCTGCCGGTCCGGGTCGCAGGCGGCGGCCTCGTGCCTGAACCTGCCCATGGCCAGGCGCGGCATCGCGGCGCGCGAGCCGTACGGGTCGCACTCGAAGACCCGCCCGCGCAGGATCTCCTCACACGACAGCCAGGTGTTCCACGGCGTACGGCCGCCGGCGCAGTTGAGGTTGGTGCCCGACAGGATCCGGTAGGCGCCGCGGACGGCCCCGCCCGGCCCGAACCTGATCGCCGTCGCACCGCCGAGCAGCGGGACCTCCGAGTTGGAGACGTAGATCCAGCCGTCGCCGTCCGGGAAGCACGCGCCGCCGTCCGGCGCCGGGTGCCAGAGCACCCCGCCGACCCGCCGTCCGGTGCGGGCGACGACCCTGCCGGTGAACCCCGGGGGCAACGCGACGCCGTTGACGTCGGGAGCGCCGAGCGCGCCGTAGGGGCCGGGGGCACGGAGCGGGAGGGCCTGCGCGGCCCCCTGCCAGAGTGATCCGGCGAAGGCCGCCCCGGCGGCCAGTCCTCCGGTTCGCATCAACGTACGGCGAAGCATGGCGCCTCCTCGTTGCCTCCACGGTACGTGTCCAGTTGATCGAACTCATATGAACGGGACAGCCGCCTAGGTCCAAATTTTCCGGAAATCCCATGACCGCGTCCTTCCGGCTTTCGAGTTCGCCGACGCCGCAACCCGGATCGACGGGCGGCCGTAGCGGGGTTCCGTCCGGTCAGGGCGGGTCCGAGGCGACGGCGAAGGAGTTCGGCGGGCCGGAGGTGCTCGTCGCGGCGGAGGCACCGGAGCCGACGGGGCACTGGTAGGCAGGCGGGTGATCAGCGGCACCGGGGGGTCGGGAGGCTATGCCGAGCGCGTCGCGGTGGACGCCGCCGGGCTCATCGAGGTGCCGGACGGCATGGAGCTCGACACCGCGGTGGCGCTGCTGGCCGACGGGCGCACGGCGACGTTGTAGCCGCGCCCGGACAAGCGTGGGCCCGGCCCGGATCGAATGATCCTGAGCCGGGCCGGGATTCATCTGCCGATCAGCTGAACATGCCGGGCTCGTAGGAGCCCCCCTGGTTGCGCACGATCACGCCGAGCCGGGTGCCCTCCTCGGTGAGCGCCAGCGCGGCCCGTTCGGCCTCGGTGAACACGGTGGCCTCGCGCCAGGCGGCGACCAGGTTGAGCCGGAGCGAGGTTTCACCGGCGGCCGCGGCCTCCTTGGTGTGGATGTCGACGCAGAAACCGCAGCCGTTGATTTGGAACTCGCCCGCGTCGCCGCTGCACCATCGGACAGACGGTCGCCGCTGACACCGCGCCCACGCTCGCCACGAAATACGACCGTGACCACAGGGTCGGCAACCGCGAGCGTAGGTGGGCGAACTCTTCTCGCAGCACGTGCGAGGTGTGGCCCTTGAACTGGTTCGCCACGTAGGAGGGTGAATCCTTCGGATGCGGTTTCACGGACAGATGCACGTGATCCGGCATCACCTCAAGTGTGATGATCTCCCACCCGTGTTCGTCGGCCTTGGCGTGGATCAGTTCCTGCAGTCGGATCTTCACCCGGCCATCCAGGACACGGCGACGATACTTGGGGCACCACACCACGTGGTAGCCCAGGTCGTACGCCGCGCCCGGAGAGGTACGCACCTGACGAGCCACCCGATCATTATAAGCCTGGCTCTCTTATAATCCAAGGAGGACAGGCAAAGACCTCAACCTGCGGGTCAGGGCACGCTCAGGCCCCAGAGGGCCTTCCCGCACGGCATTCCCCCGTCGCCTGGGGGCGACGGTCCCCTGCCTTCGACTTGATGGGATTTCGATCGGGCACGGCGGCGGCCGGGCCGGTCGAGTGCTCGACGATCCGGAATCGGGCGACCTCCTGGTAGGCCGCGATCACGGCGGCGAACATGGCGCCCGGCGCGACGACCAGGACCAGCAGTCAGGTGACGTAGCCAGGCAACAGGAACATCGCCATGAAGGCGACGACGACACCGATCCAGACGGCCGGCTTGCCGGGGATGTTCACTACCAGGATCCTTCCATCCATTCGTACCAGTGCCCGCGCAGGTGTTCGTAGTCACCCTCGTCGCCGCCCGGAGGCTCCGCCACGGGGCTCCAGGCAAAGCCGTAGGAGCCGAGGAAACCTGTGCCCCGCACCAGGAAACGCGCACCGGTGTCGGTGCGCTCGACCGACACCAGGGGGAACAGTCCCACCATCTTTTCCTGAGTCTCGGGCTCCGTCCCCGCCGCCACCGCCCGGGCGTAGCGCTCCAGGCTCGTCTCGGAGAGCGCGAACCGGGCGGTGTAGGGGACGTCGAAGTGCACAAGCCCGGTCACGATCACCCCCATGAGCGGGGCCGCGGCCCAGCGCGCCCAGTACCTGCGCAGGCCGGGACGGCCGTCCGCGCAGAGCAGCGTCACGACGAAGCGGGGAGTCCAGACGATCACGATGACCAGGCCCAGGAAACCGCCGAACAGCGTCTCCATGAATTGACCTGCTCCCTGCCCTGAAGGACGGGGATTCCCGTGCCGCTTACGCGGCAGCCCGCGGCACGCCGCGAGCTATGGAACGGGGTGCTTGACGCTTCACCGACCCGGGCAACCCCGAGTCTCCACGCCCTGAGACGACCGGCCCGGCCGCCTGTCCTCTGGCCCTGATGCATTTTGCGGCGTTCACGTCAGCGTGCTCGGTATACCCGCAGGCGGTGCAACGGAAGAGGGCTTGGCTCTCACGACTCTTCGCGTCCACCTTCCCGCAGGCCGGAGCCGAGCACGTCTGGGACGTGTAGGCAGCAGGGACCTTACCGATGACGCTGCCGGTACAGCGCGCCTTGGACCGCAACGCGACTTCCAGCCCATACCAGCCCTTATCCAAGATCGCCTTATTGAGGCCAGACTTTTGAGCGACCCGCGAACCCGGCTCCTCGATCGTGCCGGACGCCGAGGCGGTCATGCCACGGACGCCCAGATCCTCCAAGACGATGTGCCCGTAGTCGCGGGTGAGCCGGTGCGCGCTCTGGGCGTTGAAGTCCGCCCGGCGCCACCGAACCCGCCGCATGATCTCCCCCACCTCACCGGCCACCACCTTGCGCCGGGCCGAGCCCTTCTTCGTACGGGCCAACCGGCGTTGCAGCCGCAGACACCGCTCCGCCTCACCGGCCGACAGGTAGCCCAGATCGGCCTCGCGGTCGGCCTTCTCCTCCTTCGGGGGCACCGGCGAGGACACGCCGGACTCGCCGGCATGGCGGCGGTCGAAGAACTCCCCGCCGGAGGTGACGGCAGCCGTCACCACCCCCCGGTCCACCCCCGCCACCCGGTCGGGGCGTGCATGCCCCTCCATTTGAGTGATGCCGTCGTCGACCAGGAACGACACGAACCAGTGCTTACCGTCGCGCGAGATGGTCGCGGACTTCACGCTCTCGCCCAGCGGGCGCGACAGACGGAACCTCACCCACCCGAACTTGGGCAGGAACACTCGCCCCCACTTGCGGTTGATCTTCTCGACCGGGATGTGCTTGGCGGTCGGGAACCGAAACGACGGCGTCCACTTCGCCTTGCTCTTCCAGCGGACCTTCCAGGTGCCGTGCCTGCGGCACGCCTCGTCCAGGTCCTTGAGCGTCTGCTGGATGACCTGGGCGGGAGCGTCGGCCAGCCAGGTGAACTCGCCCTTGGCGTCGGCGAGTTGCCCGCACTGCCCGGCATAGCCGATGAAAGCGCCCCTGCGCCGATAGGCGCGACGCTGTTCCAGGCCGGTGTTCCACACCGACCGGCAGATCCCGGCCACCCGCTCGGCGAACAGCTTCTGCCCGAAGTCCAACTCCAGCCGGTACTTGCGCCCCGTCAGTATGCGAAACACCTCCCTTGCCCCACCTGTCGCTCACATCTCACAGACTCGAACACATTAGCTCTGGTCTATGACTCAGGAAGCCGAATACCGGCGCGGTAGACATGTGGTTTCCGCGATGCATGCCCATCTGGTCTTCGTGACCAAATATCGCAGGAACGTCTTCGACGACGAGATGCTGCGCCGCTGCGAAGAAATCATGATCGAGGTGTGCGACGGCTTCGAGGCCGAGCTACGCGAGTTCAACGGCGAAGACGATCACATCCACCTGCTGGTCCACTACCCGCCCAAAGTCGCCATCAGCAAACTGGTCAACTCGTTGAAGGGCGTGTCCTCGCACTACCTACGCAAGGAGTTCACCGGCCGGGTCAACCGCGCCGTCATGCACGGCCACTTTTGGTCCCCCAGCTACTTCGCCGCCTCCTGTGGCGGAGCTCCGCTGACCATCATCAAGGCCTACATCGAACAGCAACGCCGCCCAGCCTGACGTTCTGGGTCCGCGCTTCGCGCTCCGGGATGTCTCGCCTGACGGCGGGCCATCCCCTGACGGGGACCGCATTCATCCCCGGCCCGAAGGCCGAGGCTTTCTGCGGACCATCGGTAACCGCCGGGGGCGCTCACGCCGTACAGCAGGGCAAGCCCGGCGAACGCGGTGAGAGGGAGCAGCCAGCGGCCGGGAGGACCGGTCAGCGTGCGGGTGAACGGCGACAGGCGCGGTCCCCGTTCCCGGATCGTCGACGGGCCCGGTGTCTCCTCTGGAGGACTTCCGATCATGTCGCCATTTAACTCGCCCATGATCGCGATGAACAGCGGAACGCCCACTCTCGTTCTCCCGCCGGATCAGCGGATCCGCAGGAGCCCCTCGTCCACGCGGAGCCCCGGCAGGCCGGGCCCCGGGGACGGGAAGGGCGCCCCGGCCGTGGAGGCCGGGGCGCCTTCGGCGGGACGGTCTAGCGCTGGGCTTCGATCATCCAGTGGTGCTTCTCCAGGTCCTGCGTGATCTCGATCAGGAGGTCCTGGGTGACCAGGTCGGCCTCTTCGGTGGCGGTGATGCGCTCACGCATCCGGCGGGTGATGGACCCGAGGATGTCCGTCATCGCGGCGACGACCTTGCCGTCGTTGATGTAGCCCGTCTCCAGCTGCGGCACCTCGGTCGTGCTCGCGATCGTCGAAGCCCGGCCGTCGGGGTTGCATCCGAGGGCCACCGCGCGCTCGGCGACGGTGTCCGCGTGCTTCCTGGCCGCTGAGACGATCTTGTCGAGCTGCAGGTGCAGCGAGCGGAAGTTGTGGCCGATCACGTTCCAGTGTGCCTGCTTGGTCAGCAGCGACAGGTCGAGCAGGTCGACGAGCGCGCCCTGGAGTGCGACGGCGACGACCTTCTTGTCTTCGGGATTGAGCGGGCTGGTGATCGCGGACATGAAATGTCCCCCCGTTTCGACATCGGTTTCCGGTTTGTACTGAAACGTCCCTACCCACTCCTCTCTCCTCTAATGTTGACAGTGTCACGATTACAGTGTCACTATCGAGATATGGAATGGACCATCGGTGAACTGGCGGAGCGGGCCTCCGCGGCGCTCGCCCCGACCGCCCAGCTCAACGGGCGGGTCAGGGACATGCCCACCGAACGCCTCATCCGGTGGTATTCCACGATCGGGCTGCTCGACCCGCCGTCGGCCCGCCGCGGTCGCGTCGCCCTCTACGGCAGGCGCCACCTTCTCCAGCTCATCGCCGTCAAACGACGTCAGGCCGACGGCCGGACGATCGCCGAGATCCAGGCCGAGCTGGCCGGGGCCGGGGACCAGATCCTGGAGTCGATCTCCAGCCTCCCGGCGCCTCCGGCGGAGCCGCCCGCGCCCAGGGCCACGCGCCCGCGCTTCTGGGCCGAGCCGGCCGCGTCGTCGTCCGCCACCGCGCAGGCCGGCCCTCTCATGCCGAGACCGGCCGCACCGCAGGCGGGCGCGCCCACCCGGGCCACCTCGCCCGGACCCGCCCCATCGCGGCCACCGGCGTCCCCGCCCGTCACTCCGCCGCCCTCCCACGCACCCGCCGTGATCGTCCACGGCGTACGGCTGGCGACCGGCGTGACCCTGCTGCTCGACGGCGACGGCCGTACGCCCTCGCCCGAGAGCCTCGCCGAGATCGCCGCCGCTTCCGGGGTGCTCCTGGCGGTCCTGCGCAAACACGACCTCGCACCTGCCGAAGGGAAGTCGTCATGATCACCTCCATCGCAACGCTACGACCGGAGGAGTGCGAGCCCGTCCCGGACGCCGGGCTGGGAGCACTCTTCACCGAGCGCGGCAACCTGCCGCTGGAGAGCGTGGACGTCACCGCCGCCGTGTCCGGGCTGATCGCCGGGGTCGAGGTGGTCCAGGGTTTCCGCAACCCGCACGACGTGGCGCTCGAGGCCACCTATGTCTTCCCGCTGCCCGACCGGGCCGCCGTGACAGCCTTCAGGATGGAGGCCGACGGACGGATCATCGAAGGGATCCTCAAGGAGCGCGGCCAGGCCAGGGCCGACTACGACCAGGCGGTCGCCGAGGGCAGGCGGGCCGCGATCGCCGAGGAGGACCGGCCCGACGTCTTCACCATCCGGGTCGGCAACATCGTGCCGGGCGAGCGGGTCACCGTGCATCTCACGCTCAACCAGCCGCTCCCCTACGAGGACGGCGCGGCGACCTTCCGCTTCCCCCTGGTCGTCGCTCCCCGCTACATCCCCGGCACCCCGCTCGACGGGGACCAGGCGGGCGGCGGCTGGTCCCCCGACACCGACGCGGTCCCGGACGCCTCCCGGATCACCCCCCCGGTGCTGCTGCCCGGCTTCCCCAATCCGGTACGGCTCTCGCTCGCGGTCTCCGTCGATCCGGCCGGGCTGGAACTGCGCGAGATCCGCTCCAGCCTGCACGCCGTCCTCCAGGAGGGGACCACGGTCAGCCTCCAGCCGGGCGAGCGGCTGGATCGCGACTTCATCCTGCGCCTGTCCTTCGGCACCTCCACCTCGCTCGCGCTGGTCCCTGACGCGGGCGACGGCGAGGAGGGCACGTTCACTCTGACCGTCGTCCCCGAGCAGGCCCGGGGCGCGGCCACGCCCAAGGACGTCGCGCTGGTGCTGGACCGCTCGGGCAGCATGACCGGCTGGAAGATGGTCGCCGCCCGACGCGCCGCCGCCCGCATCGTCGACACGCTCACCGGGGGCGACCGGTTCGCGGTGCTCTCCTTCGACACCGTGGTGGAAGCACCCGAAGGGCTCGGCCCGGGACTGTCACCGGCCTCCGACCGCAACCGCTACCGCGCGGTGGAGCATCTCGCCCGGCTGGAGGCGCGGGGCGGCACCGAGATCCTGGCCCCGCTGGAGCAGGCCGTCGCGCTGCTCGCCGACTCGGCCCGGGACCGGGTCCTGGTGCTCGTCACCGACGGGCAGGTCGGCAACGAGGACCAGATCCTGGAGCGGGTCGGCGCCAGACTGGCCGGGATGCGGGTGCACACGGTCGGCATCGACCGCGCGGTCAACGCCGGGTTCCTCGGCAGGCTGGCCGGACTGGGCGCGGGCCGGTGCGAGCTGGTGGAGTCGGAGGACCGTCTGGACGAGGCGATGGAGCACATCCACCGCAGGATCGGCGCCCCGCTGGTCACCGACCTGTCCCTCAAGGCCGACGGACTCGACCTCGTCCCCGGCACGGTCAGCCACCTCGGCTCGATCTACCCGGGGGTGCCGCTCACCGTCCTGGGACGCTACCGGGGAGACGCGTCCGGGGCGCTGACCGTGCACGGGCTGGACTCGGCCGGGCAGCCCTGGGAGCGGCGGGTCGCCGGGTCGCGCACGGACAGTCCCGCGACGCGGGCGATCTGGGCACGAGCCCGGCTGCGCGTCCTGGAGGACCGCTACGCCGCGGGTGACCACTCGCTGGAGGAGGAGATCGTCGGGATCTCGCTCACGTACGGCGTGCTCTGCCGGTTCACCGCGTTCGTCGCGGTCGACAGCACGGTGGTCGCCGAGGGCGGGCCGGGGCATCGCGTGATCCAGCCGGTGGAGCTGCCCAGCGGCTGGGAGAGTCCGGTCGTCACGGCGGCGCCGATGATGCTGACCTCGATGGCCCAGCCGCAGGCGGGCGCGCCCGCGCCCGCGGCCCCCGGCGCGGCGCCGAGGTTCACGGCCGGCGGGACGGGCGGCGCGGCGTGGAACATGGCGTCCGGGACCACCCGAGGCAAGATGAGGCCGTCCGGCCCCGTGCCCTCCGGGGCGAGGGAGCTGCCCCGGGCCGAGATCGAGGAGGAGCTGAAGCGGCTGCGCGCCGCCGGTTCTCTCGGCGCCGCCGACCGGCTGCGCTACCTCGCGGATCTGGGCAGCCGCCTGGCGGCCCTGGCTGTCTACCTGGGCGGTCACGCGGAGCTTGAGGCCCTGGCCGCAGACCTGCAGACCGGCGGGGATGTGGAGGCGCTGTGGCGCCGGGCCGTCGACGGGCTGGAGGCGCTGAGCCGGTCCGGGGAGCGGCGCCCCTTCTGGAAGCGGTGAGAGGTCCGGAGGAGTCAGGTCGCGTCGATTGTCAGGTGCCCTCCCAGGTCAGGTCGGCTAAAGTGCCGGGATGACCAGCCCGATCTTCGCCCTTTGCGATGAATATGTCACCCGTTCGGCAGTGCTCGACCCGGTCAGCGCCGGGATGGAAGGGCTCGATATCCCGTTCGCCGCGGCCACCGACTACGGCCCGGACGGCAACGCCGCCCGGGCCGCCCTGATCAGCGAGACCTTGAGGAAGCTCGCCCCCCTGGAGCCGCAGGGCGAAGCGGACGTCCGGGCCGCGGCACACCTGCGCGAGCGCCTTGAGGCCGAGCTCGCCTGGCACGAGATCGGCGAGCCGCTCCGTGCGGTGCGGGCGCCGTTCGGGCTGGTCACCGACCTGCGCGACAGCGTGGATCTGCTGCCGCACGGCACCGACGACCAGTGGCGTGATGTGGCGGCCAGGCTCTCGGCTGTCCCGCGGATGTTGGACGGCTGGCGGGCGAGCCTGGAGGCGGGTCTCGCCCAGGACATGCCGGCGGCCCGCCGCCAGGCGCTGGAGCTGGCCGTACAGCTCGACCTGTTCGCCACCGACGGCACGCACCGAGAGCTCGTGACGGGGTACGGCGACGGCCCGGTCCGCGGCGAGCTGGACCGGGGCGCCGCGGCCGCGCACACCGCCTACGCCGAGGCCGCCCGCTACCTGCGCGAGGACTACGCGCCCCGGGCCACCCAGCGGGACGCGGTCGGCGCCGAGCGCTACGCGGTGGCCGCCCGGCTCAACCTGGGCGCCGACATCGACCTGGTGGACGCCTACGAGTGGGGCTGGGCCGAACTCGCCCGCATCGAGGCCGAGCTGGTGGCCGAGGCGGGGCTGGTGCGGCCGGGCGCCTCGGTGGAGGAGGCGACCGCGATCCTGAACGAGACCCAGTACGTCGAGGGCCTGGACGCCTACCGGGGCTGGCTGCAGGAGCGTCACGACCGGGCGGTCGAAGAGCTGCACGGAACCCACTTCGACATCGCCGAGCCGCTGCGCCGGGTGGACGTCACGCTGGCCCTGGGCTCGACCTCGGGGGCGGCCTACTACACCTCGCCGAGCGAGGACCTGTCACGGCCGGGCCGCACCTGGTGGCCGGTGAACGGCGACCAGAACCGGTTCGGGACCTGGAACGAGCTGACCACCGTTTTCCACGAGGGCGTGCCCGGCCATCACCTCCAGCTCGGGGCCACCCGCGTGGCCGGGGACGGCCTGTCACGTTTCGGCAAGAACTCCTGGGTGAGCGGGCACGGCGAGGGCTGGGCGCTCTACGCCGAACGACTGGCCGACGAGCTGGGCTGGTTCACCGATCCGGGCGCCCGGCTGGGCATGCTCGGCGGGTCGGCGCTGCGGGCCGCGCGGGTGGTCATCGACATCGGCGTCCACCTGGACCTGCCGCTTCCCGACGGCTCGAAGTGGACCTTCGACAAGGCGTGCGACGTGCTGCTCAACCAGGGCCGCGGCGAGCCGCACCGGGTCCACGCCGAGGTGGTCCGCTATTTCGGCTGGCCGGGGCAGGCTCCTTCCTACAAGCTCGGTGAGCGCGCCTGGCTGGCCGCCCGCGAGGAGGCCCGGCAGCGTCTGGGCGCGGCCTTCGACCTGCGCCGCTGGCACACCGCGGCTCTGGAGCTCGGGCCGGTGGGTCTGTCCGGTCTGGCCGACGCCCTGCGTAGGATCGGCTGACGCCGGGAAGAATATGGTCCGGATCGCGGGGGCTCGGCGTGATGACTGCCCGCGATCCGTGTCACGGTCACGCACGGGGCCTTTCCTGATGAGCGGTCCGCCGACCAGCTCGGGCGCCGGTGCGAGTGACCTGTAAGGAGTGAGATGGTGATTCTGGACGGTGGCCTCGCCACGCACTTGGAGGCGCTCGGCGCCGACCTGCGGGACGAGCTCTGGTCGGCGAGGCTCCTGCTGGAGAACCCCTCGTTGATCAGGCGGGCGCACCTCGACTACTTCGCCGCGGGGGCCGAGGTGGCGACCACGGCGAGTTACCAGGCGAGCATTCCGGCGTTCGTACGCCGGGGGCTCGGTGCCGACGAGGCCGAGAAGCTGATCGTGCTGTCGGTGCGTCTGGCCGTGGAGGCCCGGGATCTCCACGGCACGGGAACGGTGGCCGCCAGCGTCGGCCCCTACGGCGCCTACCTGGCCGACGGCTCCGAGTACACCGGCGACTACGACCTCGACGAGGACGGTCTGGCCGACTGGCACCGGGAGCGCTGGCACATCCTGGCCGGCAGCGGGGCCGACCTGCTGGCCTGCGAGACCATTCCGTCCTACGCCGAGGCCAGGGCGCTGGGCCGGCTGCTCGCCGAGACGCCCGGAACGCGGGCGTGGGTGAGCTTCTCCTGCCGCGACGGCGAGCACATCAACGACGGCACCCCGATCAAGGATGCCGCCGCGCTGTTCGCCGGCAACCCTCAGGTGATCGCCGTCGGTGTCAACTGCACGGCCCCCCGCCACGTGCCCAGCCTCATCGACCGGATCGAGGGCAAGCCGGTGATGGCCTACCCGAACTCCGGGGAGACCTGGGACGCCGTGAACCGCCGCTGGCTCGGGCTGGCCGACCCCGACGAGTTCGGCGCGGCGGCGGCCGGGTGGTCCGCCGCGGGTGCCGCCTTCGTCGGGGGCTGCTGCCGTACCACCCCCGAGCACATCCGCCAGATCCGTGAGCACCTGAGGACGGGCTGAGCCCGGAGAGGCGGCGGCTCAGTCGAGGTGGAAGACCTCGCCGAGTGCCATCATGCCCTCGTCCGGGTGTCCCTCCAGGTTCTCGAAGAACGGGGCCATCTCCGCCTGCCACCGCGCGTTGACCTCGGTCGCGGCCATTCCCGCCAGGGCCGCCTCGAAGTCGTCGGTCTCCAGGTAACCGACGAGGAGCCCGTCGTCCCGTGTGAACAGTGAGTAGTTGTGCCAGCCGGTGGCCCGCAGAGCGTCGAGCATCTCGGGCCACACCGTGGCGTGGCGTTCGCGATACTCCTCCAGCCGGTCCGGCCGTACCTTCAGCAGGAAGCAGACGCGCTTCACGGGCACCTCGTTAAAAACGTTTTAACAAACGCTGGTGAACCTACGGGTGACGTGTCACCACTGTCAACACCCGGTCGGTCGGAGCGACCGGTGCCCACCGGCGACGGAAGGTGGCGCCCGGGTGGTTGTTACGTTTTACTCAGTGCCCATGGGTTCGGTGAGCATCAAGGACGTCGCGGCACGTGCAGGCGTCTCCCCCGGCACGGTGTCCAACGTGCTCAACCGCCCGGAGAAGGTCGCCGGATCCACCCGCGCCCGAGTCGAGGGGGTCATCCGCGAGCTCGGATTCGTCCGCCACGGTTCCGCTTCCAGCCTGCGGGCCGGGCACAGCCGCACGGTCGGCCTGTCGGTCATCGACATCGGCAACCCCTTCTTCACCGACGTGGCCGCGGGGGTGGAGGAGGTGGCCAGCGAGCGTGGATACGCGGTGATCCTGGGCAACTCCTCGGGCGACGAGCTCAAGGAGGAGCGCAACCTGCTGGTCTTCGCCGAGCACCGGGTCCGGGGGGTGCTCATCACCCCGACGGGGACGGGGTCCGGCAGGCTGGACCAGCTCAGGGAACGCGGCATCAACACGGTCCTGGTGGACTACCCCGCGACGAGCCCCGACCAGTGCTCCGTGGCGGTCAACGACGTCGCCGGCGGCGCACTGGCGGTCTCCCATCTGCTGGGCGGCGGGGCCGAGCGGATCGCCTACGTCACCGGTCCCCTCACGATCCGCCAGTGCCTCGACCGGCGGATCGGGGCCGAACAGGCGCTGGCGGCGGCCGGTCGCGACCCGGGCGAGGCGATGCGACAGATCACGATGAACGCGATGACCGCCCGGGCGGGCCAGGAGGCGGCCGAGAAGATGGTCTCCGGGGGACGGTTGCCGGACGCGGTGTTCTGCGCCAACGACCTCCTGGCCCTGGGCATGATGCGCGGGCTCCTGCAGGCGGGTGTCCGGGTGCCCCAGGACGTCGCGCTCATCGGTTACGACGACATCGACTTCGCCTCGGCCTCGGCGGTCTCGCTCAGCTCGGTCCGGCAGCCGACTCACCGGCTGGGCCGGGTCGCCACCGAGCTGCTGCTCGACGAGTGCGACAACCCCGAGTCCCACGCCCACCAGCAGATCATGTTCCAGCCCGAGCTGGTCGTCCGCGAGTCGAGCCGCTGACCTCCACGCCGAACTGTCCCGTGGTGTGGTTCTCCATGAACATCACCGGCATCACCGCGGACCGGTCAGCAGCCCCCGGTCAGGGAGATCCGCCGGTTCCGTGATGATCGCCGTCAGGCCCCTCGTGCCGGGACTCGGCCCCGGAGACCGAGTTATCCGGGCCGATGATGGCGTTCTGCACCACGTTGGACAGCAGCAGCATCACCACCAGGTCGAAGGTGTTGAGCCGGGCGATGTCCCGCTTGCCGATCACCCGCAGCAGGATCACCACCGCGAGGTAGACCACCACGGTGCGCACGGCCTTCTCCGCCAGCGGGATACCGGTGATCAGGATGTCCTGCCACGTCCGCTCAGACCATCCATGTCCGGCGGGGAGGCCGGGGTGGCGCCGGACCAGCGGGCCGGCGCGTCAGGCGACGAACACCTGGGCCAGGGACATGCCGCAGAAGGCGGCGGCCAGACCGGCGGCGACGCTGGCGGCGACGTTCACCAGGGCGAACAGGCGGGCGCCGTCCTCGACCAGCCGCAGCGTCTCGTAACTGAAGGTGGAGTAGGTGGTGAGCGCGCCGCAGAACCCGGTGCCGGCCAGCTCCATCACCGCGCCGCTCGCCGGCAGGGCGGCCAGGAACCCCAGGACGGCCGACCCGATGACGTTGACCGTGAAGGTGCCCCAGGGGAACAGCGTGTCGTGGCGGGCCTGGACGGCACGGTCGGTCAGGTAGCGCAGCGGTGCGCCGACGGCGGCGCCGAGCGCGACCAGCAGGAGGCTCACCGCGTCTCCTGGGCCGGATCACCCGGCCGGCCGACGTAGCGGATCACCTCGACCTCGTCGATGATGACCAGCCCTTCACCGACCAGCTCGTCGAGCTGGGGAAGGAACGCCCGGACCGGCTCTTCGGCGTCGACGATCACGATGGCGAGCGGGAGGTCCTCCGACAGCGACAGGATCCGGGTGGTGTGGATGTGGTTGGAGGCGCCGTAGCCCTCGATGCCGCGCATCACGCTGGCCCCGGCCAGCCCGGCGCGGTGGGCCCGGCGCACGATCTCGTGGTAGAGAGGCTTGTGGTGCCACTGGTCGGTCTCGCCGATGAAGATCGTCAGCCGGAGGGCCGGCCCCTGAAGCTTCATGATCGTCTCCTACTCGGCTGCCTCCTGCGGGTGATCACGCGTGTCAGCGCGGTTCCGGTGTAGACCGCGGCCAGCGCGCCGACCACCGTGGCGGCCAGGTAGACCAGAGCGGTCCGCGGGGCGCCCGCGGCGACAGCACGGCCGATGTCGACGACGTAGGTGGAGAACGTGGTGAACCCGCCCAGCACTCCGACCCCCAGGAACGGGCGGACCAGCCGGTGGGCCTGCCAGATCTCGGTGATCAGCACCATCAGCACACCGATCAGCAGGCATCCGGCCACGTTGACGCCGAAGATCGCCCAGGGGAATCCTCCCGGCGAATGCGGGAACGCGACGGCCAGGCCGTGACGGGCCAGCGCCCCGAGCACGCCTCCGGCCGAGATCGCACCGAGGATCGCCCACGGGGCCCTGCTCAGTTCGGCGCGCTGACGACCGACGCGCAGGTCGACGTCGGGATCGGCCCCGGGAGCGGTCACGGGGCCGGGCACATGGCGACCCGGTGTGTCAGGTGTCTCGGCCACGGATTCTCCCCCCCTTACCTCGCTCGTACGGCCTAGCCCCGGCCCCTGTTCTCCTTCGCCAGCCGGGCGGCCTCGACCTTGGCGCTCGCGGCGTACTTGTCGACGTACTCCTGGCCGGAGAGCTCCATCAGCGCGTACATGATCTCGTCGGTGACGGCGCGCAGGACGAGGCGGTCCTCCTCCATCCCGTAGTAGCGGGTGAAGTCCAGCGGTTTGCCGAACCTCACTCCCGGGCGGATGCCCAGCTTGGGGAAGAGACGGCCGGGAGGCATCATCTCGAAGGTGTTGACCATCGCCCACGGGATGACCGGCGCGCGCGACTCCAGGGCCAGCCTGGCCACGCCGGTCTTGCCCTTGTAGAGGCGCCCGTCGTGGGATCGGGTGCCCTCGGGATAGATGGCGAGCACCTGGCCCTCGCCGAGGATGCGCTTGCCGGTGCGCAGCGCCGCCTCGCTGGCCTTGCCGCCCGAGCGGTCGATGGGAACGGTCCCGACGCCGCTGAAGAAGGCACGGCTGAGGATCCCCTTGATCCCACGGCCGGTGAAATAGTCGGACTTGCCGAGAGAGATCACCTTTCGCGGCAGGAACAGCGCCCCGAAGAAATGGTCGGCGAACGACAGGTGGTTGCCGGCCAGGATTACCGGTCCCTCCTTGGGCACGTTATCCACCCCTTCCGCCCACGGACGGAAGACGGAATGGAGGAAGGGCCAGAGGATGGCCTTCACCACCCAGTAGAACACGCGGGGCTCCTTCGATCGGCAGGGGGGACCTGGAGGTATCTTCGCACCTTCGGACCCGGCCAACTACATTGCGAAACCACTCATATCGACCTCTCGCAAAATACGCCCCACTCGTGCGACGATCGGGCGAACCTTACAAGGAGCTGCGATGCCAGTCATGCCCGGCGCGGAGCCGTACCACCATAAAGGTGGGCAGATCGGAGTCCTGCTCTGCCATGGATTCACCGGATCGCCCCAATCCCTGCGCCCATGGGGAGAACACCTGGCCGCGGCGGGCATGACCGTGGCGCTGCCCCGGCTGCCCGGCCACGGCACCACCTGGCAGGAGATGAGCCGCACCCGCTGGGAGGACTGGTACGCCGAGTTGGACAAGTCCCTGGCGGATCTGCGTGGCCGCTGTGCCGAGGTCTTCGTGATGGGCCTGTCGCTGGGCGGCTGCATGGCGCTGCGGCTGGCAGAGGTCCACGGTGAGGGGATCAGAGGACTGGTGATCGTCAATCCGTCGATCACCAACGACGTGCCCCTGCTCAGGCTGGCGCCGCTGCTCAGACTGGTGGTCTCGTCGGTGCCGGGCGTGGCGGGCGACATCAAGAAGGAGGGGGTGACCGAGCTGGGCTACGCACGCACGCCGGTCAGGGCCGCGGCCACCCTTCCCCGGCTGTGGGCGCTGACCCAGGCGGAACTGGGCAAGGTCACCCAGCCGGTGCTGGTCTTCCACAGTCCGCAGGACCATGTGGTGAAACCGGCCAGTGTGCGTATCCTGCGTGAGAGGCTGAGCGGGGGGAATCTTAATGTGGTGGAGCTCAACGACAGCTACCACGTCGCGACGCTCGACAATGACGCGGATCGGATCTTTGCGGGGAGCGTGGAGTTCATCCATACGAACGCCTCGGTACCCTTGCAGAGGGACTGATCGCACATGGGGGATGCGCGGTTTCCGGGAGGAAGTGGCCGACCGATGAGTAACGAGCTCAGCTAAGTGACACCTCAAAGCGATGAGGACGAGGTCTGGCGTCAGATCGTCGCGTCCTTCAATGACACCGCTGAACGCGACGCGGCCGACCAGCCGTGGCCCGACAGCGAGAACCTGCCCTCCGAACCTCTCCGACGCGTGCTCAAACAGTCGGACGGGGAAGAGCGCCCACCGGCGGAGGACGGCTCCGCCGATGACGGCGACGACACCGAGCAGGAGGATCCCGACGACGAGGGCCACTACGTCCCCCCGCCGCCGCCTCCACTGCCCAGGATGGACACCACGACCAAGATCGCATGGCTGGGCCTCTTCGGCGGCCCGGCCTACCTGCTGCTCAGCGCCGCCCTGAACTGGAACCTGCAAGGCTGGATGCTGTTCACCGCGGTCGCGGCGTTCATCGGCGGTTTCGTGGCGCTGGTGGTGCGGATGGGCGACGGTCCACCCAACGACTCCGGCTGGGACGACGGCGCGGTCCTCTGACGGCCACGGCCGGAACGCCCGCGCCGTCACCCGGCGACTACGATTTGTCGTGCTCCGTCGTGGCGGGCCGCCCCGCCGTGCTGAGCCGCTCGATCACGTCGGTGTAGCGGCCGGCCGCGTCCACCACGTGCCCCACGGTCAGCACGGTGCCGCTGCCCGGCAGGTAGGCCGCCGACTGGAGCCGGACGGTCCGCGAAGCGGCGCCGGCCGTGCCGCGCAGCGCGGTGAACGTGTGACCGTCGTAGCGGAGCAGGAACGCCTCACCGGGCCGGCTCAGGTCCACCCCGGAGATCCAGAAGTGACCCTTGCGGTCGCCGGTTACGCCGTACAGGCGCACGTCGCCCCGGGGCGGGTTCAACCGGTGCCACTTCTTGCCGTTCCAGGACAGGACCAGCGGAGTGACCCCGCTGCCGGACTCGTCGTAGACACCGCCGATGGCCAGCGCCCGCTTCGGCCCGTCGAGGTGGATGTCGCGCAGGTAGCCGCCGGGGATGTCGGGGACCGGGAAGGTCTTCCAGTGCCCGTTGGTGAGCCTCGCGATCAGAGGGCCGTCTCCGGTGTCGCCCACCGCCCATCCGTCGCTCTTGGCCGAGAGCGCCACCCCGTACAGCGTGCCGTCCTGCTTGAGCTGTGTGATCTTCCACTTGCCGCCTCCGGTGCCGGTGACGACGAGCGGCTGCTGGTCGCGCCGGCCGACCGCGGCCATCCGGCCGGGGAGGGCGGCGACCCCGCCCAGCCAGTCACCCACCCGCAGCTTTTCGACGGTGACCCTGTCGAAGGCCGCCCCGTCCCCCCTCGCCAGGTACGGGAGGCTGTCATGTCCCTCCCCGACCGCCCACATCTCGGTCGCCGAGGCGGCGGCCACCGACCGTAGAAGACCGGCGCCGGTGGGGTCGTTGCGGATGCCGACCTCGGTCCAGCTCACGCCGTCCCAGTGCGTGATCGCACCACGGCTCTGCCAGATGTCCCAGACGCTCTGCTGCCCCACCGCCCAGACATCGGTGGCGGAGACCCCGGCCACATCGGACAGCGACCCGTCCCGGCTCAGCCGGGCACTTGTCGGCGCCTGCCAGGCCTCCGCGACGGGCGGGCGGACAGGCTCGGCATGGGCGGCGAGCACAGGCGTGGAGAACAGGAGCACGCCTCCCGCGCACAGCGCCAGTGCACGCCGCGGAAGGCGACTGGTCATGCTTCAAATGGTACGGGCCACGCCCGGCCCCTCGTGCGGCTCCCCTTGAACAGCGTCCAGATGGCACATCGGGCGGATCCGCAACGCCGCGGACCGGCGCGATCCGGCCGGGGGTCGGGCGTCGCCCGGCTGGTGTCCCCCGCCGGGAGGCGAGCACGGTCTGGCCGGTGGACGGCGCCGACCAGGTGAAGGCTGCGGTGGCGAGCAGGTGCACCAGCCGGCTGGAGATGTGAGCGCGGAAAGTAGTTGCCGTACCGCATCCATCACATGAAGGATGTCGTCATGATCAAGGTCGAGTCACTGACGAAGATCTTCCGCCGGCCTCGCGCCTTTCCCGTCACCCTCCCCGGAGGCCTCCGTCCACCGGACGCGGAGGGCCCAGCTCGGCGACCACGGGCAGATGGTCGGTGGCGACTGCCAGGTCGGCGGGGTCGGCGTCGGCTCCACCGCAGGAGATGACCGGGAACCCCGCCGCCGCGAAGATCGCATCGATGCGCTCTCGCGGCCCCCGCGCGGGGAAGGTGAAGCCGTCACCGTGCGGCGAGGCCGGATGGCAGTCGGTCAGGCGTTCGGCGAGATGGCACCAGGTCAGGTCGTGGGAGTGCTCGTTGAGGTCTCCGGCGAGCACCGGCAGGGCGTCGAACCGGTCGGCGGCCGCCCGGAGCAGGGCCAGTGCCTCCCCCGCGTGATAAAGCCTGGCGGCCCCGTCGAGATCCAGGTGGATCGATCCGACGGCCACCCGATGTCCTCCGGACTCCACCACGGCGATCGCGATCGCGCGCCGCTCCAGGCCGAGGAAGCACCTCAACAGGTGCCCTTCGCCGTGCAGCAGGCGCACATCCCGGCCGACCAGCACGGCCACCCCGCCCAGACGACGGCCCGCCGCCACGGTCAGTCCGCCGGAGGCGGCCAGCCGCCCGCGCCGGCGGCGCCAGTTCAGGAACCGGGGGGCCTCCTGAACGCAGAGCACGTCGGCGCGGAGCGCGGTGATCACCCGCCCCAGCGCGGCGACGTCGTCTTTCATGGAACGCACGTTGTAGCTGGCGACCCTGAGCACCACGGCTACCTCATTTGGCGAAACGTCATGAAATGTGACGAGACATGCCGCGAGCGTAGCCCCGTGGGCCCCGGCGGACCAGGGCCCACGGACGCCTCAGCGTCGCCGGGCGAGGTCCGCCGCACCGACCAGGCCCGCCGCCGCGCCCAGCTCGGCCAGGCGGATGTCGGCCAGGGGCCGGTGCCCCCGTCCGGTCAGGTTGCGGGCGAAGGCCTCACGGACCTGGTCGATCCAGAGGTCCGCGGCACGCGAGACGCCGCCGCCGAGGACGAAGCACCCCGGGTCGAGGACCGCGGCGAGGTCGTCCAGCCCCTGGGCAAGCCACTTGGCCATCGCGGAGAACGCCGCCAGGGCGGCCGGGTCGCCCTGCCTGGCCGCCTCGGTGACCTCCTGGCCCTCGATCTGGCCGGGGGAGCCGCCGGCGATCTCCAGCAGCGTGGCGGCTCGCGCCGGATCCGCCTCGGCGATCGCCCTGGCCTCGGCGACCAGGGCGTTGCCGCTGGCGTACTGCTCCCAGCAGCCCCGGTTGGTGCACCCGCACAGGCGCCCCTCGGGGACCACCTGCATGTGGCCGAGCTCGGCGCCCATGCCCCAGCGGCCGCGGTAGAGGGAGCCGTCGAGCACGATCCCGCCGCCGATGCCGGTGCCGACGGTCACGCAGACCAGATGGCTCTCGCCGCGCCCGGCACCGAACCTGGCCTCGCCCCACGCCATCGCGTTGGCGTCGTTCTCCACCACCACGGGCAGGCCGACGAGGTCGGAGACCTTCTTCTGCAGGGGCTCCTCGCGCCAGGCGAGGTTGGGCGCGAACCGCACCATGGAACGGGTCTCGTCGACGAACCCGGCCGCGCCGAGGCCCACGGCCTCGATCTCCCTGTTCTTGGACAGCTCCCGGACCGCCTCGGCGATCGTCTCGGCGACCTGTTCGGGGCTGGTGGCCGGGGTGGGCCGTAGAAGCTGCTCGACGATCCGGCCGTCGTCGTCCACGACGCCCGCCGCGACCTTGGTGCCGCCGATGTCAACGCCGATGGTCAGCGCCATTGTCCACCCTTTCCCTCTGGGCTCACCCCAGGTCGATGTGCTCCACGGGGGTCTCATCCCTGCCGCGCTCTCGTGCCCGCTGCGCGGGCGAGGGCCTGTTCAGCCCGTCGACGGCCGACTTGAAGACGGAGAACAGCTCGCTGCCCGCCTGCATCAGGTTGTCGGTGACCGCTGTGCCGGACTCGCGCTGGGCGGCCATCGCACGGCAGACGGGACAGGCCCGGCAGATGTATTCGTCATGCTCGGAGACCGCCTCCTCCCACACGTCCCGGCCGCCGCGCCCCGAGCCGCCGGAGAACGCGCCGCCGAACCCGGCCATCGTTCCTCTGACCAGGTTCTTGCGCAGTTCCCTGGCCGCTCTCTGCTGGAGCGCGTCGAAAAGCTTGAACGCCTCCTCGGCCGCGCTGCCCAGTGGATCTCTGTCGTTTTCCGGCTTTCCGGTCTTCTCAGTCATCAGGCCCTCCCGATTGGAACCGTACCCGGAGAAGGCCGTCGCGGAGCACCGCACTCTGCACGGACCTGCGGGCCAGGGCGGTGGGCAGGGCCAGGACGCGGCGGTAGGAGCCCGCGTTGACGATCAGCTCGTCGCCCTTGCGGGCCAGGTCCACCTCGTCCTTCTCGGCGAGCGGCAGTGCCAGGATCAGTTCGCCTTCGGGGGTGATCCGCAGCGGCGGATCCCCGGTGGGCGGGGCGAAAGGGTCGGCCTCGCCGTACATCGCCTCGGCGACGGCGGCGAGAGCGTCGGTCCCGATGGGCTCGGCGTCCAGGTAGGGGACCGTGTGGACGGGCAGTGGAGCGAAGGACTGCTCGACGTCGGCCAGGTGCCTGGCCTGGGCCGCCACCCACCTCTGCCGCCACGGATCCGCGCCGTCGGCGGGGAAGACCCGGTTGGCGATCACCGCGTCGACGCGGTAGCCGTACAGGCTGAGGGAGGTGAGCGTGCGGCGGGCCTCGGCCAGCACGACCGCCTCGGGGGTGAGCACCAGCCGGACGCTGGCGTCGGGGCCGGTGAGCAGCTCGCGGACCTCCATCAGGCCGCGGTGGAGCCGCTCCCCGGCGCCGATCACGTGGTCCTCGGGCACGCTGACCTGCGCCACCCGGCGGACCAGCGGGGAGAGCGTGCGCAGGAGCCGCCTGCCGACCGGCAGCAGGCGGTTGACGTGCCAGTCGAGGGCCTCGGGCAGCGCGAGCAGCCGGAGCGTCTCGGCGGTGGGCGCGCAGTCGATGACGACGACGTCCCAGCGGCCGCTCCGCGCCTGATCACGGAGCTCCAGCAGGGCGATGACCTCCTCGGCACCCGGCAGGACGGTGATCTCCTCGGCGGTGATCTCGTCGAGACCCAGCTCGGTGAGGAAGCCCCTGGCGTAGTCGCGCAGATCGCCCCACTGGCGCTCCAGCGCCTTCTGGGTGTCCACCTGGTGCAGGTAGAGGCCGGGCGAGACCTCGGTGGGCTCGCCGCCGGCGGTCAGACCGAGCGCGTCGGCGAGCGAGTGGGCGGTGTCGGTGGAGACCACCAGAGTCTTCCGCCCTGACCGGGCCGCGAGCGTGGCGGTGGCCGCCGCCGCGGTCGTCTTGCCGACGCCGCCCTTGCCGGTGAACAGCAGGACCCTGCTCACGCGCCCTCCCTTCCCGGTGGTCCGGCCTCCGCCCCGCGGGCCCGACGGTCCGGCCTCCTCACGAGGCCTCGACGCGCCTCTTCAGTCCCTTCAGGGCGGTGTCGATGATGACCTTCTCCGCTTTCCGCTTGATCATGCCGATCATCGGCACCTTCAGGTCGACGGCGAGTTCGTACGTCACCTCCGTGCCGCCGCCCCCGCCCGCGAGACGATAACTTCCGGTGAGCCCGGAGACCATCTTCCCGGCCTCGGCGACGCTCCAGTCGACGGAGTCCTCGCCGTGCCAGGTGTAGGCGAGGGTGTATTCGTCGCTGATCACGCCCGCGTCCAGGACGAACCGGACCGTGGCCGGGAGCCCGTCCTCGTCGGTGGACAGGACCCGCGCCGACTTCACCTGGCCCGCCCACTCCGGATATGAGGCGAAGTCTGCGATCACCGTCATGATGGGGGACCGGCCCGCGCCGATCATGATGCTTGAAGTGGTGCGATCAGCCATGGGCTTACCGTACTCGTTCAGCCTTTCCCAGCGGGCGTCCGGCTCACCACTCAAGGACGAAGGGAACTCCACTGCCGCGGAAGTGCCCCACGTTGAGGCATTCTGTCCTGCCGATCCGGGTGCGGGCGGCCAGGGGCTGGTGCACATGGCCGAACAGGGCGTAGCGCGGCTGGGTCCGCCGGATCGCCTCCAGCGTGGCCTCGCTGCCCCGCTCGAAGCGCCGGGCGACCACGTCGTAGAGCAGCTCGGGGACGGCGGGGGGAATGTGACAGCAGAGCACGTCCACCTCCCCCACGGCCTCCACCTTGCGCGCGAACTCCTCGTCGTCGATCTCGTTCGGCGTCCGGTACGGCGTGCGCAGCCCGCCCCCGACGAAGCCGAACCGGAGCCCACCGAGCTCCACGGTCTGCCCGTCGAGCAGGTGGTGGCCTTCCCTCAGATAGTCGGGCCAGTAGCGCGGCAGGTCCACGTTGCCGTGGGTGAGATAGGCCGGGGTCGGCATGGCGGCGAAGATCTCGTCGTACTGCCGGCGGACGGAGCGCTCGATGTGGTCGCGGGGGTCGCCGTCCAGTGACGCCCAGAGCTCGGCCGACAGGGCCCGTGCCTCGTCGAACCGCTTGGCCGTCCGGAGCGTGATGAGCTGCGTGGCCTTCTCCCGGCCGAACAGCTCGGGGAAGATCCCCTGGGAGTGGTCGTCGTAGTCGACGAACAGGATCAGGTCGCCCAGGCAGACGAGCGCGTCGGCACCGTCTTTCGCACGAGCCAGGGCGTCGGCCCTTCCGTGCACATCGCTGACGACATGAACCCGCATGCCGGACATCTTAACTGTTGGCAAAATACGGACATAAGTAACAACTTAGATGCGACGCAGGTGGTGGAAGGGCGGTCCGGGGGCGCGGCATCGCGTGGCTGATACCGTGAAATCGCCTTCGGCACCGTCTGGAGCACGGATCTACCCGCGCGTAACTTATCGCGATAGCTTCAGGCATCCCATTGATCCGTGCGTCTTCAGGAGCGACCCGTGCGCGAGTACAGCGTCCCCGTACTGGTGGATGTCCCCTCCTCAGCCAACCTGACCGACACGGTGTTCCAGCGCGCCGAGCGGGAGCCGGGCACCGTCAGCCTCCGCAGGAAGGCCGGCGACGACTGGATCGCCGTCACCGCCGGGGAGTTCCGCGATCAGGTCGCCGCCGTGGCCAAGGGGCTGATCGCGGCGGGCGTCGGACCCGGTGACCGGGTGGCCCTGATGGCGCGCACCCGCTACGAGTGGGCCGTGATCGACTACGCCGTCTGGGCGGCCGGCGCGGTCACCGTGCCGATCTACGAGACCTCCTCGTCCGACCAGGTCAAGTGGATCGTCTCCAACAGCGGCGCGAAGGCCGTCTTCGTGGAGCTGTCCTCGCACGAGGAGACCGTCCGGGAGGTGCTGGAGGAGCTGCCGGAGCTCGAGAACGTCTGGCGCATCGACGACGGCGCCCTGGACGAGCTGACCGCGGGCGGCGCCGAGGTGTCCGACGAGACGCTGAGCGAGCGCAGGACCGGCCGCGGCATCGCCGACCTGGCCACCATCGTCTACACCTCGGGCACCACCGGCAGGCCCAAGGGCTGCGCCCTGACCCATGACAACCTGCTGTTCACCGCCAGGAACGTGGCGCGGGGCCCGCTGGAGCAGCTCTTCGTCACGGAGGACAAGGCGGTGCTGCTGTTCCTGCCGCTCGCGCACGTCTTCGCCCGGATCATCCAGGTTGTGGCCGTCGAGACCGGCACGGTCCTCGGGCACAGTCCGAACATGAAGAACGTCGGCCCCGACCTGCAGACTTTCAGGCCGACGCTCCTGCTGGGCGTGCCGCGGGTGTTCGAGAAGGTCTACAACGCCGCCGAGCAGAAGGCGGCCGCCGACGGCAAGGGCAAGATCTTCCACGTCGCGGCCGACGTCTCCGTGGCATGGAGCCGGGCGGAGTCGGCGGGCGGCGCCGGGCTGGGCCTGCGGCTCAAGCACGCCCTGTTCGACAGGCTGGTGTACCGCAGGCTCCGTGCCGCCACCGGCGGCAGGCTCTGGGTCGCGGTGTCCGGGGGGTCCGCCCTGGGCGAGCGGCTCGGGCACTTCTTCCGCGGCGCCGGCATCCAGATCCTGGAGGGCTGGGGCCTGACCGAGACCTCGGCGCCGTCCGCGGTGAACATCCCGGGCGCCAACAAGATCGGCACCGTCGGCAAGCCGTTCCCCGGCGTCACGATCGGCATCGGCGAGGACGGCGAGGTGCTGGTCAAGGGCCGTCACGTCTTCGACGGTTACTGGAACGACGAGAAGGCCACCGCCGAGGCGATCGACACGGACGGCTGGTTCCACACCGGCGACATCGGCGAACTCGACAAGGACGGCTACCTGAGCATCACCGGCCGTAAGAAGGAGCTCCTCGTCACCGCCGCGGGCAAGAACGTCGCCCCGGCTCCGCTGGAGGACCTCATCCGGGCCCACCCGCTGATCAGCCAGGCGATGGTGGTCGGCGACGACCGGCCGTTCGTCGCGGCGGTCGTCACGCTCGACCCCGAGGCCCTGGAGCAGTGGAAGGGCGCCAACGGCAGGGCCGGGGCCACCCTCGCCGACCTCAGCACCGACCCCGCGATCCTCGCCGAGGTGCAGAAGGCGGTGGACAGGGCCAACGCGTCGGTCTCCAAGGCCGAGCAGATCAAGAAATTCGCGGTGCTCGACATCGACATCACCGAGGAGAGCGGGCACCTCACCCCGACCCTCAAGGTCAAGCGGAACGTCGTGATGCGCGACTTCGCCAAGCAGGTCGACTCCCTGTACGGCTGACGGCCGCTCCGGCCGCGGCGGGCGTCCCGGCCCGCCGCGGGCGGGAGGCGCCTCAGGGCGCGGGGCCGAGCAGCCGGGCGAACCGGGCCGCGACGAGATCCCAGCCCCACTCCCGGGTGACCCACTCGCGCCCGCGCTCCCCCATCGCCCGGGCCCGCTCCGGGGCCCGCAGGAGTCCGACGAGGGCCCCGGCCACCTCGGCCGGGGAGGTCCCGTCCACGACCAGGCCGGTCTCCCCCTGCAGCACCGCGTCGGGAGCCCCGCCCGACGCGCCCGCCACCACGGGCAGCCCGCTGGCGGAGGCCTCCAGATAGACGATGCCGAGCCCTTCCACGTCGATGCCGCCGAACCTGGTACGGCAGGGCATGGCGAACACGTCGCCGGCGGCGAGGTGGGCCGGCAGCGCCGCCGGCGGCACCGGTCCGATGATCCTCACCGAGTCCGCCACCGGCCGGGCCAGCCGCTCCAGGGTCCTGCGGTACGGCCCGCCGCCGACGATCAGCAGCACGGCCTCCGGCACCGCGCGCAGCACGCGGGGCCAGGCCCGCAGCAGGACGTCCTGTCCTTTGCGCGGGACCAGCCGGGACAGGCAGACCACGACCGGCCGGTCCCCCAGCCCCAGCGCCGCGCGTACCTCCTTGCCGTCGGCGTCCGGACGGAACACGCCGGTGTCGACGCCCGGCGCGAGCCGTACCAGCTTGCCCGCGGGGATGACGCGGGCCAGCCTCTGCCGGGTGTACTCCCCCAGGTAGGTGACCACGTCGGCGTGGCCGCCGATCCTGGCCAGCAGGGGGCGGGCGAGCGGGATCTGCGTCCAGGACGCCTCGTGGCCGTGGGTGATCATGACGATGTGCCGTACCCCGGCGGCGCGCATCGCGGGGGCGAGCAGGCCGAGCGGGGCCGCCGCCCCGAACACCACCGTCTCGCACGCGAACTCGGCGACCAGTTCCACGGCCCGGCGGGCGACCGCGCGCGTGGGCAGCATCAGCGAGGTGGGATGCCGCACGACGGGGTACGGCTGGCGGGCGTCGAAGCCGTCGCAGCCAGTCCACCGCGGGGCGTAGACGACCACCGAGCCCGGCGGGCGGCAGGCGGCGAGACCGTGCACGAACGACTGGATGCCGCCGGCCCGGGGCGGGAAGTCGTTGGTGACGATCAGCGCCCGGCTCACGGCTCCCGGATGCCGTTCAGCCGAGCCCACGAACGCGCCATGGCGATGCGCTCGGGCGCCGTGGGATGCGAGCCGTAGAGGACGTATTCGAGGGCGTCCGGCGTCAGGTCCGAGATGTTGGTCACCGACAGCCGCTTCTGCATGGAGACGAACACGGCCGGGGCCCTGGTCAGGTCCAGCGCGTGCACGTCGGCGCGGGCCTCGATCTGCCTGCTCACCAGGTTCTGCGCGGGGCCGGACAAGAACGTGACCAGGCTGAGCAGTCCCATGAGCAGTCCCACCGCCTTCGGATCGGCCGCCGAGTCGGAGCCGGTGCGCCGCCGTAGCGGCCTCCAGGACGTCAGCAGGTAGAGCAGGCACGCCCCGCAGGCCGCGCCCAGGCCGCCGACGAGCGTGCCGTACAGCACGTCACCGGCCTTGGCGTGGCCCAGCTCGTGCGCGACCACCAGCTCGACCTCGTCCCTGGGCGCCCGGAGCAGCGTGTCGTAGACCACGATCCTGCGGGTCGCGCCGAACCCGGAGACGTAGGCGTTGAGCGCGGTGGTCCGCCGGGAGGCGTCGGCCACCAGGACATCCTCGACGGGCACCCCGTCGCGGGCGGCCATGGTGAGCAGGTCGTCGCGGAGCTGCCCGGCGGGCATCGGCGTGAAGTCGTTGAAGATCGGTTCGACCACCACCGGGTAGGCGAAGGAGACGACCACGGTCAGCGTGAACGCGCCGATCGCCGCGGGGATCCACCAGCGCCGGTAGCGGCGTGCCAGCGCGACCACCGCGAGCACCATGATCGCGGTCAGCGCGGTCCCGATGCCGATGTTCTTGATCCGGTCGGCGGTCCAGGACAGCCAGTCCTGGGTGGACAGGCCGAACGCGCGCAGCTGGGTCTCCGACCACATTCCCAGGGGCCAGCGCAGGACCGCCACCGCCACCGAGATGACGAGGACGCCCAGCAACGCCCTCAGCCACCACGGGCCCCTCAGCCGGCCGACGAGCCACGCGCCCAGCGGGGTGCCCACCAGGATCCCGGCCACCACCAGGGTCAGGCCGAGCGAGAGGTAGGCGGGCGCGCTGACCGCGGCGTCGAAGGTGTCGGCGCGGGCGACCTGGCCGGGGGTGAAGTCACGGGCCGGGTCCGGGACGAGA
The DNA here is from genome assembly GCF_014203795.1 of Streptosporangium album. Lineage (NCBI taxonomy): Bacteria > Bacillati > Actinomycetota > Actinomycetes > Streptosporangiales > Streptosporangiaceae > Streptosporangium > Streptosporangium album. Next base: position 790,449 of record NZ_JACHJU010000002.1, on the reverse strand, counting down.
GGCGGGGCTGTGGCGGGCAGGACCCGCCAGGGCGTGGTGAACGCCACGACCGCCAGCGTGACCACGCCGAGGGCGGCCAGCGCCCACCCCGCCGCCCGGATATCCGGGCGCGCCTCCGTCATGGTTCGCGTCATTCCAGTTCCCTCCGGAGGTGATCACGCCACGCGGCGGTGAGCTCCGCCTGCGACAGGCCCAGCGCGCTGCCGACATCGCTACCGTAGAGCCTCACCAGTGCCTTCTCACCGAAGCGCTCCGCGATGTAGCGGCAGGCGAGCCACGCCTCCTCGTAGGCCTGTGCCAGCCTCGGGGCGCCGGGGGCGAAGTCGGCGGCCACGGGCAGCCGGGTGGGCAGCAGGCCCGCGCGCACCTCCTGGGCGAGTTCGGCGGCGGCCTCGCGGACCCCGATCCCGGAGTCGCGGTATCCCACGTAGTCGGCGAACCCCTCCGACAGCCACATCGGCACCCGGCCGCCCCGGGTCGCCCCGGTGGCCAGGTGCGTGAGCTCGTGAGCGATCACCACGTCCCGCCCCGTCTCGTTGAGCCTCGCGTAGCCCGACGGCAGGACGATCACCCGGTCGGAGGTGGCCATCGCGGCCAGGCCACGGGTGCTTCCGGCGCCCGCGAGCGCCGCCGCCTCCGCGTCGGTGGCGGGGAAGAGGATCACGGCCCGGACCGGTCCCCAGATCCGCCCGACGGCCCGGCGGGCGCGGTCGGCTCTGGAGGCCAGGTCGCGCAGGCGCGCGGGCGGGACATGGTGGCCGATCACGACGGAGTCCTCACCGCGGACCACGGTGGCGGCGCCGGGCCACGGGCCGCGCGTCTCCCCCGAAGGCGGCTCCGCCCCGGTGACCAGGCCTGCGCTCATCAGCGCCAGCATCCCGGTGAGCACGGCGCGGCGCCCTCTCGGGACGGACATATGAGCCGATGCTACTTGACGGACATGGAGCGGCCCCGTCCGTCCCCGGGAGGACGGACGGGGCCGGATTCCCTCGGTCAGCCGCCGGGGCGGACCGCTCCGGCGAAGGAGGACTTGTAGTACCCCTTCAGGCTCACGGACCGGACCGTCTTGCCGCTGCTCGGCGAGTGCACCATCTTGCCCTTGCCGACGTACATGCCCACGTGGCCCTTGCCGTAGAAGAACATCAGGTCACCGGGGCGCAGACGGCTCCACGAGACCTTCTTCCTGACGGCGCGGTACTGGCTGGTCGTGATCCTGGGGAGGGTCACACCGGCCTTGCGCCACGCGTACTGGACGAGCCCGGAGCAGTCGAACGCGCCGGGACCGGAGGCTCCCCACCGGTACGGATCGCCGATCTGCTTCCTGGCCGCCGAGACCGCCTTACCGGCCTTCACCTTCTGCAGTGCGGCTCTGCTCAACGTGGTCTTCTTGGCCTTCGCCTTCTTGGCGCTGCTCCGCGCCGCGGCGGCGGGGGCCTGAACCGTCCTCTCAACCTGAGAGTCGGTGCTTCTGACCTGGAGAGTGGGCCCGGTGTCGGCCGTCGCCTGTGCCGTCGTGGATCCCAGCACGACCGCTCCCGAGGAAGCGGTCAGAGTGAGTACGGCACCGCCCAGGGAAAGGCGGGCAAGGCGCGACAGACGGGGGTTACGCAGGGTGGTAGACAGGATTTCTCCTTGGGACTTCCACTGATGCCTACCGGGTTAGCTGACGGATTCGGGCAGGGAAGTCGCCCTACGGCATGACATATGCCGATTCACCCCTGGCCCTCCTCTGAGGGCCCATGGGTCCCCGGTTCCGCGCCTCCTGGCTGCACGGATTCGGCAGGCCGCCGCGACGGGGATCAACCCCTCGGGGGAGCGACGGCCGGTTGGATTTCTAACGGAACGCCTGCTCCGGGGAGCAGGCGCGCAATGCGGTGACATGGCGTGTCACCGCGACGCCAGAAGCTACCTCGAACACCATATTTCGGCAAAGCAATGCCATGAATACGGAGATCGATAAAGCTCTTCCCCACCTCGTGATCATTGCGTGATATGCGGTTCCCTCATCCGGATATGACCCTCGTCACATTCCACGGATCATGATCCAAAAAACGCCACTCCTGTAACATTTGTCACATCAGGTTTGATCTCTTTCTCTCCGGCCCGCGGAACGGCCGTCCTATACGTCTAGATCGCCGCGAAGTCGCCGCCGAACCTCCGGCACCGGCCAGGGGGCAGGGAAGCGACGGGCCGGCGAGCGTTGCGGCCTTCATCGCTTCCCGGAAGATCGAGCATGACGGACGGGAATGGTCACACCAAGGTGGTCCAGTACGACCAGAACCGGATGCCGATCAGGGTGATGACGCCAAGGGACCAGATGGTGAGGGCGACCGCGTGGTAGCCGATGACCGCCCCGATCGCGCGGCGCACACCGGCGGGGACGGGCAGGTGGCGCCGGGCGAGGTTGTGCAGGGTGACGTACCAGAAGATTCGTCGCCGAGACCATGCGTGCCGCCCTCGACGAAGCCGGCGATCTCGAAGCGGCGGTGAACCGTTTCGTCGGCACGGTGTCGCCCGAGGTGGCCGCGGCCCTTCGGGACGCGCTCGAGGGGCGAGACGGAGTTGCTCCGTGATCCTCTGGTTGATCTCCGCGGGGATCTCGCTGACGCCCGTCGTGCTCGGCGGACGGGTGGCCGAACACTTGGCCGCCGCACCGTGGACTCATCGGTGTCCCCGTGCCGCGCTCGTCCTCTGGCAGGCCATCGGCCTGTCCGGCGGGCTGGGAGCGGTCGGAGTGGGCCTGGTGGCCGCAGCCGCGCCGCTGGCCGTGCTCTTCCCGCACGGCATGCACACGCTGGTCTGGCAGATCACTCCTTCCTCCACGACGCCTACGTCCTGCCGAGTGAAGAGCCCGTGGCGTACTGCGTCCCAGGACGACATGCCCGCATCGTGCTGAGCCAGGGGACGCTGGACCTACTGAGCCCGCGAGAACTGCAGGCCGTGATCAGGCACGAGCGCACGCACGAGGCCGCCATGACCTCATCCTGCTGCCGTTCATCGCGCTGAGCCAGGCGTTTCCCTGGCTGAGCGCAGCTCGGACGGCCCGCGAGGTCGTCCCGGTGTTGCTGGAGATGCCGGCAGACGACCAGGCCCGCCGCGCCCACGGCGAGCTGTCGCTGGCTCGCGCCCTGGTGCGGATGGGCCACCCCCGCGGCCGGCCCGGCGGAGGCGGGACGCCGGCCCTGGCGGACAAGGCGGTCGTCCACCGGGTGGAACGCCTTCTCGACCAGCGGGACAAGCGGTCGGACTGGGCACCTGCCGCCGCCTATTCGACAGCCGGCATCCTGCTCAGCGGGCCCCTTGCCGTACTGGTGGCGCCCCTGCTCTGCATCACCGTCTGGCGCGTCTGACGGGGAACCGCGGGGGTCTGCAGAGGAGCCTCGGCCTCCCGGAACAGGAGGCCCTCCACAGACGCGCAGGTCAGGGGCGGACGGCTCCGACCACGCGACGGCCGTAGGAGGACAGCGGGACGACCTTGACGACGTCTCCGGTCTGGGGGGCGTGGACGATCTTCCCACCACCCGCGTACATGCTCACGTGCCCCAGCCCCTCGCTGAAGATGAGGTCCCCCGCCTGGAGCTCGCTCAGCGACACCTTACGGCTCGCGCCCCAGCTCCACTGCTCCCAGGTCGTGCGGGGGAGGCTGACGCCGCCGTTGCGCCAGGAGGCCTGGATGAGGCCCGAGCAGTCCCAGCCGCCCGGGCCCGTGCCGCCGTACCGGTACGGCTTGCCGACCTGGGCGAAGGCGAAGCTCAGGGCCGCCCTGGCGTTGCCCGAGGCCGGACCGTTGTACTTGAGCCCGGTGCTGTTGGGGTTTCCCGGCTGGAAGGCGTTGAGCTTGTTCAGCAGGGCGGTCTGGGACTTCACCATCTTGTCGGCCTTGGCCTTCGCCTCGGCCAGCTCGTCGCGCGTCGCGTCGGCCTCGGTCAGGGCGGCCTTGGCCTTGTCGCGATTGACGCGCAGCACCTTGTTCGCCTCGTCGAAGGCGTCCAGGGTCAGGGCGCGGGAGGTGGACATCTGGTCGACGGCGGCCAGGCCGTTGAGCAGCATGGTGGGATCGGGCTGGTTGATCATGCCCTCCCAGCCGCTCACGCTGCCGAGCTGGTAGGAGTTGACGGCCATGGTGACGAGCCCCTTGCGCAGGCCGGCGACCTTGGCGTTCTGACGGTTGAGGTCGCCGTTCAGCGTCTCGTACTTCTTGCGGGCTCGCTTCAGCTTCTCGCCGGCCTGGTTGTACTTCTCGACGACCTTGTCGGCCTGCTCGTTGAGCTTCTCCAGCTTCTTCTTGGCCTCGGCCACGGTCGGCTTCGGCTCCGCGAAGGCGCCGCCGATCGGCAACAGCAGGAGCGCGAGAGCCAACCCTGCGGCAATCGGCATCCGCCCGAATCCAACCGGCATACCCGCCACGGCCACAGCATCGCCTCCCAGTGCAAAGACCTGGGCGGAATAGTACAGAACAAGTAAGGGTTAGCTCACCTTTTTGGCCGTTTTACTCCTTACGGGCAGGTGGCAATCGCGCAGACTTTCGCGGTCATCTTGGTGGCGTCCCGCATCTGGTCGGCCCAGTCCCGCTTGGTGGGCTTGGAATACTCCCCCGCCCACAGGTAGACCAGCACGGCGTTGCCCCTGCGGACCACCACGCTCCGGTCCCCGCCGACGCCGGCCTTCCTGCCGTAGTAGACCTGGCCGGAGACCTTCAGGGCGTCGTCGCCGAGCCCGGCCACGGCCGTGGAGACGTAGCGGTAGGCGGAGCCGCCGTCCTTCTTGGCCCCGCACGCGGACAGGGCGGCACGGACCTGGGCCATGGCCCGCTCGGCGCCTGCCCGCGAGCCGTACAGGAGCACCTGCTCGACCTTCATGAAGTCCGGCACACCGGTGAACGTCACCGTCCGCGCGGCCACCCGGCCGATCCCGCCGGGGGCGTTCTTGCCGCACGGGTTCAGCGCGAACCGGGACTTCAGGGAGTCGCTGACCTTCCAGACCGTCTCGGGGTCCGAGTCCTTCGTGGCCGCGGCCTTCTCGTAGAGCAGGAAGCCCCGGGGGATGCCGGGTGCGGCGGCGGCCGTACCCGCTACGAGGGCGGCGCAGGCCAGTGCGATGATCTTCTGCATCGAATCCACCTCCAGTGTGATCCGACGCACCATACGACCAAAAGGCTTATCCCCGCCCGAGACGTCGCAGAAGCAGCACCGAAGGAACCGGCCGCGCCCCCATCCGGCGCACGGACTCGGCCACCTCACGGTCGGAGGAGACCACCGCGACGGCACGGCCGGCGGGCTCGGCGCGGACCAGCTGGCGGATCAGGTCGTCGGCGATCTGATTGGGAGCGCTGAACATCACCCGGACCCCCCGGGGAGCCGAGACCGGGACCGGGGCGTTCAGCTCGGCCCCGTCGAAGACGCAGGTCAGCTCGGTGCGGGTCTGCGCGTAGAGCGCGCCGAGACCGGTGAGCAGACGGTTGCGCTGGTCGGCGAGGGTGAGCGTGCCGTAGCCGCTCTTGGTCACGTTGTAGCCGTCCACGATCAGGTGGATCTGCGGCAGCGCGAGCAACTGGTCGAGGAGGACCGGATCGTCGTCGGCGAGGGCCCTGGCGGGCACCGCCTGGACCCCCTGCCTGCCGGGCGCGACCGAGGCCACCGAGTCGGCGGGCCTGCTGATGCTGGAGGGCAGGGCGAGCTCCCTGCGCAGCCCCGCGGCGGCGTCCTGGAGCGCGTCGAGCAGCATGCGGACCTTGGTGTCCTCCACGCTGCGGCCCTCGCGTGCGGCCCGGCGGGTGGCCTCCAGCTGCCGCTCGGCGTCGGCCAGCCGCTCACGCAGGCGGCGCAGCTCGCTCTCCCCCGCGCTGCCCGCCGACGCGGCGGCGGCCCTGATCTCCTGGGCGGCCTCCTCCACCTCGGCGGCCCGCGCGTCGGCGGCCTTGGCCCGCTCGCGGGCGTCGTGCAGCTTGCGACGCAGGTCGGAGATCTCCGAGCGCGCCGTCTTGAGCTGGTCGCGCAGCCGGTCGGACTCCTCCTTGGCCGCGGTCTTCTGCGTGGCCAGCTGCTCGCGCAGCCGGTTGAGCGTCTGCTCCTGCGCCGAGCCCTCGGCCGCGACGGCCGACCGCTCCAGGTCGGCGCGGGCGGCCTCCACCATCTCCGCCCAGCCGGGCGGCCGGGTCAGGTAGGCGGCGGCGGCGACCAGGACGGGCTCGGCGGCCGGCGGCACGACGCCCTCGGCGAGGCTCGCCACCAGCTCGGGCCAGCCCGCGCTCAGAGTCTCGGCGACCAGCTCCCGGAACTCCTTGTCGCTCTCCAGTTGGGCGGCGATCGGGGCGCTGCCCAGTTTGGCTCGTTTACGGGGGTCGAATTTCGCGATCCCCCTGAGCGGCAGGGGCACGGTGGCGGTGGGCATCGACCCCAAAATCTGGGACGCCAGCTCCACGACATGTAAGCGGACCTGCTCGGGTAACGGACGAGACAGGCCTTCTCCGGCTGAACTCATCACGGCCCCTACTCGGATTGGTCTTCACGTCAAGGGTACGGCTACCTCACCCCGCCCCGGACATGGCTGGAAACCATGCTTTTGTCGGGCATAAAGGTGAACTGTATGTGGACAAGTGGTTGATCATAGGTATACGACTGTGCCCAGCGACTCGTGACGCACGCCACCGGGAGAGCGCGATGGGCGGACAGCGCGGCCAGACCGAACAGATTCGCACCTCCACCCGCGACCTCGGCGAGCTGCGCGAACGGCTCCGTTCATGGCTCACCGGCCGCCTGGGCGGCCCCGTCACGGTGTCGCGGCTGTCCGCCCCCTCGGGCAACGGCATGTCCAGCGAGACCCTGCTCTTCGACGCCTCATGGGACTCCGCCGGGGACGGCCGCGGGGTCAGCCCCGCACGGCTCGCGCCGGCGGCGTGACGCCCTCGGGAGTGAACGGCCGGGTGAGGAAGCGGATCGGGATCATGCCGACCGTCGCCGCGGTGGCGCAGGGCCGTGACCGTCGCGGCGGCCGGTACGCCGGGCGCCGGAGTGTTAAATGTCGGTCCGGGCTCCTATGGTCTGAGTCGTGGATTACGCCGTGCAGGGAACGCTGGACGAGCTCGGCACACCGCTCGACCAGATCACGTTCGTCGTGTTCGACCTGGAGACCACCGGGGTTTCGGCGGCCGAGCACGCGATCACCGAGATCGGGGCGGTCAAGGTCCGGGGGGGTGAGGTCCTGGGCGAGTTCGCCACCCTGGTCGATCCCGGGTCGCCGATCCCGCCCTTCATCTCGGTGCTGACCGGCATCACCGACGCCATGGTCGTGGCGGCGCCGAGGATCGAGTCGGTGCTGCCGTCGTTCCTGGAGTTCGCCGAGGGCGCCACCCTCGTGGCGCACAACGCGGGATTCGATCTGGGTTTCCTCAAGTCCGCCTGCGCCGCCCACGGCTATCCCACGCCCGCCCATCCGGTGGTCGACACCGTCGTGCTGGCGCGCAAGCTGCTGACCCGCGACGAGGCGCCCAACTGCAAGCTCTCCACGCTGGCCCGGATCTTCAGCAGGACCGAGCCCTGCCACCGCGCGCTCGCCGACGCCCAGGCCACCGTGGACGTGCTCCACGCGCTGCTGGAGCGGGCGGGCTCGTTCGGGGTGCACACCCTGGAGGAGTTGAAGGGTTTCGTCCGCGCGCCGACGCCGGAGCAGCGGCGCAAGCGGCACCTGGCCGACGCGGTGCCGAGCGGCCCCGGCGTCTACGTGTTCGAGGACGAGCGCGGCGACCCGCTCTACGTCGGCAAGAGCACCAACCTCCGTAACCGCGTGCGCAGCTACTTCACCGCCGGCGAGACCCGGCCACGGATCCGCGAGATGATCGGCATCGTCGAGCGGGTCCGGCCGATCGTCTGCGCGACCGCCCTGGAGGCCGAGGTCAGGGAGCTACGGCTGATCGGCTCGGCCAAACCGCGCTACAACCGCAGGTCGCGCTTCCCGGAGAAGATGGTCTGGCTCAAGCTCACCGACGAGCCGTTCCCCCGCCTGTCGGTCGTCCGCGAGATCAAGGACGACGACGCCGGCTATCTGGGCCCGTTCACCAGCACGCGCGCGGCCGAGGACGCCCGCACCGCGCTGCACGAGGCGATCCCGTTACGGCAGTGCACCGAAAAGATCACCCCGCGCACCAGGCGCTCCGCCTGCGCCCTCGCCGGGCTCGGCAGGTGCGGGGCGCCGTGCGAGGGCCGTCAGGGCGTCGAGGAGTACGGCCGGCACGCCACGGCCGCGCGGCGGGCGATGGAGCTGGACGTCACCCCGGTCTTCTCGGCCGTCCAGGAGCGGATGGAGCGCCTGGCCGCCGACGAGCGCTACGAGGAGGCCGCGGCCGACCGCGACCGGCTCGCCTCCTACGTCCGCGCCTCCGCCCGCATGCAGCGGCTGCGGGCGCTGACCGCGATCCCCCAGATGGTCGCGGCCTCCCCCGCGGCGGGCGGCGGCTGGCAGATCCACGTCGTCCGGTACGGCCGGCTGGCATCGGCCGGGGTGATGCCCCGTGGCGCCCATCCCACTCCGTTCGTGGACGCGCTGGTGGCCACCGCCGAGACCGTCGTGCCGGGACCGGGCCCCGTTCCCGCCGCCAGCGCCGAGGAGACCGAGTGCGTTCTGCGCTGGCTGGAGTCCCCGGGGGTGCGGCTGGTGCAGGTGGACGGCGCCTGGAGCCTGCCGATCGACGGCGCGGGACGGTTCAAGGCGCGCCTCGACCGCGCCTACCGGTCCTCCGAACCGCACCAGGCGCGTGAGGGCCGCCCGGCGCGCTGATAGCTTCAGACCTGCAAGCCGTACTCAACGAGGAGGAAGCTCGTGGTCACCGCGATCGTGCACATCAACGCCGAGGTGGACCGGATCCCCGAGGTCGCCCAGACGATCGCCGGGATCGACGGGGTGAGTGAGGTCTACTCCATCACCGGGGAGTACGACCTGATGGCCATGGTCCGCGTCTCCGCCTACGAGGAGATCGCCGAGGTCATCCCCGGTCGGATCAACAAGGTCGAGGGGGTGCTGCGCACCGAGACGCACATCGCCTTCCGCACCTACTCCAGGCACGATCTCGACGCCGCCTTCTCGATCGGGCTCGGCGAGTCCGACTGACACTCGCGCGAAGGGGCGGGGGTTGACTTCCTCCCCACGGCTGAAGCCGGAGGATTCCCACCCTCACGGGTGGAGTTTCCTGCTTCACCGCCAGTCGCCCGCCGGGCCTGCGCCCTTGAGGTCTTACACCGGCTCCACAGGCGTTTCACCTCTCCGCCAGCCCGGCGGCGAGGATGTTCTTCGCGGCGTTCACATCACGGTCATGGACCACGCCACAGGCGCACACCCAGTCGCGGACGTTCAGCGGCATGAACCGCTGGAGCGCGCCGCACGCCGAGCACAGCTTCGAGGAGGGAAACCACCGGTCCACCACCAGCAGCTCCCGCCCGTACCACTGCGCCTTGTACTCCAGCATGGTGCGCATCCGCCGCCAGCTCGCATCGGAGATCGCGCGGGCCAGGCTGTGGTTTTTCACCAGGTTACGCACGGTGAGATCCTCGATCACGACCACTTGGTTCTCGCGGACGATCGCGGTGGTGAGCTTGTGCAGGACATCGCGGCGACGGTCGGTGATCCGGGCATGCACCCGGGCGACCTTCACCCTCGCCCTGCCCCGATTCGCCGACCCCTTCTCCTTGCGGGCCGGTATCCGCTGCGCGCGGGCGAGTCTCCTGCGGTCGGCGCGTTCGTGGCGGGGGTTGGTGACCTTGCCGTCGTCGTCGGTCACGCCCGGAATCGGACGCGACAGGGTGACCAGCGCGGTGATCCCGGCGTCCACCCCGACCATGTCCGAGGTCGGGTCCAGAGGCCGGACGGTGTCCTCACACAGGATCGACACCGACCAGCGCCCGGCCGCGTCCTTCGACACGGTCACCGTGGACGGATCGGCCCCCTCGGGCAGCGGGCGCGACCACACGATGTTCAGCGGGGCGTCCATCTTCGCCAGGGTGAGCCGCCCGTCGTGGTAGCGGAACGCCGAGCGGGTGTACTCGGCCGACAGCCGGGACTTCTTCCGGGACTTGAACGCCGGGTACCCGGCCCGCTGGGCGAAGAAGTTCGCAAACGCCGTCTGCAGGTGCCGCAACGCCTGCTGCAACGGCACCGACGACACCTCGGCCAGGAAATCCAGCTCCTCGGTGCGTTTCCACTCCGTCAGCGCGGCCGACGATTCCACGTAGGAGACCTTGCGGCCTTCCGACCGGTAGGCGCGGGTCCGCTCCTGCAGGGCCTTGTTGTAGACGAGGCGGACGCAGCCGAACGTCCGGGCAAGCTCATCAGCCTGCTCGGGGGTCGGGTAGAAGCGGAACTTGAACGCCCGCTTCACGATCTGCGCCACGCCTCGCATCGTACCGAACGATCAGCTGAAAATCGCGCGCATGTTCGATTTAAACCGTGCGGCACCGTGCCGCGTTTCCTCCCCAGGGCCAAAGCCCGGGGTCTCCACGCTGGAGGTTTTCGATGACGGCCCCTCGCCCGCCGTGGGCAGCCGGGCCCGCACCTCGAACCCTCCTCCGGGGACGGCCACCGCGTCGAGCGTCCCACCGAAGAGCGCCGCCCGCTCGCGCATGCGCACCAGCCGATGATCGGGGGCCGCCGGCGCGCCTTCCTGGCCGTCGTCACGGACCACCACCTCCAGGAGGCCCGGCTCCCAGCGCAGGGCGACATGAGCCGACCGGGCCCGGCCTCGCCCGGAGGCGCCGCCGAGCGCCTCCTGGACGATCCGGTAGACCGACAGCTCAAGGGCGAGGCCGATCTCCGCGGGACTGTCGTCCTCGGCCATGTCCACCCGCAGGCCCGCCGTACGGGCCCGGGCGGGATCCTTCTCCATGACCATCCGGCCGGCGCCCACGCCGAGCGTCATCATGCTGATCCCGTGGGCGACCAGGCAGAGACCTGACGTCACGGGCAGCACCAGGATGAGCGGTATCGGCTCGGCCGGGAGGGCAACACGCCACATGGGCGCAATCTAGGGCGGAGCTCACCGGGGCCGCGTCCCCTCACAGGTGGATCTTCCATCCGCCCGTGAGGGGAGAGCCGGGGTCAGCGCGGCTTCAGCGACTGGCTGATCTCGACCCAGCGGTCGAGGGTGGCCGCGGCGGCGCCGGAGTCGACGGCCTGGACGGCCCGCGCGTAGCCGGCGGCCATCGCCGCGTCGAGGTCGTCGCCCGTGCGGTCGAGGGCGACCAGCGCGGCGGCGGCGTTGAGCAGCACCGCGTCGCGGACCGGGCCGGTCTTGCCCTGGAGCAGGTCGTGCACGGCCCGGGCGTTGAACGTGACGTCCCCGCCGCGCAGCGCGTCGGCCGCGGACCTGGGGATGTCCAGCACGGCCGGGTCGAAGACGGTCCGCGTGGCGGTGCCATCGCGCACCACCCAGACCGTGGAGGTGGTGGCGGTGGTGAGCTCGTCCAGCCCGTCGTCGCCGCGGAAGACCAGCGCCGACACCCCCCGTTCGGCGAAGACGCCCGCGACCACGGGGAGCATGCCCGGATCGAAGATGCCGATCGCCTGTGCCTGGGGCCGGGCCGGGTTCGTCAGCGGGCCCAGGAAGTTGAAGACCGTCGGGAGGCCGAGCTCCTTGCGCGTCGGCCCGGCGAAGCGCAGCGCCGGGTGGTAGAACGCCGCGAAGCAGAAGGCGATGCCCGCCTCGGCGGCGAGCGCGGCGGTGGCGGCGGGCGGGAGGTCGAGCACGACCCCCAGATGCTCCAGCACGTCGGCGGCGCCGCACAGGGAGGACGCGGAGCGGTTGCCGTGCTTGACCACCCGCGCGCCCGCGGCGGCCGCCACGATCGCGGCCATGGTCGAGACGTTGACGGTGTGCGCGCGGTCACCGCCGGTGCCGACGACGTCGACGATGGGCCCCTCCACCGACAGCGGGGTGGCCCGCTCCAGCATCGTGCGCGCCAGTCCGGTCACCTCCGCGACCGTCTCCCCCTTCGCCCGCAGCGCCACGGCGAAGCCGGCGATCTGCGCGGACGTGGCCGAGCCGGACATGATCTCGTTCATCGCCCAGGCGGTCTCATCGGCGGTCAGGTGCTCGCCGGCGATCAGGGCCGTCAGCAGCGCGGGCCAGGTGGTGCGCGCGTCCATGGGGGTCTCCAGGGTGTTTCTACCGGGCGGTCAGGCGGGTGGAGAGGCGGCGGCGCATCAGGTCGGCGACGGTGTCGGCCAGGACCACCGGGTCGATCGGCTGCGGCACGACGGCCTCGGCTCGGGACCATTCGGCCAGCCAGCGGTCGTCGCGGCGGGCGATCAGCAGGCAGATCGGCGGGCAGTCGTGGACCTCGTCCTTGGCCTGGCGGGCCACGCCCATGCCACCGGCGGGCTGGGTCTCGGCGTCGAGCACGGCGACGTCGATCTCGCCGGAGTCGAGGTGCTGGACGACCTTCGCGTGGGTGGCGCACTCCACGATCTCCACGAGGGGCACGTCGGCGGCGGGACGCCGGCCGATCGCCTGCCGCACCTTCTCGCGGGTGCTCGCGTCGTCGCTGTAGACGAGGACCCTCATCTTGTCGTCGGTGCTCACGGTCGCGCTCACTATCCCTTGTCGATGTATGGTCACCTGGGATGGTACCGGTCACCCGGCCCGAGGGCCCAGGCCGGAGGCATCGGCGAGAAAAAAGCCACATATATCCGGTTTGGATGTACCTTTGCGGCCGCTAGTGGGGGGTCGTGCGGCGACCCGAGCCGGAGAGCCGCAATAATGCTGGCGTGGCGACAGCATCCGCAATCTCAACGACGACGACAGCACATTCGTCCCGCAGGCCCGATCTGGTCAGCGTCGGGACGATCGTCTGGCTGTCCTCCGAGCTCATGTTCTTCGCGGCGCTGTTCGCGATGTACTTCACCATCCGGTCAGTGAGCCTCGGCCAGGGCCTGCCCTGGCCCGAGGCCGATTTGAACGTCAAGTTCTCGCTGGTCAACACAATCATCCTGGTCCTGTCGAGTGTGACCTGCCAGATGGGCGTGTGGGCGGCCGAGAAGGGCCAGGTCGCCAAGCTGCGCTTCTGGTACATCGTCAGCTTCCTGATGGGCGCCGTGTTCGTCGGCGGCCAGCTGTACGAGTACAGCCAGCTGGCCCATGAGGGGCACACCCTGTCGCACTCCGCGTACGACTCGGTGTTCTACCTGACCACGGGCTTCCACGGCCTTCACGTGACCGGTGGACTGATCGCGTTCCTGTTCATGCTGGGACGCACGTACGCCGCGAAGCGCTTCACCCGTGAGCAGGCGACCAGCGCGATCGTCGTGTCCTACTACTGGCACTTCGTGGACGTGGTCTGGATCGGCCTTTTCGTGACCATCTATGGCATTCATTAAGGAATCGGGGATCTCAGTGAACAGGATCACCGCTAGGCGGCGGCATCCCCTCGCGAGATACGCCGTCCTGCTCTTGGCCCTCGCGCTGGTCGGAGGGTTCTACACCCTCGTCGCCCCGCCGAGCGAGCGCGCTGACGCGGCCATCGCCTCCGGCAGGGCAGACGACGTCGCGCAGGGCAAGAAACTCTTCGAGACGAGCTGCGCCAGCTGCCACGGCCTCAACGCCGAGGGCACCGCGCAGGGCCCGTCGCTCATCGGCGTCGGCGCGGCGGCCGTGGACTTCCAGGTCAGCAGCGGCCGCATGCCCATGGCCAACCCCGGCTCCCAGGCCCCGCGCAAGCCTCCGGCGCCGTGGGTCAACGAAGAGACCGTCCGGCAGCTCGGGGCCTACATCCAGTCCCTCGGCGGCGGCCCGACCGTTCCCTCGCAGGAGCAGGTCGACCCCGCGAAGGGCAACAAGGCGAAGGGCGGCGAGCTGTTCCGTGCGAACTGCATCCAGTGCCACAACTTCGTCGGCTCGGGCGGCGCCCTGACCCAGGGCAAGTACGCTCCGCCGCTCCACGACTCCACCCCGACGCAGATCTACGAGGCCATGATCACCGGCCCGCAGGCGATGCCGGTGTTCAACGACAGCATCATCACTCCCGAGCAGAAGCGGGACATGATCTCCTACATCGTGGGCGTGCGTGAGGAGCCCAACCCCGGCGGCGCAGGTCTCGGCCGCATCGGCCCGGTAACCGAGGGCCTGGTGGCCTGGATCGCGGGCATCAGCCTGCTCGCCCTGGCCGCCATCTGGATCACCGCGAAGAAGCGACAGGCCCATCAATGACTGACAGCAATCACGACATCGAGCAGCCCGAGGGACGCGTGCCCAAGCGCGTCATCGGCACCCCCTCATCCGCGACGGGCACGCCCCTGCTGGGCGCGGCGGAGCAGCGCTCCGAGGACTACGACGTTCCCGGCGTGACCCTGCAGGACGAGGCGACGGCGAAGAAGGGCGAGAAGATCGCCGCCCTGTGCTTCACCGTCGCCCTCATCGCGGGCATCGGCTTCATCGTCGCCTACGTGGTGTTCCAGGTCGGCGACGTCGAGAAGACCAAGGTCTCCACCCTGGCCCTCGGTGGCGCGCTCACGGTGGCGCTGCTCACACTGGCCGCGGGCATCGTGGTCTGGGTCCGGATGATCATGCCGAAGTACAAGCTGGTCCAGGAGCGCCATGAGATGGCCTCCGACGGCTCGACCCGGGAATACGTCGCCGAGACCTTCACCCAGGGTGTGGCGGAGAGCGGCATCATCAAGCGGCCGCTGCTCCGCCGTACGCTGCTGCTGGCCGCGGCCCCGCTGGGCCTGGCCCCGCTGGTCCTGCTGCGCGACCTCGGCCCGGCCTACGCCAACTTCCCGAGCAAGCTCAGGCACACCGTCTGGGGCGAGAAGACCAAGGACGGCAAGCCCCGTAAGCTCGTCGTCGAAGGGACCGGCGCGCCGATCCGGGCGGCGGACTTCAACTCCCCCGGCGGCATCCTGTCGGTTGTGCCCGAAGGCTACGAGCACGACCTGAACGCACTGGCCAAGGCCACACTGATCCTGATCAAATTCCGCCCGGAAGAGATCAAGTCCGGAACGAACCTGAACTGGACGCACGACGGCATCGTGGCGTACTCCAAGATCTGCACGCACGTCGGCTGCCCCGCGGCCCTGTACGAGCAGAGCACGCACCACATCCTCTGCCCGTGCCACCAGTCCACCTTCGACGCCGCCGACGGCGCCAAGGTCATCTTCGGTCCGGCCGCCCGGCCTCTGCCGCAGCTGCCCATCGCCGTGGACAGCGAGGGCTACCTCGTCGCCACGGCGGACTTCGCCGTCCCACCCGGGCCCAGTTTCTGGGAACGCGGCGACGCTGAGGCCGAGGTCCGTGAGAACGGAGGCCACGCATGAGCACCGGAACCGTCCCGAAGCCCATAGCGGGCGCGAGCAGCTTCATCGACGACCGCATCGGCGCGGGAACCTTCCTCAAGCGCAACCTGCGCAAGGTCTTCCCCGACCACTGGTCGTTCCTGCTGGGCGAGATCGCGCTGTACTCGTTCATCGTCCTGCTGCTGACCGGCACCTTCCTGACCTTCTTCTTCAAGCCCAGCATGGGTCACGTCGCCTACGACGGCTCCTACGAGCCGCTCAAGGGCGTCATGATGTCGGAGGCCTACGCCTCGTCGCTGCACATCAGCTTCGACGTGCGCGGCGGTCTGCTGATGCGGCAGATGCACCACTGGGCCGCCCTGCTGTTCGTCGCCGGCATGATGGTGCACGCGCTCCGAGTGTTCTTCACCGGTGCGTACCGCAAGCCGCGCGAGCTCAACTGGCTGATCGGCGTCGGTCTGCTGACCCTGGCCCTGGCCGAGGGTCTGACCGGCTACTCCCTCCCCGACGACCTGCTCTCCGGCGCCGGTCTGCGGATCACCGAGGGTGTCGCGATCTCCCTGCCCCTGGTCGGCACCTGGATCACCTTCTTCCTCTTCGGCGGCGAATATCCCGGCGAGGACGTGGTCTCCCGGTTCTACTCGCTGCACATCCTGCTCATCCCGGGCATCCTGCTGGCGCTCATCACCGCCCACATGATCCTGATGTGGGTGCAGAAGCACACGCAGATGCCGGGCAAGGGCCGCACGAACAGCAACGTGGTGGGCGCCCCGTTCTACCCGGCCTTCATGGCCAAGGCCGGCGCGTACTTCATGTTCACCTTCGGCGTCATCGCGCTGCTGGGCACCTTCGCGCAGATCAACCCGATCTGGCTGTTCGGCCCCTACACCCCGGCCGACATCTCGGCGGGTTCGCAGCCCGACTTCTACATGGGATTCCTGGAGGGCGCGCTCCGCCTGATGCCCGCATGGGAGATCAACGTCCTGGGCTTCACGCTGCCGATGAGCGTGCTGATCCCGGCGCTGGTCCCGATGGGCATCATCATGACGGGCCTGGCCCTGTATCCGTTCATCGAGCAGTGGGTCACCGGAGACCGCAGCGAGCACCACATCGCCGAGCGCCCCCGCAACAACCCGCACCGCACCTCGATCGGCATCTCCGCGGTCACGTTCTACGGCATCCTGTGGCTGCTGGGCGCGAACGACGAGATCGCCTCGTTCTTCCACGTCTCGCTGAACTGGACGACCTACGTCGGCCGGGTGCTGATCTTCCTCGGCCCCGCGGTGGCCTACTTCGTCACCTACCGGTTCTGCCTGGGCCTGCAGCGCAGCGACGCCGCGGTGATCGGGCACGGCGTGGAGTCCGGTGTCATCAAGCGCCTGCCCTCCGGCGAGTACATCGAGGTCCACGTTCCGCCGAACGAGGACATCGCGGCTCACATGCGGGGCAAGGCGGCCGTCCCGATGATCGCCGGAACCGACGAGGACACCGACGGCATCCCCTCCAAGGGGATGCGCGGCCCGCTGGGCAGGCTCCGCGCCAAGCTGAGCAAGGCCTACGGCGGCGAGAAGATCCCGCTCGACGACGGCCACGGTCACGACGAGCACGCGGCCGTCGGCTCGGGCACGGAGAACGACAGGTCTCTCACCCACTGATCCGCTGATCGCCACGGACGGGGCCCGGACACCGCGAGGTGTCCGGGCCCCGTTGCTTCCCTGAGACGGCCCCTGACGTGCCCGCGGGTGCGATCCGGCCGGCAAGCGCCTGGCGCCCTTCATGGGGCGTACGGCCTCCTGGAGAGCCCGCTGGAGCCCTCCCGGGATTCTCCGGCCGACGGTCAGCGGGATTCCGTGGTGAAGTTCTTGACACTGCTCCACTGGAGCCACTGCTTCCAGTTCTCCTGCCAGTGCCCCCAGCCGTTCGTGGGCTCCAGCTTGCGGGGCGAGCCCGTGATGATGATCGGGTCGCCGATCAGGGTGTTGTCGATGAACCAGCTGGCGTTCTCGGGACTCACATTGACGCAGCCGTGGCTGACGTTGGCGTACCCCTGCGAGCCCGTCGACCAGGGGGCGCTGTGGATGTACTCCCCGCTGTTGGAGATCCTGACGGTGTTGTAGACGGTCATCTGGTAGTAGCCCGACTGTCCCGGCCCGATGCCGGGCGAGGTCATGATGGTGACCGGCTCGCGGGACATGGCCAGGTGGACGCCGCTGGTGGTGTAGTACTTCCAGTCGCCGCCCTGTCCCGCGCTCATGGGCATCTCGCGGATCTTCTTGCCGTCGCGTTTGACGATCAGGTAGTGGGACTGGGTGCTCCCCCGGGTGATCTGGGAGCGGCCGATCTTGAAGTTGATGTCCTGATTCCGCTTGCCGTACAGGCCGGCGCCGCCGCGCACGCCCGCCAGGCGGGCCTCGACCCGGACCTTGGTGTGGGCCGGCCAGAACTGCCTGGGGCGGAAGTGCACCGTCTTGTCGTCGAACCAGTGCCACGCCCCGAAGACCGGCTTGGAGCTGTGGACCAGCAGGTTCCGCTCCACGGAGACGCGGTCGGTGATGGGCTGGTCGAAAGTGATCATGATCGGCATGCCGACGCCAACGGTGAGGCCCGTCATGTCCTTGCTCGGCATGAAGCTGTCGATGGTGAAGGTCTTGTCGGCCTTGACGGTGGAGAAGGAGGTGGTGGTCTCGGTGATCTTTCCCGCCGGGTTCGCCACCGACGCGCTGACCTGGTAGGAGGTCCCAGGAGCCGCCGTGCCCCGGCTCCGCCACTGGGTGCCGTCGGCGCTCAGCACGCCCGGCAGCGAGCCCTTGGGGCCCCTCACGGTGACCTTTTTCAGGACCCCGCCCTCCGCCGCCACGAGAACGGTCGCGTCGGTGGGCACCCCGCCGGCCTTGTCGGCGGGCGCCACCGTGACGGTGGCGCCCTCGACGCCTTTGGAACTCGCCGTCACCGGCGCGCCGGCGCCACCGCCGGCCGCGCATGAGGTCACCAGCACCAGAGCCAGCAACCCGGCCCCCTGGCTTGAACCACGGATCGCCTGCCCCACGTGAACTCCCCCGTCCCGGACCGATCTACTGATTCTGTTACTACCCGGAGTAAGCGGTTCACCACGGAGGACATCCGACCTAACCTGTCAACAAACGCCAAAAAGCGGACCACAGAAATTTTCCGTGGTCCGCTTTCTGGTGGAAAGTCGGCAGAGATCAGTGGGAGAAATGCCCCCGGTAGTACTCGAAGACGAACCCGATCATGCTCATGATGACCGCGAAGACACCGATGATGAAGAGCCACCAGCCGATGACCAGGCCGACCGCGGTGAGCGAGACGGCCAGGCAGACGAACAGCGGCCACCAGCTGTGCGGGCTGAAGAAGCCGAGCTCTCCGGCCCCTTCGCTGATCTCACCCTGCTTGTTGTCCTCGGGCTGCGCGCCGATACGGCGGGCGGTGTACATGAGGTAATAGCCGATCATGAAGGCGAAGCCCACCGAGATGGCCATCGCCGTCGTGCCGACCGGTTCCCTGGACCAGAACCAGTAGACAACGGCCACCGCCGCGAAGAAGGCTCCGCAGAGGATGAACAACCAACCCTGAACCCTCATCGGACCTCCTCCAGCTCACGAGGGGACGTGGCGTACGGGTGCTTGAGATCGAACGCCGGTCGCTCGGACCGGATGCGCGGCAGCGAGGTGAAGTTGTGCCGCGGCGGCGGGCAGGAGGTCGCCCACTCCAGGGAGTTGCCGAAGCCCCACGGGTCGTCCACGGTCACCTTCGGCGCGGTCTTGTGGGTCTTCCACACGTTGTAGAGGAACGGCAGCGTGGAGGCACCGAGCAGGAAGGCGCCGACCGAGGAGACCATGTTCAGGTCGGTGAAGCCGTCGATCGGGCTGTAGTCGGCGTAGCGGCGCGGGAAGCCCTGGGCGCCGAGCCAGTGCTGGACCAGGAAGGTGGTGTGGAAGCCGATGAACAGCGTCCAGAAGTGCACCTTGCCCAGGGTGTCGTTGAGCATCTTGCCGGTGAACTTGGGCCACCAGAAGTAGAAGCCCGCGAACATCGCGAACACCACGGTGCCGAAGACGACGTAGTGGAAGTGGGCCACGACGAAGTAGGAGTCCGACACCTGGAAGTCCAGCGGCGGCGAGGCCAGGATGACGCCGGTCAGGCCACCGAAGAGGAAGGTGACCAGGAAGCCGATCGAGAACAGCATCGGCGACTCGAAGGACAGGTGCCCCCGCCACATCGTGCCGATCCAGTTGAAGAACTTCACCCCGGTCGGGACCGCGATGAGGAAGGTCATGAACGAGAAGAACGGCAGCAGCACCTGGCCGGTCGGGAACATGTGGTGCGCCCAGACGGTGATCGACAGGCCCGCGATGGCGATGGTCGCGCCGACGAGGCCGATGTAGCCGAACAGCGGCTTGCGGCTGAAGACCGGCAGGATCTCGGTCACGATGCCGAAGAACGGCAGCGCGATGATGTAGACCTCGGGATGGCCGAAGAACCAGAACAGGTGCTGCCAGAGCAGCGCGCCGCCGGTGGCCGGGTCGAAGATGTGGGTGCCGAGCTTGCGGTCGGCCTCCAGGGCGAGCAGCGCGGCGGCGAGCACCGGGAAGGCCATCAGCACCAGGATCGAGGTGAGCAGCACGTTCCAGGTGAACAACGGCATCCGGAACATGGTCATGCCGGGTGCGCGCATGCAGACGATCGTGGTGATGAAGTTCACCGAACCGAGGATCGTGCCCAGACCGCTGATGGTCAGGCCGACGATCCACAGGTCACCGCCGACGCCGGGCGAGCTGATCGCGTTCGACAGCGGGGTGTAGGCGAACCAGCCGAAGCTGGCCGCGCCGCCCGGGGTGATGAAACCCGACAGGGCGATGGTGCTGCCGAAGGTGAAGAGCCAGTAGCTGACCATGTTCAGCCGGGGGAACGCCACGTCGGGCGCGCCGATCTGCAGCGGCATGAGCTCGTTGGCGAAGCCGGCGAACAGCGGCGTCGCGAACATGAGCAGCATGACCGTGCCGTGCATGGTGAACAGCTGGTTGAACTGCTCGTTGCTGGTGAGCTGCAGGCCCGGCTGGGCCAGCTCGGCTCGCATGATCAGCGCCATGACGCCGCCGATCAGGAAGAAGACGAACGAGGTGATCAGGTAGAGATGTCCGATGATCTTGTGGTCGGTGGACGAGGTCCACTTCGCGATGATCGAACCCTTGGAGGACGGCACCGGCGCGATGGCGACGGGCTCGTTAAGTGCGGTCACTGGGCACCCGCCTGGCTAGCGATGTACTGATCGAACTCGGCCTGCGGCACGAGCTTCACGTTGAAGAGCATCCGGCTGTGGTCCACGCCGCAGAGCTCGGCGCACCGGCCGGCGTAGACGGCGGGTTTGTCCAGCGTGTCGACCTCGAACTTGTTCTCGACACCCGGGATCACGTCGCGCTTGAAATGGAAGGCCGGGACCCAGAAGGAGTGGATGACGTCCGGGGAGACGAGGTCGAACTCGACCTTCTGATTCACCGGGAGCACCAGCTGCGGACCCTTGGTGTAGTCGCCGGCGGGCCTGCCGATGACTTCGACCTGCTTGCCGTTGTAGTCCGTCGTGAAGCGCCAGCTCCACTGGAACCCCTCGACCTTGACCTTCACGGGAGCCTGGCCGGACACCGCGTTGACGTAGTTCTGGTCACGCGCGGTGAAGAAGAAGAACACGCCGACCATGATGATCGGCACCACCGTGTAGAGGATCTCGATGGGGAGGTTGTAGCGCACCTGAGGCGGCAGCTCATCCTTCGAGTGCTTCTTCTTGCGGTGGAAGGCAACGGACCACAGGATCAGGCCCCACACGACCACACCGGTGGCGAGAGCGGCGATCCAGGATCCGTTCCAGAGATTCTGGACGGTCTCGGCCTGCTTGGTGATGCCGCCGGGCAAGCCACCCCGGGACCAGTCTTCGGCACTACACGCCGTCGCGGACACCAGCAGCAGCGCCAGAGCGGCAGCGCGTGGCACCCGGCGGCGGGCCAACGGACGCCGTGCAGAACGGCGGGTCGGACTCACGGATCGCCTACCCCACAGATGAAGCCCAGGAGTCGCTCCTGAGCGGTCGTTTATTCGTGCTTACAACATGTAGTTCACAGCTTTACGCTGGGGGACACACTAGCGCGGACTGCCCTCGCCCCCCCGCGCAGCCCCCGCCTGCGTCGCACTTGGTGCGACGATTGAGGAGTGGCGTACTTCGACGCGGCCTCCACCGAGCCGCTGCACCCTCAGGCACGCGAGGCTCTGATCGCGGCGCTCGACGTCGGCTGGGCCGACCCGGCAAGACTGTACGGCCCCGCCCGCCGGGCAAGGATGTTACTGGAACAGGCGCGGACCGAGGTCGCCGAAGTTCTCGGCGTCCGGCCCGACGAGGTCTCCTTCACCGCCTCGGGGACTCAGGCCGTGCATCTGGGCGTGCTGGGCGCCCTGCACGGACGGCGCCGCGCCGGGCGCCGCCTGGTGGCGTCGGCGGTGGAGCACTCCAGCGTGTTGCACGCCGCCGGGGTCCACGAGCGCACCGGCGGTTCGGTCGAGACGGTCGGCGTCGGCCGTACCGGCGTGGTGGACCTGGCGGCCTTCGGGGAGGCGGTCCTCACCCAGGGCACGGCCCTGGCGTGCCTGCAGAGCGCCAACCACGAGGTCGGAACCGTCCAGCCGGTCACCGAGGCCGCGGCCCTGTGCGCCGAGGCGGGTGTGCCGCTGCTGGTGGACGCGGCGCAGACCGTGGGCCGGATGCCGCTGCCGGGCGGGTGGTCGGTCCTGACGGCGAGCGCGCACAAGTGGGGCGGGCCCGCGGGAGTCGGCGTGCTGGTGGTCCGCAAGGGCACCCGCTGGCGCAGCCCGCTCCCCGAGGACGACCGGGAGCAGCGCCGGGTACCCGGCTTCGAGAACGTCCCGGCGATCGTCGCGGCCGCCACCGCGTTGCGCGCCATGACGGCCGAGTCGGCGCGGGAGTCGGCGCGGCTGTCGGAGCTCGTGGACCGGATCAGGGCGGAGGTGCCCCGGCTCGTCCCGGACGTCGAGGTCATCGGCGACCCCGTCGCGCGAGCCCCGCACATTGTCACCTTTTCGTGTCTTTACGTAGAGGGGGAGGCTCTGCTGACGGAGCTGGACAAGGCGGGATTCGCCATATCCTCCGGCAGTTCGTGTACGGCGAGCACGCTCCGCCCGTCGCACGTTCTGGAGGCCATGGGCGTCCTCACCCACGGGAACGTCCGGGTGTCGCTGCCCCAGGGCACGTCCTCGGCGGATGTCGACCGCTTCCTCACCGTTCTTCCTGACATGGTGAAGAAGATCCGCGAAGATGCGGGAGTAAGGTTGTGACCGGCATCCGGGGAGAGAAGGCTTCATGACGTCAAGGCAGGCCTCCACCGAGGGATCCACCCAGCCTCCGGCGCTGACCATCGACGCGCTGGGCAAGAAGTGCCCGATCCCCATCATCATGCTCGCCGAGCAGATCAACCAGGTGCCGCGCAACGCGATCGTCTCGGTCCTGGCCGACGACCCCGCGGCCTTCACCGACATCCCGGCGTGGTGCCGCCTGAAGTCCCATCACCACGTGGCCAGCCACGAGCTCCCCGGGGGCGGCTGGGCCATCCACGTCCGGCGCAACTACTGATTTAGCGGAAAACAGGGTAGGAACCTCCCGAAAAGTCCACATACGTTTCGGGGGGAACATATGAGCGGGGAAACTGCCAAGGACCTGATGGGTTCGGGCGCCCGGTGCATAGAGGCACACGAGACGCTCGACCGGGCCGCGCAGCTGATGCGGGAGCTGCGGGTGGGGGCGCTGCCCATCTGCGGGAGTGACGATCGCCTCAAGGGCATCATCACCGACCGCGACATCGTGGTGAAGTGCGTGGCCGACGGCAAGGACCCGTCGAAGGTCACCGCCGGGGAGATGGCCACCGGCCTGGTCTGGGTGCCCTCAAACGCCACCGTCTCCGAGGTCCTGACCAAGATGGAGGAGAACCAGATCAGGCGCCTCCCGGTGATCGAGAACAACCGCATCATCGGAATGATCAGCGAGGCGGATCTGGCCAAGCACCTCCCGGACGACCAGCTCGCCGACTTCGTCCACCACATCTACGCGGGCGCCTGACCCTCCGGCCGCGGCGCGGGCTCTCCGCCTCGATCCCGGCGGCCCGAGGTCCCGGCGTCGCGGCGGGCGGCGGTGTCCGGCGAGGAGCGTGGAGTACGGCGAGCACGGTGGGGGGCGAGTGGCCCCCCACCGTGCTCGCCGTAGCGAGAGATCAGGCGTGGTGGCACTTCACGGAGGGCGCCACCTCGTCGGCGGCCTCGGCGCCGTAGGCGGCGGCGAAGCGCTCCAGGAAGGCCTTCTGGCCAAGCTGGTACTCCTGGCCGCCGACATGCTCCAGGACATGGGTGGCGGTGAGGTTGCCGACCTGGGCGCAGCGCTCCAGGGGCAGGCCCCAGGCGAGGGCGGACAGGAAACCGGCGCGGAAGGCGTCGCCCACACCGGTGGGGTCGGCCTTGCCGAGCTCGGGGGCCGCGGGAACGTGCAGGGACGGCTCGCCCTTGCGGTCGATCACGACACCCTTGGGGCCGAGCGTGGTGACCCGGGCATCGACCCGGCTGAGGACCTCCTCGTCGGACCAGCCGGTCTTCTGCTCGATGAGGCCCTTTTCGTAGTCGTTGCTGAAAAGGTAGGCGGCGCCGTCGATCAGCAGCCGGATGTCCTCACCGGGCATGCGGGCGAGCTGCTGCGACGGATCGGCCGCGAACGGGATGCCCCGCCCGCGGGCCTCCTCGGTGTGCCGGAGCATCGCGTCGGGGTCGTTGGGGCTGACCAGCACCAGGTCCAGGCCGTCGAGACGCTGGGCGATCGGGCCGAGCTCGATCAGCCGAGCCTCGGCCATCGCACCGGTGTAGAAGGACGCGATCTGGTTGTGATCCTCGTCGGTGGTGCACAGGAACCGGGCGGTGTGATGGAGCTCGGAGATGTGAACCGACTCGCAGTCGACCCCGTGCCGCTCCAGCCAGGAGCGGTAGTCGGCGAAGTCCGTGCCGACGGCGCCGACCAGGATGGGGGTCAGTCCCAGGCAGCCCATGCCGAAGGCGATGTTGGCCGCGCAGCCGCCGCGGCGGATCTGCAGGTCGTCGATGAGGAACGACAGGGACACCCGGTCGAGCTGTTCGGCGATGAGCTGGTCCCGGAAACTCCCGGGAAAGGTCATCAGGTGGTCGGTCGCGATAGAGCCGGTGACGGCGATGCGCACGGGATCTTTCTCCTCGTTGTCAGCATCTGAGAAAAGAGCGGGCAGTGAAACCCAGCAAGAATACGCGACCTTGCAGACACACGACGGCCCCGCAGGGTGACAGATCTCACCCTGCGGGGCCGTCGCTCCACACCTTTTCGCCTGGCGGGCGGCGTTTGGGCGACTAGTTGAACGAGTCGCCGCAGGCGCACGAACCCGTGGCGTTCGGGTTGTCGATCGTGAAGCCCTGCTTCTCGATCGTGTCGACGAAGTCGACCGTGGCGCCCACGAGATAGGGTGCGCTCATCCGGTCGGTGACCACGCTGACACCGTTGAAGTCCGTGACGACGTCGCCGTCCATGGAACGATCGTCGAAGAAGAGCTGGTAGCGCAGGCCGGAACAGCCTCCGGGCTGCACGGCCACGCGAAGCTGGAGGCCTTCTTCGCCCTGCTGCTCCAGCAGGCTCTTGACCTTGGCGGAGGCCGCGTCACTAAGGATCAGACCCTGCGCCGTGGTCTCGCTGCTCTCAACCGACATGTGGTGACTCCCGCGTCTGCGTCAACCGCCCGATCGGAACGGCTGTCTGTTTCCGACGTCCTTCTTAGACGCTACCAACACCCACTGGCAGCTACACATTCCTGTGGTCCGGAACTACCCCCCTGCCCCTGGAATAAAGCCTCCAGTGCCGTGTGTCATCATAGTGTCAGTTAGACGATAAGGGGGTGTGGTCGTGACGACCACCGAGACCGGACTTCCGCTCTTCATCCTCGGCAGGGGCACCGACTCGCACAGCGAGCGCGGCGTCGACTGTCCCGGCGAATTGCCGTCCGCTTCAGATCCGGCGCTCGTGGAGCGCGCCAGGCGGGCCAAGGCGGCGCTCGGCGACCGGGTCTTCGTGCTGGGGCACCACTACCAGCGCGACGAGGTCATCCAGTTCGCCGACGTGACCGGAGACTCCTTCAAACTCGCCCGGGAGGCGGCGGCCCGGCCGGATGCCGAGTACATCGTCTTCTGCGGCGTGCACTTCATGGCCGAGTCGGCCGACATCCTCACCGGCGACACGCAGAAGGTCGTCCTGCCCGACCTCGCGGCGGGATGCTCGATGGCCGACATGGCGACCTTCGACCAGGTCGAGGAGTGCTGGGAGGCGCTGGAGGACGCCGGGATCGCCGATGCCACGGTCCCGGTCACCTACATGAACTCCAGCGCCGACATCAAGGCGTTCTGCGGGCGCAACGGCGGCGCGGTGTGCACCTCCTCCAACGCCAGGCGGGCCCTCGACTGGGCGTTCTCCCGCGGCGAGAAGGTGCTCTTCCTGCCCGACCAGCACCTGGGGCGCAACACCGCGGTGCTGGAGATGGGCCTGTCGCTGGACGACTGCGTCGTGTACAACCCGCATCGGCCGAACGGCGGGCTGACCACGGAGCAGCTCGAGAACGCCAAGGTGATCCTCTGGAAGGGACACTGCTCGGTGCACGGCCGCTTCAGCCCCGAGTGCGTGGACGACGTCCGCGAGCGGATCCCCGGCGTCAACGTGCTGGTACACCCCGAATGCAGGCACGAGGTGGTCACCAAGGCCGACCACGTCGGCTCGACCGAATACATCATCAAGAAGCTCGAAGAGGCCCCGGCGGGATCCTCCTGGGCGGTGGGGACCGAGCTGAACCTGGTCAAGCGGCTCGGGCAGATGTTCCCGGACAAGAACGTGACGTTCCTGGACCGGACCGTCTGCTACTGCTCGACGATGAACCGGATCGACCTGCCGCACCTGGTCTGGGCGCTGGAGTCGCTCGCGGCCGGTCAGGTCGTCAACCAGATCACCGTGGACGAGGACACCACCCGCTGGGCCAAGGTCGCCCTCGACCGGATGCTGGCTCTTCCCTGAGGTTCCCGGGGCGTGGGACGGCGGCTCCGTCCCACGCCCAAGGGGGCTAGAGCAGTCCGTAGACCACCCGGACATCGACCGAGACGGTCTGCTGGCCGGGGCTGATGGACGCCTTGTCGGCCAGCGCGGCACCGGCGAACCTGATCGGCGGGGGCGACGCGTCCTCCTCGCTGATCGTCAGGACGGGGCCGAGCTCGCGGCCGGCCAGCCTGGCGTACTGGGCGGCGCGGGCGCCCGCGTCCCGGAACGCCGCGTCGCGCGCGGCCCGCAGCAGCCTGCGGTTGTTGGACACCTCGAAGGAGATGCCGTTCAGGCGGGCCTCCTCTCCGACGGCGGCCACCGCGTCGATCACCTTGTCCGCGGAGCCGATGTCGCGTACCACGGCCTCGACGCCCTGCGCCGCCCGGTAACCGGAGATGGTGGGGTAGGTGCTGTACTCGGGGCCGAGGGACAGCTCGTTGGTCCGCAGGTCCCTGGCCTGGATCCCGGCCGCCAGCAGCGCCTCGGTCAGCTTCGCGGCGGCCTTGCGCGCGTCGGCGAAGGCGGCGCCCGCGGTGGCGCGGCGCGCCTCGGCGCCGGCGTTCAGGCGCATGACGTCGGGGACGGCGGACCGTTCCCCCTCCCCCATGACTGTGATCTTCGACTGGCTGTCGTCCATCGTCACCTTCGCGGGGCCGGGGCGGGGACCGGGGCCGGGGCGAGGGGCGGGGTCGGCGAACGCGGTACCGCCGAACATGCCCATGGTGAGGAGCGCGGCCGTGGCCGCGGCCACGGCATGAGTCATCTTGATCATAGGATCATGGCAGCACGGGGCGGGGACGGCGGCGGGGAGCCGCCGGTGTGCCCTGTCATACCTTGAACGTCAGATCACCGTGCGTTCTCGCCACCAGCCGAGCAGCCGCAGCAGCGCCTCTCCCGTGCTGGGCCGCAGGCCGGCGTCCTTGGACAGGCACCGCCCGATCAGGTCGCGCAGCGCCGGATCGTCGATCGTCCTCTGTGCGGGCTGATGGTCACAGCTGGTGTGTCAACCGCGAGGCCGGACCAACGGGAAGGTCAGCGTCTGCCTGATCGACTTCCCGGTCAGCAGCATGATGAGCCGGTCGACGCCGATGCCGAGCCCCCCGGTGGGCGGCATGGCGTACTCCAGCGCCTGCAGGAAGCCCTCATCCAGCTCCATCGCGTCCGGATCTCCGGCGGCGGCCCGAAGCGACTGCTCGGCCAGCCGGCGGCGCTGCTCGACGGGGTCGGTCAGCTCGGAGCAGGCGGTGCCGATCTCGACGCCGAAGGCGACCAGATCCCACTGCTCGGCCAGCCTCGGATCACGGCGGTGCGGCCGGGCGAGGGGTGCGGTCTCGGCCGGGAAGTCGGTGTAGAAGGCCGGCTCGACGGTCCGCTCCTCCACGAGCCGCTCGTACAGCTCCACGAGCATCGCGCCCCGCTCCCATCGCGGGTCGTACGGCATCGCCAGCCGGTCGGCCAGCTTGCGGAGCTCCTGGACGGAGGTGTCCGCGTTCACCTGCTCCCCCGTGACCTCCGAGACGGCCTCGTTCACGGCGACGACCGGCCAGGCCCCGGAGATGTCGATCTCCTGCCCGTGCCTGCGGAGCACCGGCGCGCCGAACGCCGCGGTGGCCGCCTCCTGGACGAGCTCGCGGGCGAGGTCCAGCATCGTCCGGTAGTCGGCGTAGGCCTGGTAGGCCTCCAGCATCGTGAACTCGGGGTTGTGCTTGTAGGAGACCCCCTCGTTGCGGAAGGCCGGGCCGAGCTCGAAGACCCGCTCCACACCGCCCACGCACAGGCGCTTCAGGTACAGCTCCGGCGCGATCCGCAGGGAGAGGCCCAGGTCGTAGGCGTTCATGTGGGTGGTGAACGGCCGCGCGCCGGCGCCGCCGTGGACGGACTGCAGGATCGGCGTCACGGTCTCCAGGAAACCCCGGCGGACCAGCGCGTCACGCAGGCCGTGCAGGACGGCGCCCTGGATCCGCAGTGTCTCGCGGGCCTCGGCGTCGGTCACCAGGTCGAGGTAGCGTCGCCGTACCCGCGCCTGGGGACCGGCCGTGCCATGGTGCCCGCCGGGTAGCGGGCGCAGGCATTTGGCGGTCAGCGCCCACTCCTCGGCGAGCACGGAGAGCTCCCCGGTCCGGCTGGTGACGACCTCGCCGGTGCAGCCGACCTGGTCGCCCAGGTCGACGGTGCGGCGCCAGCGTTCCAGGTCAGCGCTCTGAGTGATCATGAGCTGCAGGGCGCCGCTCCAGTCGGCGAGGGTGGCGAACAGCAGCTTTCCGTGGTCGCGAACCAGCATCACCCTTCCGGCCACCGCGACCCGCTCTCCGGTCCGGACGTCGGCGGGGACACCGGGGTGGGCCCGCCGTACCTCGGCGGCGGTATGGGTGCGCGGATGACCCACCGGGTACGGATCACTCCCCTCTGCCCGGATCCGCTCCAGCTTGGCGAGGCGGACCCTCATCTGCTCCGATACGGCGGGGCCCCGCCGGCTCTCACCCGTCTTCGGCGTGCGGGCCGCCGGGATCCCGGGGGGAGCCCCCACCACCGGCCGGGCCGGTCTCTCCCCGCGTCGCAGCAACGTGGGCAGGCTCGGCCCGTGTCCCAGGAAGCCTTCGGCGATCACCGAGGCGAGACCGACCTTGACCAGGTCGCGGCCGTCCTCGTAGGCGAGGTAGCGCGGCACCCACGCGGGGCGGTACTTCACGTTCGACCGGTACAGCGACTCCAGCTGCCACCACCGGGAGAAGAACAGCAGCATCCCCCGCCAGGCCCGCAGCACCGGCCCGGCGCCGATCCTGGCACCCTCCTCGAAGGCGGCGCGGAAGACCGCGAAGTTCAGCGAGATGTGCTCCACCCCCAGCGCCGGGGCCTGCTCGACGAGACCGGAGACCATGAACTCCGTCAGGCCGTTGTCGGCCTCGCGGTCGCGGCGCATCAGGTCCAGGGACAGGCCGCGCTCCCCCCAGGGCACGAAGGACAGCAGTGCGGCGTGGCCGCCGTCAGGGGCGAGGGCCTCGACCAGCACGCACCTGCCGTCCGCCGGGTCCCCCAGCCTGCCCAGCGCCATCGAGAAGCCGCGTTCGGCCTCGGTGTCCCGCCATACCTCGGCCCGGTCGATGATCTCGCGCATCTCCCGCGGGGTCAGCTCCTCGTGCCGCCGGACGCGCACCGTGTATCCGGCCCGCTCGACCCGGTTGACCGCCTGCCGCACGCCGCGCATCTCCCGGCCGCGCAGGGTGAAGGCGGCCACCTCGATCACCGCCTCGTCGCCGAGCTGGAGCACCCGCAGCCCGGCCCGGTTGTAGGCCCTGGCGCCCTCCTCGCTCGCCCCGATGGCCGCCGCCGTCCAGCCGTACTCCCCTGCCTGGTCCATCCACATGCGGATGGCCGGCTCCCACGCCTCCACGTCGCCGATCGGGTCTCCCCCGGCCAGGCTGACGCCCGCGACCACCCGGTAGGAGACCGCCGCCTTGCCGCTCGCCGAGAAGATGGCGGTCCGGTCCCTCCGGGTGGCGAAGTATCCCAGCGAGTCGCGCTCTCCCGTGGCGGCCAGCAGCTCGCGCAACCAGGCCTCCTCCGACGGGGGCAGCTCGGCGCTGGCCCGCTGGGAGTGGAACAGCACCAGGAACGCCGACAGGATCGCGGCGGCCGTCAGCAGGCCCACGACGAGACCGACCCAGGTGGGCGGGTGCCCGACACGGTCGAGGTCGAGGGTGACCGCGCCGCCCAGCGCCTTCTCCAGCGCCCAGGCGGTCCTGCCCGGCGGCGTCAGCGTGCCGGGGAAGAGGCTGACCAGCAGGTAGGCGACGCCGAAGGAGGCCGCGAGCAGGACGACGAGGGTCAGCAGCGCCTTACGGAAGGCGCCGCGCTGGACCTTGGCGTAGAACTCGCGGCGGGCCAGCACCAGTACGGCCAGCAGGCCGGTGACGAAGGCCAGGTTGATCGTGCCCGCGACCAGGAACCAGGTGGATCCGATCCGCCGGATGACGTTGTCCCCCAGAGGGGAGAACGGCGGCAGGAGGATCACGTCGAGCAGCGCGGTCAGCGACAGCAGCACCACCAGCAGCCAGTACGCCGCGCGCTTGTGGCGGGCGACGGCCCCGGCCAGGATCGCCAGGAACACGGCGTAGCCGAGGTTCGCCTCGACAGAGAAGATGCTGGTGCTGACCGCGTCGGTGACCGGCCGCAGCAGCCTCCGCACCGGCCCGACCAGGGTGATGACGGTCGAGTAGGCCGACAGCACCGCGAAGAACACACCCAGCGCCCGGGGCACCACCGCCGTCCAGCGCCGGTTCTTCAGCCGAGATGCCATCACCACACCCCCGAGATGACCGCTACCCAGATCGTATACCCGGCTACGTATCGTGAAATCTACTGATCGCCCGTACCGCTCCGGCGATCGCCTCCGGCCGTTCCAGCTCGACCTCGTGCCCGGTGTCCGGAAGGGAGATCAGCTTGGCGTTCAGCAGCGCGGCGAGGTCACGGTGGCAGGGGTCCTCGGGGCCCGCGCTGAGGATGACGACGGGGACGTCGGGGAAAGGACAGGTCGCACGCAACCCGCGTAGCTCGACGGCCATGTCCCGGTAGGCGAGCCACTCGGCCACCGTGGCGGCCAGGACACGGCCCCTGCCGTACACGCTCCGGGCGCGGTCGTGCGCCCCCATGAGAAGGCGGTGCGCGAAAGGCAGCGTGAGAGAGGCGAGGACGGTCGCGCCGAACGTGCCGCCGAGGGCGGGCAGCGCACGCTGCACGGCGCGTACGGCGGCCGCGCGCGCGGCGCCCCGGGGCCGCACCACGGAGTCACAGCTGGGGTCGACCAGCACCAGCCCCGCCACCCGCCCGGGATGGAGCCGGGCGAACGCCTCCGCGTGCCGGCCCGCCGCCGAGTGGGCCACCACCAGGGGGACGTCGGCCAGCGCGCCGATCCGCTCCGCCTCCTGGCGCAACGTGGGCGGACGGCGGTGGCCGGAGCTGAGCCCCAGACCTGGCCGGTCGAACCGGATCACCGCATGGTCGCGGCCCAGGTCGGCGGCGACCCGGTCCCAGTGGAACCATGCCGCCGCCATTCCGGCGCAGATCAGCACCGGCGGCGTGCCGGCCCCCTCCAGCAGGATGTGCGACTTCGGCGGGGGCGCCGCCGTCCGGTCCCGCCAGAGGGCGACCGCCACCAGCAGCAGCCAGAGCCCGATGACGGCGACCTGGAACCGCTGCGCGACCCCCACCGGGGCACCGGACGCGACGGCTGCCAGGGTCCAGACCGTGGCGGCGGCCATGAGCACGGCCAGCACCGCCCCGCCGTACCCGATGAGCGGCCACCTGCGCCGCCGCAGCGCGCTCACCGGCAGCGCCACGAGGCTGAGCACGGCTCCCGCGGACGCCAGGGCACTGGTCACCGTGTGGATCCGGTGGGCGGCCGAGACCCGTCCCGCCGCCTCGGCCGCGGCGCAGGAGGGGTCGCTCAGCACGGCGCAGTCCAGCGGGAAGGCCCCGCTGTCCAGGACCGTCATCACCCCCAGCAGCGCGAGACCGAGCCAGCCCGCCGTCGCCCACCGGCAGGGACGCTCGTCGGGCGCCAGCGCCACCGCGACCAGGCACGCGATCCCGGAGAGCACGTCGGCGGCCCGTACCAGCCACGACCACGGCTGGTCGGCCGCGGCCAGCTCGCTGACGTACGCGCCCGGCCCGCCGATCCTCGTGTTGAGGAACTGCACCGGCACCCACGCGCTGTACCCCAGGGCCGCGACGGCGAACGCGCAGGCCGCGACCCTGGTCAGCCTCCGCCCGGCGCGCATCTCCTCAGAGCCCTGGAGCGCCCCACAGGGGAAACCATCGGCCGAGATCGGGTTCGAGCGGCAGCTCGCCCTCGACCGCGCCGCGCATCTGAAGCTCCAGCGCGTTGTCCCGGTGCTGTCCGGACAGCGGCGCGAACGGGTAGAAGGTGCCTCGTTTGTAGAGGTAGACCAGGGCGACGTTGCGGGCGGAGCTGTCGGTGAACGAGACCAGCGAGCAGAGCAGGGACGGGCCGAAGCCCGCCGCCTCCAGGGAGGAGTTGACCGCGTGCAGGTCGGTGACCAGCTCGCTGAGCTGATCGGGCGGGCGGCGCACCAGCAGCCAGCTGTAACCGTAGGTGTCCTTGGACTCCTCCACCGGCGGGCCGCCCCCGGCGGCGAGCAACTGGGTGACGTCGCGCTCCAATTCGGCGAAGGCACCGCCCTCGGCTGCTCGGAAGCAGACCGCCCCCGTCCCGGCCGGCACCAGCCCGGTCGCGGCCTGCAGGGTCACCGCCGCCGACGGCAGCGCGAACAGCGCGTCCAGGTCCGGTTGGACAGGGTCGGTACGGCCCAGCAACGCGTCCCACCACTTCACCGTTACACTCCCTGTCCGAGCTGGGCGGATATCCTGGCGAGCTGCTCCAGGCGCCGGTTCAACGGCGGGTGGGTCGCGAACAGCGCGGCCAGGCTGGTGCCCCCGGACAGCGCCGGGACGAAGAAGAAGGCGTTGAACGGCTCGGCCTCACGCAGGTCCCTGGTCGGGATGCGGGCCATCTCACCGCTGATCTTGACCAGCGCACTCGCCAGAACCGAGGGGCGCTGGGTGAGGAGCGCCCCGGCGCGGTCGGCGGCCAGCTCACGGTAGCGGGACAGGGCGCGGGTGAGCAGGAAGCTGACTGCGTACACCAGACCCGAGACCAGCATGATGATCAGGCCGATCGGCAGGCCGCCCCTGTCGTCGCGGCCACGCCCCAGACCGGTGTAGAGCGCGAACCTCGTCATGAGGCCGGCGGCGATGCCGAGGAACGAGGCGATGGTCATCACGGCGACGTCGCGGTGGGCGACATGGGACATCTCGTGGGCGAGCACGCCCTCGAGCTCGGCCCGATCAAGGCGGCGCAGCAGGCCGGTGGTCACGCACACCACGGAGTTCTTCTGGTTGCGGCCGGTGGCGAACGCATTCGGGATGTCCGAATCGGCGATCGCCACCCTCGGCTTGGGCATGTCGGCCATGGCGCTGAGCCGGTCGATCATGCCGTGCAACTCGGGTGCCTGCTCCGGAGTGACCTCATGCCCGTGCATCGCGAACAGCGCGATGCGGTCGGACATGAAGTACTGGACCAGCAGGGTGCCTCCGGCGATGAGCAGCACCAGGAGGGTCTGGACCCCCAGGGCGACCAGCACTCCCACGAAGATCACATACAGAAGTCCGAGCAGGAACATGGTCGCAACCATGCGGCTGGTCAAGCCCCGGTCCGGGGCAAACCGGGTCTGTGCCATATGCCCAAACTATCCGGGAATCAGCCCCTCATCGCCGAGCATCTCCCGCACTTCTTCCATGGAAGCGTCAGCCGGAGGCAAAATCAGCTCGGAAGGCTCCAGGCTGTCGTCCGGAAGCGCCCTCCCCACATGACGCACCTTGTCCAGCAGGTCGTGCAGGCGAGATCTGAACGTCTCCTCGTCGCCGGCCTCGATGGCCGCCTCCAGCTCACCGTCCAGGGCGTTGAGGACGTCGAGGTCACTCGGAGCGATCTCGGTCTGCCCCTCACCCATGATGCGAACGATCACAGTCCCTCCCCCGGCTGACGGTACTGCTGCGTCTGGGGGGACTGCTGCGGCTGCTGCTGCGGCTGGGGGGCCCCGGACTCGATCGCGCTCTTGGGCGCGGAGCCCTGACCGAGCTCGGCCTTCATCCGGGCGATCTCCAGCTCCACGTCATGGCCGCCGCCCATGCGGTCCAGCTCGGCCTGGATGTCGTCGCCGCGCTGTCCGCTGAAGTCGTCGAGCGCCCCGCTGGCCAGCAGCTCGTCGATGGCACCCGCACGGGCCTGCATCGAGGCCGTCTTGTCCTCGGCCCGCTGGATCGCCAGACCGACGTCGCCCATCTCCTCGGAGATGCCGGAGAAGGCCTCGTTGATCCGCGTCTGCGCCTCGGCCGCGGTGTAGGTCGCCTTGATCGTCTCCTTGCGCGTACGGAAGGAGTCGACCTTGGCCTGCAGCCGGTGCGAGGCGGTGGTGAGCTTCTCCTCCTCGCCCTGCAGGTTGTCGTGCTGCACGCGGAGGTCGGCGATCTGGGTCTGCAGGCTCGACCGGCGGGTCAGCGCCTCGCGGGCGAGGTCCTCGCGGCCGACGCCGAGCGCCTTGCGCCCCTGCTCCTCAAGCTTGCGTGACTGGGCCTCGATCTGGTTGATCTGCAACTCCACCCGCTTGCGCGAGGTGGCGACGTCGGCCACCCCCCGGCGCACCTTCTGCAACAGCTCAAGCTGGCGCTGATATGAGTAGTCCAGGGTTTCGCGAGGATCTTCCATCTTGTCCAACGCGTTGTTCGCCTTGGACCGGAAAATCAGCGAAAGTCTCTTCATCACGCTCATGCGCGTCGGCCGTCCCCTTCTTCAAATGCCTTCGGGTCACCCAGTGATTCCAGCCCCCCGAGAAAGCACTGGAGCCACTAGGTTCACCCTACGCATAACGCACGAGGGCGTCACTAAGTTGCAGTCCCGGTAGGCTGACGATGTGTTCCGACGTACCCAGACCACTGCGGACGACTCCCCCGCCTCCGCTAACGATCCTAAGCCTGCGGGCAAGGGGCGTCCCACACCCAAGCGCCGGGACGCCGAAGGCCGTCGCCGCCAGCCGGTGAACGCCCCCCAGAACCGCAAAGAGGCCTACAAGCAGCTCCGCGAGCGCCAGGCCAACGACCGCGTCAAGGCGCGGGAGGGCATGATGCGCGGCGACGAGCGCTACTTCCCGGCACGCGACCAGGGCCCGGCCCGCAAGTTCGCCCGTGACTGGGTCGACTCCCGCCGGATCGTCAGCCAGTATTTCCTGCCCTTCTCGCTGCTGATCCTGCTTCTCACCTGGGTCCCCTTCCCCGCCGAGATCCGCGGTTACATCAACGTCGCCGTCATCACGATCGGCTGGCCGATCATGATGGTGGGCGTGCTGCTCACCTCGGTCTGGGTGTCGTGGAAGGTCAAGAAGCTGGTGGCCGAGAAGTTCCCCAACGAGAGCACCAGGGGGGTCGGCTTCTACGCCGCCATGCGCGCGCTGCAGATCCGCAAGCTGCGCTTCCCGCCCCCCGCCCTCCTGCCCGGCGGCAAACCCGTCCCGCCGAAGAATTAGGCCACGAGAGCCCCGTCCCCTTCTCCGGGGACGGGGCTCTCCTTTTTTGCGGGACGTCTCCGGGTCATTCAAGGGAGAGACCCCAGGTTTCTCACGGGCCCCTCCGGATCCGAAGGGTCGTGTGCGGGTCCGAGGGGCCGTCTCCGGGCGGCCGTACGACCGCGCCTCTCACTCCGCGACCTCCCAGTCGAACGCGCCCTCGGTCACCACGGGTCTCCAGTAGCCGACGGATCCGCCGGTCTCCATCGCGTCGGCGGTCGCCTTGAGCAGCGCGTAGTGCGAGCGGACCGGGACGCCGCCCGGCGTGAAACTCATCTGGCCCTCGTTGTCGGTGTCCCCCACATCGCGCCTGACCGAGTCGACCACGAGGTGGTTGCCGCTCCCGTCGGAACCGAAGGGGATCATGCGGCCGTCCCACCACTCCACACGCGGGTCGCCACCCTCGTCGGTGTCGTCGATCCCGCACAGCGTCCGCCAGGTGTCGCGGATCTCCCGGACGTTCATCCCCGTGGTGCCCAGGAAGCCGAACGGCCGGCTCCCGCGCTCCGCCGCGGCCCCGTTGTGCCGCAGCAGCGAGGCGCGCAGGTCGTCGGGGAAGCGCAGGCCCATCTGCGACTCCGCGACCGCGATCGTCCGGGCCCGGGCGGGTGGTCCGAGCGTGCGGTAGCTCGCGGGGTCGTTGGCCTTCAGCCACCTCTCGATCCGCGCCCACTGCCTGCCGACCGCCCGGACCACCCTCGGGCTGAGCGCCCGCACCCGCGGTGCCCGCGCCGCGGGGTGGCAGTCGGCGTCGGGAGCCGATCCGTACGGATCCTCCGTGGCGGCGGGGTCCCGCGCCCGGGTGACGGCGCGGAACAGGTCGTCCGCGCGTTCCCCATCCGTCAGGTCGTTGACCCTCACGTCACAGAGCGTGCTGACGTAGACGCCCGGTGGCACCGTGGGCACCCCCCTTTCCGGGCCGCACGGACCGGTCGCGGAAGAGTCCTCTCCCTCGAACCTGGCCTCCCCGACGGCCTCCACGCCCGCCGTCGTCTCCTTGGAGAAGGTCGCGTCCTCCAGGGCCTGGGTGGCGAAGGCCAGCAGGCACAGCGCGGCCGCGACGGTGCCCCAGCGGGTCAGACGGCGGCGGGTGGCGGCGTCCAGGGGCTGTCGCGGGGAAGGCTCGGCACTGAGGAAGCCGGGGATGTAGGGCCTTTTGGCATAGCGTCCGAGGTCGTCGGCGGTGGGGACGCCGAGGATCGGAACGGGGGGCCACGGAGGCACGGCCTCGGCGCGGGGGGCGTTCCGCCCGGCCGAGGCGGCGCGGGCATCCGGTCCCGCCCCGACGCGGCGGGCGGTTCCGGGGACGGCAGGGGGACGGCGCAGGCGCAGGACCACCACGACGATCGCCGCCGCCACGGCAGCCACAGCCGCAAGCCGTACCCATCGAGAAGTGATCAAGCGCAGCACGCCGGGCAGAGTATCCCGAATCAATCCGTCCCATGGCACCTACTAGGGTCGGAGTATGGAATTCCGTCACCTTGGCCGCAGTGGTCTCATGGTTAGCGAGATCAGCTACGGCAACTGGATCACTCATGGCTCCCAGGTCGAGGAGGACGCCGCCAAGGAGTGCGTGCGGGCCGCGCTCGACGAGGGGATCACCACCTTCGACACCGCTGACGTCTACGCGGGCACCAAGGCGGAGGAGGTGCTCGGGCGCGCGCTGAAGGGTGTCCGCCGCGAGTCCTTGGAGATCTTCACCAAGGTCTACTGGCCCACGGGTGCCGGCCCCAACGACCGCGGCCTGTCGCGCAAGCACATCACCGAGTCCATCCACGGCTCCCTGCGCCGCCTGCAGACCGACTACGTCGACCTCTACCAGGCCCACCGCTTCGACGTCGAGACGCCGTTGGAGGAGACCCTCAAGACCTTCGACGACCTCGTACGGCAGGGCAAGGTCCTCTACGTCGGCGTCAGCGAGTGGACCGCCGACCAGATCGCCCAGGCGTTGAAGATCGCCGACGAGATGGGCTTCGACCGCCTGGTCTCCAACCAGCCGCAGTACTCGATGCTGTGGCGGGTCATCGAGTCCGAGGTCGTGCCGCTCTCCGAGAAGGAGGGCCTCAGCCAGGTCGTCTGGTCCCCGATCGCCCAGGGCGTGCTCACCGGCAAGTATCTGCCGGGCCAGCCGCCGCCCGCGGGCTCCCGGGCCACCGACCCCAGCGGCGGCAACTTCATCTCCCGGATGCTGAACGACGACGTGCTGACCCGCGTCCAGGAACTGAAGCCGATCGCCGGCGACCTCGGGCTGAGCATGGCCCAGCTCGCGGTGGCGTGGGTGCTGCAGAACCCGAACGTGGCCTCCGCCATCATCGGGGCGACGAAGCCGGAGCAGGTCCGTGACAACGTCAAGGCCTCCGGGGTGAAGCTGGACGCCGAGGTGCTGAAGAAGATCGACGACGTCCTCGGCCCGGTCGTCGAGCGGGACCCGGCCAAGACCGTCAGCCCGGAGAAGCGCCCGTAGTCACCGGTGTTAAAAACCCCCGGGGTCTCCATCGTCCAGTGGAGGCCCCGGGGGTTTTCCGCTTATTCGGATTATTCGGAACGCAGCGACATCTTCTCGTATTCGACCCGGTCACCATCGAGCAGAGTGACCTTTTCGACACCGGATTCCAGCAGCTCACGCCAGCTTTCACCAAGCCATGACTCCGCGTCCGCCTGGCTCGGGAACGTGTCGGACGGGGTGACTCCCTCTGTCACGATGCCGCCATTCGCGTTTTCATAACGCCAGTGCCACGTCATGCCATACGGTCCTTTCGCGCGTTTTCCCGGTGCCGCCGACGGCTCAGCGAACCCTACATCTCCCATCATGGAGGCAGGCGCTCAGCGGCACCCGTGGCGCGTTCCCCCGCCGGCCCCGCCCGTACGCTGAGCCGGTGAAGGTCCTGATCTCCGGCACGGCGGCCGGTGCCGGCTGGCCGGCGCCGGACTGCGGGTGCGCCTCCTGCGCGCGACTCGCCCCCGGTCACCGCCGCCCCACCGAAGTCGTCCTCATCGAGCCCGCGACCGCCCTCGCCGGCCCCGTACGGCTCCTGCCCGCCGGCCCCCTCCCACCCGGGCACCGGGCCTCGGCCGGCCCCGACGGGCTCACCCTCACCGTTCCCGGCGGGGGCCGGATCCTCTACGTGCCCTCGGGCCGCCACGGAGAGCGGGACGGGCGGCCGAGCCCGTCGCACGCGGGGGGCTCCCCGGACCCGGTGGGCGAGGAGGGCGGACGGCCCCCGTACGAGCTGGTGCTGATGGACGTGCTGGACCGGCCGGAGCGGCTGGGGGACCTGCGCCGCCGCGGCGTGGTCGGCGAGCGGACCCAGGTCGTGGCCGTGGACATCGATCACCGGGTGCCGGCGGAGACGGAGCTGGCGCGGCGGGCCGCGCTCTGGGGGGTGCGGGCCGTACCGGACGGGACGGTCCTCGACATCGGCGAGCCGGCGCCCGCCAGGCCCGCCCGAGCGCGGCGGACCCTGCTCCTGGGCGGGTCGCGCTCGGGCAAGTCGGCCGAGGCCGAGCTCCGGCTGGCGGCCGAACCCGAGGTCCTCTACGTCGCGACCGGACCTGCCGGCGACGACGACGCCGAGTGGGACCGCCGGGTCCGGGCGCACCGGGAGCGCCGGCCCGCCCACTGGGGCACGGCCGAGACCACCGACCTGGCCGGGCTGCTGCGGACCGCCGAGGTCCCGATGCTGATCGACGGGCTCGGCACCTGGATCACCGCGGTCTTCGACGCGTGCGACGCCTGGGGCGGGGGCGGAGGGGAAGCGGTCACGGCCCGGTGCGACGAGTTGGTCGCCGCCTGGCGGCAGACCCGCGTCCCGGTCGTGGCGGTCTCCGACGAGGTCGGGCTCGGCGTGGTGCCCGCCACCTCCAGCGGCCGGATGTTCCGCGACGCCCTCGGCCGCCTGAACCAGCGGCTGGCGCTCGAATCCGAGGACGTCGCGCTGGTGGTGGCGGGCCGTGTCCTCCCCCTGCCCGTCTGATCACCGGGCCCGGTGCCCCGCATCCATCCGGGGACAGCGCACTTTGCCCGCCCTGCCCATCCCGCTGAGCGCTCGACCCACGCGAGGACCGCTCCCCTGCCCGTCCGGCCAGGCACCCGCTCACCCACCCGCCTGACGGAAGCCGCCGTCCGGCCGGACAGCCGCCGGACGGCCGTGCGGACTACGATCGTCGACCGTGTCTGGAACGTCGCCTTCGGGGAGCCCGTCCACGTTCGCCGACGGGGTGCGCCTCGCGATCGGCACGCTGAGCGTGTTCCCGGTCCGTCCGGGGACGGTCGACCGCGGGACCGCGAGGATCGCGATGACGGCCGCCCCGCTCGTGGGAGCGCTGCTCGGGGCCGTCGGCGGAGCCGTGCTCGTGGTGGCGCTCTGGCTGGGGATCACACCGCTCCCGGCGTCGGTGCTGGCCGTGGCCGCACTGGCGCTGCTCACACGGGGACTGCACCTGGACGGGCTGGCCGACCTGGCCGACGGGCTGGGCAGCGGCAGGCCGGCCGGGCAGGCGCTGGAGGTCATGAAGAGGTCCGACATCGGCCCGTTCGGCGTCGTGACACTGGTCCTCACCCTGCTGGTCCAGGTGGCGGCGCTGGCGGAGGTCACCGCCACCGGGATGGGCCCGGTCACGCTGGTCACCGCCTGCGCGGCGGGGAGGCTGGCACTCACCTGGGCCTGCCGCGCGGGCGTCCCCTCCGCCCGTCCCGACGGGCTCGGTGCGATGGTCTCGGGCACCGTACGGCGAGGCCCCGCGCTGGCCGTGACGGCGCTCGTGCTCGCCGGGGCGGCCGCGCTGGCGTTCCTCCACTCCGCCGGAGCCTTCGGGCCGTGGTCCCCGGGGGCACTGCCGTGGTCCCTCCCGCACGGTGAATACGAGATCAGTCAGGAGATCGGCGACCTCGGTGCGTTCGACCTCGGCGGG
This sequence comes from Streptosporangium album, assembly GCF_014203795.1. NCBI lineage: Bacteria > Bacillati > Actinomycetota > Actinomycetes > Streptosporangiales > Streptosporangiaceae > Streptosporangium > Streptosporangium album. The sequence goes on along the minus strand of NZ_JACHJU010000002.1, from coordinate 749,970 downwards.
ACCTCCCCGGTGGACGGCCTGCTCCTGCGCTGGGGGAATACGTCCGCGGCGGTCTGGGGTCCGCCCGTCGCCGTCCTGGCCGGGCTGCTGGCCGCCTGGGCCCTGCGGCGCAGGGCCGTGCGGCGACTGGGCGGGATCACCGGGGACGTGCTCGGCGCGCTCGTCGAGACCGCCACGGCCACCGCGCTGGTGGTGTGCGCGATGGCCGTGGGCTGACCGGGGCGACGGGCCCACTCACGCCGGGTGTTCTCAGGCTCTTCCCGCCGCCTGCCGTACAGCCGGACGGCGAGGACGCCGAGCGTGGGGGTGAACATGATCGCGATGGCGAGCAGTGTGATCATCGGGGAGCCGAGCGGGGCGTCGGTCAGCCAGATGGGGAGGGCGACCAGCCAGGACAGGCCGAACGCGGTGAGCAGGAACAGCCACAGGTCAGGGGAACGACGTGACATGACGCCACCTTCGGGAACGCCGGAAACCGGGTGGGGGCCGGCCCGTCTCGTGATCCGGGCCGGGAGAGAGCCGAGGGCGGGATGGATGAGGGCGGGCCGGTAGGGCTCGTGGCGGCGGATCACGAGCCGGACCGCTCGGCGACGTAGGCGTTCAGCAGGGCCGCGCCGCGCTCGGCGTCGTCGGCGGAGACGGCGAACTCCCCTCCCCCGGTACGCCGGATGACCAGGTGGTCCCCGCCGCGCAGCATGACCGTCATCCGTCCCGTGCCGGGCAGACCGCGCAGGCCCCAGCCCCCGACCTGGGTGGGGAGGCGCTCCTCCGCCCAGGCCGACTCGATCCTGCCGATCGGGATGCGGTAGGCGAGCCGGCCGAACGGGCCGAAGCCGACGCGCAGGCCGCCGCCGTCGACGCGGACGCCAACCGAACTCGTGGCGAATCCCAGCAGGGTCACCACCAGCAGGGGGATGAGGATGCCCCAGGCCAATTGGCCGGCCAGCACGCCCGCCGCGTAGAGCCCGCCCACGGCCACGGTGGCCACCAGGGCCACGGTGGAGGCACCGACCAGCCAGGGATTGGAGACGTGGCCCACCCAGACCGCGCGCTGTCCCGGCCGCAGCCGCATGGCCGGGGTCTCCGTGTGGTCGCGGGGCCGGTCGGGCTCTCCCCTGCCGAGATAGCCCGCCAGCACGCCGACCGCGACGGCGGCGCCGACCACGACGGCGATCAGCCAGCCGGGCAGCGCGGCCTGCCGCCAGTCGGCGACATCGAGGTTCGCGTAGAGAGTGGAGCCCATCACGCCGAGGGCGAGCACCGCCCAGCCGAAGAGGAAGGCCCACCAGTGGGCGCGCCACAGCCGGGTGTGCCGTGTCGCGCCACGGAGCGCGGCGCCGAGCAGGAAGGCCCAGACCACCAGCCAGAGTGCCAGGCCGAACGCGAGGTTGCCGGCGAAGGACATGGCACGGTCGGGGGCGGACCCGTTCCAGTGCGTCGCGAGCGGGTCGGGCAGGCGGTCGCGCAGCGTGAGGGGGACGGCGGTCAGGAGGGCGGTGACGAGCGCGCCCCAGACCACGGCGACGGTGACGGTGACGGTGACGGTGACGGTGCGGCCTCGGGCGGCCATGTCGCCTCCTTTTCCTTGGGTGTCGGGTGGGGGCGGTAGCCGTACCGGCCGGGTCATGACAGCTCCCTGATGATGTGGATGACTTCCTCGGGGCCGTAGCCGTACCGGTCGGCCTCGGCGAGCAGCTCACGCGCCGCCTCCTCCAGCACCACGCGGGCGTCGGGCCGGCTGAGCACGCTGACGCCGCGACCGCGGCGGAACTCCAGCAGGCCCTCGTCGCGCAGCTCACGCAGCGCGCGCAGCACGGTGTTGGCGTTGATTCCCAGCGCGTCCGCCAGGTCCCGGGCAGGTGGCAGCCGGTCTCCGGGGGCGTAGGAGCCGTCGGCGATGGCACGCCGGATCGTCCCGGAGACCTGCTCGTGCAGGGGCCGGGGATCGTTCAGGTCCAGGGTGAGCAACATGATGCTATTGACACTAGCACCATGGCCAGGATGGTGCTAGCCACATTAGCTTCATAAGGGGGTGTAAATTCGTAGGACGAACCCGCGTTTATGCGTACGGCCAAAGCCCGACTAGCATCGGGCGACGTGACCACTGTGCGGCTGAACTCAACTGACAACGCTGTCTCGTTCGATACCGACGCGCTGGTCGTCGGCGTCCACACCGGCCCGGACGGCCCTCGCCCCGCCCCGGGGGCCGAGAGCCTGGACGAGGCGCTCGGTGGCAGGCTCGCCGCGACACTCGGCGCGATGGGCGTCAAGGGCAGAGCCGGCGAGATCGTCAAGCTCCCGACCTTCGGCGCGCTGACCGCCCCGCTGCTGGCCGTCGTCGGCCTCGGTGACGCCCCCGAGGGCGACTACGACCCCGAGACGCTGCGCCGCGCCGCCGGTACGGCCACCCGGGCCCTCGCGGGGACCGCCCGCGTCGCGCTCGCCCTGCCCGCCGCCGACGCCGAGCGCGCCGGAGCCGTCGCCCTGGGCGGCCTGCTCGGCGCCTACTCCTTCACGACCTACCGGACCACCGGCGAGCAGGCCGCCCCGGTGGCCGAGCTGACCGTGCTGAGCGGCGCCGACGGCGCCCAGGCCGCGGTCGAGCGCGCCGCCACCGTGGCCGAGTCGGTCACCCTGGTCCGCGACCTGGTCAACACCCCGCCCTCGGACCTGTGGCCGGCCCGCTTCGCCGAGATCGCCGAGCAGACCGGCTCGAAGGCGGGCCTGTCGGTGGAGGTCCTGGACGAGGTCGCCCTCAAGGAGCAGGGCTTCGGCGGCATCGTCGCGGTGGGCCAGGGGTCGGCCAGGCCGCCGCGCCTGGTCCGTCTCGCCTACAGCCACCCGGAGGCCACCAAGACGGTCGCGTTCGTCGGCAAGGGCATCACGTTCGACTCGGGCGGCCTGTCGCTCAAGCCGTCGGCCGCGATGGACTGGATGAAGTCGGACATGGGAGGCGCGGGCGCGGTCTTCGGCTCGCTCGTCGCGATCGCCAAGCTGGGTCTCAAGGTCAACGCGGTCGGCTACCTCTGCCTGGCGGAGAACATGCCGAGCGGCACCGCCCAGCGCCCCTCCGACGTCTTCACCAGCTACGCGGGCAAGACCGTCGAGGTGCTCGACACCGACGCGGAGGGCCGTCTGGTCCTGATCGACGGCATCGCCCGCGCCGGCCAGGACAACCCCGACGTGATCGTGGACATCGCCACGCTCACCGGGGCGCAGATCGTGGCGCTCGGCTGGCGTACGGCCGGCGTCATGGCCAACGACGACGAGCTCCGCGAGGAGGTCGTCCGGGCCGCGGGCGAGCAGGGCGAGGCAGCCTGGGGCATGCCCCTGCCGGAGGAGCTCCGCAAGGGGCTCGACTCCCCCGTCGCCGACATCGCCAACCTCCACCCGGAGCGCTTCGGCGGGATGCTGACGGCGGCCATCTTCCTGCGCGAATTCGTGCCGGAGGGGGTCAGCTGGGCGCACATCGACATGGCCGGCCCCGCCTTCAACAAGGGCGAACCGCACGGTTACACCCCGAAGGGCGGCACCGGGGCGATCACCCGGACCCTCGTCGGCCTCGCCGAACGGTACGCGAACTAGCCTGCGCGCAAGCGGGTCACGAACGACATGGACAGATGAAAAGATGCGGTGCCGGGGCCGGACCACGAGTCAGGCCCCGGCGATGCGGCGAGCCGTCCCGGGGGAAGGCGTGGAGACGAGAACGGTCTCCACGGACCAGCCCGGGCACGGAGCGGGCGCGGCCGTGAAGACGGTATTCCGATCCGACAAGGAGCTTTCCTGTGGCTGATGGCAGCGGCCCCTACGACATCGTCGTCCTGGGGGGCGGTAGCGGCGGTTATGCCTGCGCCCTACGGGCGGCCGAGCTGGGCAAGACGGTCGCGCTGATCGAGAAGGACAAGATCGGCGGCACATGCCTGCACCGGGGATGCATCCCCACCAAGACCCTTCTGCACTCGGCGGAAGTGGCCGACGAGACGCGGGAGAGCGCGGCGTTCGGTGTCAAGGCCCGGTTCGAGGGCATCGACATGGACGGCGTCCACGCGTTCAAGGACAAGATCGTCACCCGCGCCTGGAAGGGCGTCCAGGGCCTGCTCAAGAGCAAGGGCATCACGATCATCGAGGGTGAGGGCCGTCTCACCGGCCCGAACCGGGTCACCGTCGGCTCCGACGTCTACGAGGGCCGCAACATCGTGCTGGCGACGGGCTCGGCGCCCCGGTCGCTGCCCGGCCTGGACATCGACGGTGAGCGGGTCATCACCAGCGAGCACGCGCTCAAGCTCGACCGGGTCCCGACCTCGGTCATCGTGCTGGGCGGCGGCGTCATCGGCGTGGAGTTCGCCAGCGTGTGGCGTTCCTTCGGCGCCGAGGTGACGATCGTCGAGGCACTGCCGCACCTGCTCCCCCTGGAGGAGGAGTCCAGCTCCAAGCTGCTGGAGCGCGCCTTCCGCCGCCGCGGCATCAAGCAGGAGCTGGGCGTCTTCTTCGAGGGCGTCAAGACCACCGACACCGGTGTGGTCGTCACGCTCGCCAACGGCAAGACCCTCGACGCCGAGCTGCTGCTCGTCGCCGTCGGCCGCGGCGCCGTCTCCTCGGGCATGGGCTTCGAGGAGGCGGGCGTCGCGATCGAGCGCGGCACCGTCACCGTCGACGAGTTCTGCCAGACCAGCGTGCCTGGCGTGTACGCGGTCGGTGACCTGATCCCGACCCTGCAGCTCGCCCACGCGGGCTTCGCCGAGGGCATCCTGGTGGCCGAGCACATCGCCGGGCTCAACCCGGTGCCGATCGACTACGACGGCGTGCCGCGGATCACCTACTCCGACCCCGAGGTCGCGTCGGTGGGCATCACCTCCGCCCAGGCCCGCGAGCGCGGCCACGAGATCGTCGAGTTCACCTACGACCTCGCCGGCAACCCCAAGAGCCAGATCCTGCAGACCCAGGGCGCGGTCAAGGTCATCACCGCGAAGGACGGCCCGGTGCTCGGTGTGCACATGGTCGGCCGCCGCGTCGGCGAGCTCGTGACCGAGGGTCAGCTGATCTACAACTGGGAGGCGCTGCCCTCCGAGGTCGCGCAGCTCATCCACGCGCACCCCACCCAGTCCGAGGCCGTCGGCGAGGCGATGCTGGCTCTCGCCGGCAAGCCTCTGCACGTCCACAACTAATACAAGCCCTCACTCGGAACACGAGAGAAGACACCCCATGCCGAAGTCCGTACAGATGCCCCAGCTCGGCGAGAGCGTCACCGAGGGCACCGTCACCCGCTGGCTGAAGAAGGAAGGCGAGCGCGTCGAGGCCGACGAGCCGCTCCTCGAGGTCTCGACCGACAAGGTCGACACCGAGATCCCGTCCCCTGCCGCGGGCATCCTCACCAAGATCGTCGTTGCCGAGGACGAGACCGTCGAGGTCGGCGCCGAGCTGGCCATCATCGACGAGAACGGCACCGCGGGCGCGGCCCCGGCTCAGGAGGCCGCGCCGGAGCCGGCGCCTGAGCCGGCCCAGCCGATCTCCTCGATCCCGCAGCCCGCCCCCCAGGCCGCCGCCCCTGCCCCGGCGCCCGCCCCGGCCCCGCAGGCTCCGGCCCCGCAGGCTCCGGCTCCCGCCGCGACGCCGTCCTCCGGCGACAGCCCGTACGTCACGCCGCTGGTGCGCAAGCTCGCCGGTGAGCACAACGTCGACCTCGACGCGCTGAACGGCACCGGCGTCGGTGGCCGCATCCGCAAGCAGGACGTGCTCGAGGCCGCCCGCAACCAGCGCGAGCAGGCCGCCGCCCAGGCTCCGGCCCCCCAGGCCGCCGCCCCGCAGGCCGCTCCGGCCCAGGCGGCCGCCCCCGCCCCGGCCGCCGAGCCGGTCGCGGTGGACACCACGCTGCGTGGCCGTACCGAGAAGATGTCGCGTCTGCGTCAGACCATCGCCAAGCGCATGGTCGAGTCGCTGCAGGTCTCGGCCCAGCTCACCAGCGTGGTCGAGGTCGACGTCACCAAGGTCGCGCAGCTGCGCGACCGGGCGAAGGCCGAGTTCCAGCGGCGTGAGGGCGTCAAGCTCTCGTTCATGCCGTTCTTCGCCCTCGCCGCGATCGAGGCGCTCAAGCAGCACCCGAAGCTGAACGCCACGATCAACAGCGAGACCAACGAGGTCACCTACTTCGACGCCGAGCACCTCGGCTTCGCGACGGACACCGAGCGCGGCCTGCTCGTCCCGGTGATCAAGGACGCGGGCGACCTCAACATCGCCGGCCTCGCCCGTAAGATCGCCGACCTGGCCGAGCGCACCCGCACCAACAAGGTGAGCCCGGACGAGCTCGGTGGCGGCACGTTCACGCTGACCAACACCGGCAGCAGGGGCGCGCTGTTCGACACGCCGATCCTCAACCAGCCGCAGGTCGGCATGCTGGGCACCGGCGCGGTCGTCAAGCGCCCGGTCGTCCTGGACACCCCCGAGGGCGAGGTCATCGCCGTCCGCTCGATGGTGTACCTCGCGCTCAGCTACGACCACCGCCTGGTCGACGGCGCCGACGCCGCCCGCTTCCTGACGACGATCAAGCGTCGCCTGGAGGAGGGCCGTTTCGAGAACCAGCTGGGCCTCAACGGCTAATCGCCGTTCCGACCCGCCGGGCCGGTCCGCGTTCCGCGGGCCGGCCCGGTCCGTTCTCGCCGCCCGTCCTTTCACTCGCGGCCTTTCACGCGTGTCTTTTCACGGGCCGTCTTCTCGCGCGCGACACATCCGGCGACCACCGGGCTCCCGGAGATCACAGGGGAGGTCGACTAGATTGGACGACATGGCGATCATCGTGACCGGGTCCTCGGGCCTGCTTGGATCGGCTCTGGTCAAGGCCCTGCGGGCCGACGGCATCCGGGTGGTCCGGTTGGTACGGCGGGCGCCGCAGGGCGCCGACGAGTCGTTCTGGAACCCGGGGAAGGGGCTCATCGACCCGGCGGCCCTACGGGGCGCGCAGGCGGTGGTCCATCTCGCCGGAGCGGGGATCGGCGACCGGCGCTGGACCGACGACGTCAAGCGCGAGCTGGTCCGCAGCCGGGTCGAGGGGACCAGGACGCTGGTGAGGGCGCTGACGGAGCTGCCGGACAGGCCGCCGACGCTGCTGTCGGCGTCCGCGATCGGCTACTACGGGGACACCGGGGACCGCGAGGTGGACGAGACGGCCCCCCCGGGCGAGGGTTTCCTCGCCCGGGAGGTGGTGGTGCCCTGGGAGGCGGAGACGGCACCCGCCGAGGAGGCGGGCATCCGGGTGGCCCGGCTCCGCACCGGTCTGGTGCTGAGCGGCGAGGGCGGCATGCTGGCCAAGATCCTGCCGATCTTCAAACTGGGGCTGGGAGCGCCTCTGGGCTCGGGAGAGCAGTACTGGTCGTGGATATCGATCGACGACTGGGTGCACGCCGTACTGCGCATCCTGAACGGTCCGGAGATCTCGGGCCCGGTCAACCTCACCGCGCCGCGACCGGTCACCAACGCGGAGTTCACCAGGACGCTCGGGAAGGCCCTGCACCGGCCCACGATGCCGCTCGCCGTGCCCGGGTTCGCGCTGCGCACGGCCATCGGGGGGTTCGCGGAGGAGGGGGTGCTGACCGGGCAGCGGGTGCTGCCCCGGCGCCTCCTGGAGTCTGGTCACACGTTCCGGCATACGTGTCTCAGTGAGGCGCTGGCCGCCGTACTCTAGGGTCCCTGTTTCCGCCAAAGCCGTCGAAGAGGTCACGTATGCGTAGTTCCGGGCAGTCTCACATCCTTGCCATCGGAGGCGGCTCGTTCCGCCCGTCTGAGCGCCACGGGTTCATAGAGGCGAGTGCGCTGCTGCGGTACGCCCTCGACCTGACCGGCCAGGACCGGCCGAAGCTGGGCCTGCTCGCCACCGCGCTGGGAGACGACTCCGACTGGCTGCTGAAGATGTACGGCGCGTTCCGCGACTGGGACGTGGAGGTCAGCCATCTGACAGTGTTCTCCATGCCCAACGTCGAGGATCCCCGCGAGTGGATCCTGAGCCAGGACGTCATCTACGTCAGCGGCGGCAGCGTGGCCAACCTGGCGGCGCTGTGGCGGCTGCACGGCCTGGACGAGGCGTTCGAGGAGGCGTGGCGGGCGGGCGTGGTCCTGTCCGGGCAGAGCGCCGGGGCGCTCTGCTGGCACGTGGGCGGCAACACCGACTCCTTCGGGCCGACCTTGCGGACGTGGGCCGACGGCCTCGGGCTTCTCCCGCACTCCTGCGGCGTCCACTACAACTCCGACCCGCAGCGCCGTGCGCTGCTGCACGAGGCGGTGGCCTCGGGCGAGCTGCCCGGCGGCTACGCCGCCGATGAGGGCGTCGCACTGCACTATGTGGGCACCGAGTTCATCCAGGCCGTCACCGTGGATCCGGAGGGCTACGCCTACCGGATCGAACACGACGGAACGGACGGCGTGAAGGAGTTCCGCATCGAGCCTCGACTTCTCACGGCATGACCACGAGTGGGTCAACTACTCTTGATGCGTGAGTGACCTGGCAATCGTCCGTCTTGGCGTTGACTTCCCCTACGAGCAGGCCTGGGATCTCCAGCGGCGGATCCACGCCCGCCGGGTGGCCGGCGAGATTCCCGACACCTGCCTGATGCTCGAACACGCGCCGGTCTACACGGCCGGCAAGCGCACCGCCCCGAACGAACGGCCCACCGACGGCACCCCGGTCATCGACGTCGACCGGGGTGGCCGGATCACCTGGCACGGTCCCGGCCAGCTCGTGGGCTATCCGATCGTCGGACTGGGCGAACGGCTGGATGTGATCTCCTACGTCCGCCTCCTGGAGGACACGCTCATCCGTGTCTGCGCCGACTTCGGGGTGCATGCCGGCCGGGTGGAGGGACGCAGCGGCGTCTGGGCGGCCGGCGACCCCTCGCACGGCCTGCCCGACCGGCAGGTCGGCGCGATCGGCATCCGGATCGCCCGGGGGGTCACCATGCACGGGTTCGCGCTCAACTGCTCCAACGACCCGAGCTGGTACAACCGGATCGTCCCGTGCGGAATCAGCGACGCCGGGGTCTCCTCGCTGTCGGCCGAGACCGGCCGCAGGATCGTCGTCGACGAGGTCATGCCGTACGCCGAGAAGCATCTGGCCGAGGCGCTCGGCGCGCAGGCCTTCGAGCTTCCGGAGGAGGACCTCTTCCGGCGTTGAGCGGCGCCCGGGAGGCCGCGCCCCCACGCACGGTCATGCTCCGGCGGGACATAAGCTGAGCCGGTGAGCGAGCGTAGCGAGCGAGCGAATAGACAAGGCATCTCGGTCCCGCGACCGACGAAGGAGGTCGCATGACCGTGGCTCCGGAAGGCCGGAAACTCCTCCGCCTGGAGGTCCGCAACGCCGAGACCCCCATCGAGAAGAAGCCCGAGTGGATCAAGACCAAGTTCAGGACCGGTCCCAACCACACCGAGCTCCGCGCGCTGGTCAAACGGGAAGGTCTGCACACCGTCTGTCAGGAGGCCGGATGTCCCAACATCTCGGAGTGCTGGGAGGACCGCGAGGCCACCTTCCTCATCGGCGGCGACCAGTGCACCCGGCGATGTGACTTCTGCCAGATCGACACCGGCAAGCCCAAGGAATACGACGTCGACGAGCCCCGGCGGGTGGCGGAGTCGGTCCAGCAGATGGGCCTCAACTACGCGACCGTGACCGGCGTCGCCCGTGACGACCTGCCCGACGGCGGCGCCTGGCTGTACGCCGAGACCGCCCGGCAGATCCACGCGCTGCTGCCCGGCTGCGGCGTCGAGCTGCTGGTGCCCGACTTCAACGGCGACGAGGACCAGCTCCGGGAGGTCTTCTCCGCCAGGCCCGAGGTGTTCGCGCACAACATCGAGACCGTGCCGCGGATCTTCAAGCGGATCCGTCCCGGGTTCCGTTACGAGCGGTCCCTGGGGGTGATCACCAAGGCCCGCGAGGCGGGACTGGTGACCAAGTCCAACCTGATCCTCGGCATGGGCGAGGAGCGCGAGGAGGTCGTCCAGGCCATGCGCGACCTCCACGAGGCCGGCTGCGACCTGCTGACCGTGACGCAGTACCTGCGGCCCACCCCGCGCCACCACCCGGTGGACCGTTGGGTGAAGCCCGAGGAGTTCGTGGAGCTCCAGAAGGAGGCCGAGGCCATCGGTTTCGCCGGGGTCCTGTCCGGCCCGCTGGTCCGTTCCTCCTACCGGGCCGGCCGCCTCTACAAGCAGGCCATCGAGGCCCGTCAGCACGCCTGACGCCCGCCTCTGTCACGGGCCCCGCGCCGGAGCGCGGGGCCCGTGGCGTTTTCACCGTGGGCCGGACGTCCCCGTCGGCGTTGTGTGAAACGTCACATCACCCGCCGGACCGCTGCGCGCGGAAGGTCACGTTTTCATTTCTTGACCCCTGAATTTGTATCCTTCAGAGCATGGCCAAGAAGCCCGAAGACCCAGAGCGCCCGGGGCGCATCAAGCAACTCCGTATGGTCGCGCAGATCGTCAAGGAGGTTAACCCCAAGGGGATGCCGATCGTCTACGCGTCGGCACTTGGCACGCTCGCGCTGTGCATCGTGATCGGCCTGGTCACGGGCTGGTTCTGGTATCTGCTGTTCATCGGAGTCATGCTGGCTCTCACCGTTGGGCTGGTGGTCTTCGGACAGATCGCCCAGAGGTCGCAGTATTCGATGCTGCACGGCCAGCTCGGCGCCGCCGCCTCGATCCTGCAGGGGATGCGCGGCAACTGGGAGGTCACCCCTGCCGTCGCGCTCAACCGCGACCAGGACCTCGTGCACCGCGTGGTCGGCTACCCCGGCATCGTCCTGGTCTCCGAGGGGCCGGGCAGCCGTGTGCAGAAGATGCTGGTCGCCGAGAAGAAGCGCGTCCAGCGGGTCGCGCTCGACGTCCCGGTCTATGACATCCAGTCCGGTGACGGGGAGGGTCAGATCCCCCTCGCCAAGCTGCAGCGCCACCTGATGAAGCTGCCGCGCAACCTCAAGAAGCCCGCGGTCTACGAGATCAACAACCGTCTCAAGGCCCTCCCCCAGACGGTGCAGATGCCCAAGGGCCCGCTGCCGCGCGGGGCGAGGATGCCCCGGCCGAAGATGCGCTGATGGACCTCGCAGGGGTCGACCGGCGCCGGGTGGACGCCACCGGCACCTCTCGGGCCAACCGCGGCTGGTGGGACGGCGCCGCCGACGAATACCAGGCCGAGCACGGAGACTTCCTCCGTGACTCCGGCTTCGTCTGGTGTCCGGAGGGCCTCGACGAGGCCGACGCCCACCTGCTGGGCGACGTCGCGGGCAAGGACGTCCTGGAGATCGGCTGCGGGGCGGGGCAGTGCGGACGGTGGCTGGCCGCACAGGGGGCCAGGGTGGCGGCCTTCGACCTGTCCTTCCGCCAGCTCCAGCACTCCCGCCGGATCGACTTCGGCGGCGACGCGTCGCTCCCGGTGGTCCAGGCCGACGCCGAGGTCCTGCCCTTCTCCGACGGGTCGTTCGACCTGGCCTGCTCGGCCTTCGGCGCGCTGCCGTTCGTGGCCGACGCCGCGGCCGTCCTCACCGAGGCCCGCCGGGTGCTGCGTCCCGGTGGGCGCCTGGTCTTCTCGGTCAGCCACCCGGTCCGCTGGGCCTTCCCCGACGATCCGGGCCCTCGCGGGCTGACCGCCGACCGGTCCTACTTCGACCGCTCGCCGTACGTGGAGATCGGCGACGACGGGCGGCCCTCCTACGTCGAGCACCACCGCACGATGGCCGACTGGATCGGGCACATCGTCGCCTCGGGACTGGCCGTCACGGCACTGACCGAGCCGGAGTGGCCCGAGGGCCACGACCGCGAGTGGGGCGGCTGGAGCCCGCTGCGCGGACGTCACCTGCCCGGCACCGCGATCTTCACCTGCGAGAGACCGGCGTAGAGCCCGGCGTAGAGCCCGCCGCGCGTCCACCCGGCCCGGCCCGGCCCGCGAGCGGCCCGGATGCTTGACCCGGCCCGCGAGCAGTCCGCCCCGAGCGGGCGGGAGAGCCGCCTCGCTCCCTGGGGGAGCGTCTCAGATCCGCACGACCACGGTGTTCGCCGCACGGTCGTGCAGGCCGCGCTGGTCGCGGTCCCAGATGAGAGCCGGTACGGCCAGGCAGAGCAGCAGGGTCCGCGCCAGCACCGCGACGAAGCCCGGACGGCCGCCGCCGAGCGCGGCGACCCGGATGTTGAGCAGCCGCATGCCGAAGGTCATGCCCATGGTGCCCACCAGCAGGATGTTGACCACCGCGAAGATCACAAGCGGCACCCACCCCTGCTCGGCCGCGTTCACCCGCAGGAGCCCCTGGGCGATGGCCCAGGTGCAGATCAGCCAGTCGATCACGAGGGCCCCGATCCGGCGGCCGAACCCGGCCACCGCGCCGCTGCCCTGCCGGGGCAGCCCGAGCCGCTCCCCCGGATATCCCAGGTCGACTCCGGCCGACCGGACGCCGCCGAGCCATGTCTGGGTCCAACGGGGCTGCTGCCTGCTGCTCATGGTTAAACGGTATCCGCCCCGGGGGGCGCTCTCGCATCCGCCCGAGCCTGCCGGCCGGCGTCCCGGACCTGAGATTCGAGCAGATCCGGACGTGAGATCCGGGCCGCCAGAATGTGAGATTTGAGTCGATCCGTAGGTGAGATCCGGGCGACCCGACCACAGAACCCGGACAGTCCCGAACATAGGTCGCGGGCAGGCCCAGGCGTAAGACTCGGGCAAAGAACGCCTTTCACGACCTGTCCGGCCGCGCGCCGGGGCTAGCGTGGAGACTGCTTTCCCTTAACACGAGTGAAACAAACGAGACACGGGGCGGTAACGGCACAGGCCTACCTTCGGCTCTGATAGCCCGTGCCCCTTGGGAGGTTCGCGTGTTCAACTCCGCCGACGACGTCCTGAAGTTCATCAAGGATGAAGGGGTGCAGTTCGTCGATGTCAGGTTCACCGACCTGCCGGGGACGACGCACCACTTCACTTTTCCCACGGAGAACTTCGGTGCGAGTGTCTTCACCGACGGTCTCATGTTCGACGGTTCGTCGATCCGTGGTTTCCAGGCCATCCACGAGTCGGACATGCTCCTGCTGCCCGACCCGTCCACGGCCGTGCTGGACCCGTTCCGGCAGCACAAGACGCTCAACATCAACTTCTTCGTGCACGACCCGCTGACGGGCGAGGCCTACAGCCGCGACCCGCGCAACGTCGCCCGCAAGGCCGAGGAGTATCTCAAGGGCACCGGCATCGCCGACACCGTCTACTTCGGCCCCGAGGCCGAGTTCTACATCTTCGACGACGTGCGGTTCGAGACCAGTGCGCACTCGAGCTACTACCACATCGACTCGATCGAGGGCGCCTGGAACACCGGCAAGGCCCAGGACGGCGGCAACCTCGGTTACAAGCCGCGCTACAAGGGCGGCTACTTCCCGGTCCCGCCGATGGACCACTTCACCGACCTGCGCTCGGAGATGGTCCGCCGGCTGATCGACGCCGGCATCGACGTGGAGATGCAGCACCACGAGGTGGGCACGGCCGGTCAGGCCGAGATCGACTTCAGGTTCAACACGCTGCTCAAGGCCGCCGACACCCTGATGCTCTACAAGTACATCGTCAAGAGCACGGCTCTGGAGCACGGCCACACGGTCACCTTCATGCCCAAGCCGCTCTTCGGTGACAACGGCTCCGGCATGCACTGCCACCAGTCGCTCTGGAAGGACGGCGGGCCGCTCTTCTACGACGAGGTCGGCTACGCGGGCCTGTCCGACACCGCCCGCTACTACATCGGCGGCCTGCTCAAGCACGCCCCGTCGCTGCTGGCCTTCACCAACCCGACGGTCAACTCCTACCACCGCCTGGTCCCCGGCTACGAGGCCCCGGTCAACCTGGTCTACTCCCAGCGCAACCGCTCGGCGTGCATCCGCATCCCGATCACGGGTTCCAACCCGAAGGCCAAGCGCATCGAGTTCCGCGTCCCGGACCCGTCCTGCAACCCCTACTTCGCCTTCGCCGCCCAGCTCATGGCCGGCATCGACGGCATCCGCAACAAGATCGAGCCGGTCGAGCCGGTCGACAAGGACCTCTACGAGCTTCCTCCCGAGGAGGCCCGTAACATCCCGCAGGTCCCGGGCTCGCTGCCCGAGGTGCTCGCCGCCCTTGAGGCCGACCACGAATACCTGCTGGAGGGCGGCGTGTTCACGCCGGACCTGATCGAGACCTGGATCGCCTACAAGCGCGAGAACGAGGTCGACCCGATCCGTCTGCGCCCGCACCCGCACGAGTTCGAGCTGTACTACGACGTCTGAGCCACTGAGCTTCTGACCTGCGCAAACACTGGCGGTTGAGCCGCCAGGGCACACACAGGGCACTCAGGCCTCCTGCGAAAGGCCGTCGACCGTCCCGCCGTTGAGGGCACGCTCGACGGCCTTTCGCATGCGCTCCTCCCCCGACGGCATGAAGTGTGTGTAGGTCCGCAGCGTGAACCCGGGGTCCTCGTGGCCGAGGAACTCGGCGAGGCTGCGGATATCGACGCCGTCCGCCAGGAGAACGCTCGCGAAATGGTGCCGCAGGGCGTGAAACCCCTCCTCCCTGCTCTCGGTCCATCTGCGCGTGCCCGTCTCACGGACCGGGATGACTCCCGCGCCTTCGAGGGCCGGCTTCCAGATGAACGAGTTGAAGTAGTTCCGGTTCATCGCCTTGTGCTCCCGCGAGCTGAAGACCAGCCGGGCGCTCACCGGTTTACCCTCGGGATGCTTCCAGGGCAGCGTCACCAGGACGGCGGGATAGGCAGCCAGGTGCTCGGTGAGGCGGAGCACCACCGTCTCCGGCAACGGGATGTCCAGCGGCTTTCCGCCTTTCGGCGGAGCGAAGCAGAGCCTTGCCCCCACGATCTTCACCTGCCGGACCACATGGACGACCCCTGATACGAAGTCGACGTCGTCCACCGCCAGGCCGAAGACCTCTCCTTGGCGCATGCCGAGACCGGCGCCCAGATCGACGCTGGCCTGGTAGCGGGACGGCAGGAGCGAGCGCATGAGCACAACCCGCTCCCGGCTCCAGGCGCGAATCTTCTTCCGGGACGGAGCTGGAGGTTTGACCGAATCCGCCCGGCACGGATTCTTGGCGATCACCTCGTCATCCACGGCGGCCGTGAGCACAGCGGAGAGGTTGGCGAAGATGGTCCGCACGTAGTTGGGCGCAAGGGTCTTCTGGAGGATGCGCGTCCAGCCCTGTACGGCCGAGGGACGGAGCGACCGCAGTTCCCTGGCCCCCAGATGCGGATAGACATGCAGCCGCAACCTGAGCTCCACAGCCTCACGGGTGGACTCCTCGAACGTCTGGGCCTCAAGCCACTTCTCGCCGTACTCCTTGAGCGTGATCTTCCCGGCGTTCGGATCGATGTAGGTCCCACGGTTCAACTCGTTCGTGATCTGGGCATCGAACGCCTCGGCACAGGTGTTCGGGTCCTTACCGGCCTTCTTGGCGAAGTTCCTCTTGCGCTGGCTCCCGGACTCGTCGCGCCAGCGATCGCCGATGCCGTACTCGGAGCTTCGGGCCTTCTTGGTGGTGCCGTCGGGTTGCTTCACCATCTTGTGCCAGCGGTCGTAGACGGTCATGGCTGCCTCCGCACCCAGGCCATGACGTCTTCGGGCAGGTAACGGACGTGACGGCCGACCTTGTGACTCTCCGGACCAGTGCCGAGATGGCGCCACTGATAGAGGGTCGCCACCGGTACTCCCAGGTAGCCGGCGACCTCGTCCACCGTCCAGAGACGATCAAGCGTCTTCATCGGTGCCCCCTGGAATCAGCCGGAGGTACTCCGGTCAGCGCGGCAGCGAGGAGTGCATCGCCGAGTGAGTAGCCCTTTCCGGCGTACTCCCATTCGGCGATGACGAGGACGGTGTCCTCGTCGAAGAGGGGCAGTCGGCCGGTGCTGATCTCCTCGTCGCGGGCGTAGGCGGTGCGGTCGGCTCGGATGTCGCCGAGGGTGGTGGAGTAGTGGCGGGAGCGGGTCGAGAAGTGGGATCTGGCAAGATTTTCGTGACGAGGTGACGGAGCCGGAGGGATACCGCGCGCTGGTGGTGCTGCGGGTGGACGACCTGGACGCCGCCCACGCCAAGCTCACCTCACGGGGGGCGGAGTTCACCAGGGACCCGGGCCCGATGGGCGAGCGGATACGGGTCGCGTACCTGGAGGACCCGGAAGGGAATCTGATCGAGCTTCAGGAATGGCTGGCGCTGCGCGAGCAGGCTGGTAGCGCACCGGCGTAATAGGTGCAGCAGCGGTGTCCGTCCGCGGCCGAGCCTCTGCCGCATAGCCAGCTGGCCGACGTGTGGTCGTCGAGCCTCGCTACGGTCGGCGAGCGCCTGGGCCGGGGGACGGATGTTCTACGTGAATGCCTGACACAACGAAGAGCCCCTGGTAGGGCAGGAGTTGTCTACGCTTCAGCCCTACCAGGAGCTCTCGTGTCATTGTCGCCTGTCTGCCTCTGCCTGTCATGCCCTGCCCTGCCCGCGACCAGGCTGCGGCGGGGTCCGGCTGCCGGGCCTACCCGTCCTCGTCGATGACGGACCAGCAATGGGCGATTGTCGAGCCACACCTGCCTTCACCAGGCAATACGCGGGGCAGAGGCGGTCGGCCGGAGAAGCATCCGCGCCGATTGGTGCTCGACGCGATCTTCTACGTCGTGCGCGGCGGCATTCCGTGGCGGCAGTTGCCGCGCGAGTTCCCACCACCGATGACGGTGTACGGGATCTACCGGCGCTGGGTACGCGACGGATCATGGCAGCGCCTCCACGACGCCCTGCGCGATCAAGTACGCGTACGTCAGGGCCGCAAGCCCCTGCCCACTGCAGCGGTGATCGACTCACAGTCGGTGCGCGGAGCCGACACGGTCCCGACCAGCAGTCGCGGGTACGACGGCGGCAAGCGGGTCAACGGACGCAAGCGGCACATAGCAGTCGACACGGGCGGCCTGCTGCTCGCCGTGGTCGTCACGATGGCGGGCATCCAGGACCGGGACGCGGCCTTCCGATTGCTGACCTCGCTACGCTCCGCGTGCAGCACGATCGCACTGGTCTGGGCCGACGGAGGATACGCAGGACGCCTGGTGATCTGGGCGAAGACGGTCCTGAACCTGACTGTGGAGGTAGTCAAGCGCACCGACGACACGAAGGGCTTCGTGGTGCTCCCGCGACGTTGGGTAGTCGAGCGCACCGTCGCGTGGATCAGCAAGCACCGCCGCTGCGTCCGTGACTACGAGACCCGCCCCGAACACCACGAGGCCATGGTCTACCTTGCCATGATCATGGTCATGTCTCGCCGACTCGCCCACGAATGACCTCCACGAGCGAGTTCAGCGACGCACTCTAAGCTTGCGATTTAAGCAGGTCCGGGTGTTGGTGCAGTCTGGGGCAGATAGCGGCCGATAGTAGGACTATTGCGACATGGCGGGATGCACCGGAATGTAACCGTCGTGGTACGGCGTGTCGCGCCCAAGAGAGCGGCCACCATCTCCATCTTCGGTGTTGTCAAGACGCCGGAGACCCGAGAGGTGGCCGCAGATGCCGACTATCGCAGCAGCGCGCGAGGTGACGGAGCACATTGGGGCATCCGGTCGGTCACATCTTCGTCCCCTGATCGATTTCCGGGCCGGCCTCCACCGGCTCTTGTGGCGCCGGGCGGACGCGTTGTTCGAGCTCACCGATGCGTTGCTGTGCGCGCAGGGGCCGGTGCGCTCGCCGGTGGAGTTGTCGATGGAGCCGGAGTTCCGCCGCGGGCACGGCTCGGTCTACGCCGCTTTGGATCAGGGCCGGATCGACGCGGGCGGGCTGCGGCGCCTGCTGCTCGGGGTGTCTGCCGCGGCCCGGCCGGGCGAGCCGTTGATGTTCGCGCTGGACATCACGCCGGACGCGCGGCCCGACGCCGAATATGCCGACGAGCGGGTGATGGTGCAGGTACGCGGCAAGGGCGGCGACAAGTTCCTGCCCGGCTGGCCCTACAGCCTGCTGGTGGGTGTGCAGTGGGGAGACTCCTCATGGGTGGACCCGATCGAGGCGCGCCGGCTGCGGCCGAGCCAGGAGCACACCGATGTCACCATCGAGCAGATCACCGGCCTGCTGGCGGACCTGGAGTCGACCGGCCGGCTCACCGGGGGCGATCCGCCGCCGCTGATCATGCTGGACGCCGGGAACTACGCCACCGACATCTCCCACGCGCTGACCGGTCGGCACGTTCAGGTCCTGGTTCGGCTGCGCGCCACCCGCGTCTTCTACGCCGACCCCGAACCCCGGCGACCTGGCGAAATGGGCGCGGGTAAGCGTCACGGCCAGGAGTTCTCCTGCTCGGATGCGGCCAAGCGGTATGCCCCGGACATCGACCTGACCGCAGGATCGGCCCGGTACGGCACCGTGAGGGTACGCGCGTGGAAGGGCCTGCATCAAAAGCTCACCCGCACCGGTCGCTGGGCCGGTCACCCCGCCGATGAGCGGCTGCCCATCGTGCGCGGTACCGTCCTGCAGATCGTCGTGGACCGGCTGCCCGACGGCCGCAAGCCCACCAAAGATCTCTGGCTGTGGCATGCCGGGCCCGTCGAGGTCGACCTGGATCTGGTGGATCTGCTGTGGAAGGCCTACCTGCGTCGCTTCGACCAAGAGCATTTCCACCGGTTCGCCAAGGTCTACCTGGGCATGGCCCGCGCCCACCTTTCCTCCGCGCAGGCCACCGACCGCTGGATGCATCTGATCATGGCCGCCTACGCCCAACTCCGGCTGGCCAGCCCGCACGTCGATGACCTGCGCCGCCCCTGGCATCCACGCCCCGAACCGGGAAGGCCGCTCAGCCCGTACCGGGTCCGCCTCGGCTTTCGCCGTCTCCGTGCGAAATTGGGGACGCCCGCCGGCTCGCCGAAACTCACCCGACCCGGACCCGGACGCCCAAAAGGATCAAGGAACCGGCCGAAGGACAAGCGTCCGCCCTACCGAAAGACCGTAACGACCGGCAACGAACACCGAGAGTGACGTTAAATCGCAAGCTAAGTAGGGCTTGGTTAGGTGGGGACGGGCTGGGCATGTCTGGGTAACGCGCGGCGGCAGGTGGGGCAGATACCGGCCCAGCAGGCCAGAAGCAGCTGCAACTCGGCGATGACCCGGTAGGTGCTCAAGCCGCAGCCGGCGCTTTTGGGTTGAGCCTTTCAAGGGTGCAGAACGCGTGAGCGACCGAGACCAGGGTGACGTGATGATGCCAACCGCTCCACGTGCGACCCTCGAAGTGGTCCAGGCCCAGGCCGGTCTTCAGCTCACGGTAGTCGTGCTCGATGCGCCAGCGGATCTTCGCCAGACCCACCAGACGCCGCAATGGAACATCGGCCTCCAGCGTGGACAACCAGTACTTGACCGGCTCCGGCTCACCGGGCGGCCATTCGGCTAGCAGCCAGCACACCGGCAACTCCCCGCCCGCGTAAGCGCGGCGGATCCGCACGCCCGCCGGCCGTACCCGCAGCGCGGCAAAGCGCGAGCGCAACGGCCCCTTGGACCCCATCCGCCACCGCACTGTGTGCAGCGCGCGCCGCCCGCCCTCCAGCACCAACTGCCGGGCGCTGATCCGCCGCTGCCGGTAGCGGGGCACCGGCCGCCGCCCGGTCCCCGCATACGGCGCGACGCTGCGGCAGGCCTCGGCCTCCAGCAGCGCGGTATCGGAACGCACCCCCACCACGTAGGGAATATCGCGCTCGGTCAGGCCCAGGCGAAAGGCCCCGTCTTGACCGTAGCCCTCATCGGCGACCACCAACGGCGGATCCAGCCCCCAACTCTCCAGCTCGTCGATCATGTCCAGAGCCAGCTGCCACTTGGGCACATGACCGACGTCGGCGGGGATCCGGCAGCGCTGCCGGCGTGCCGCCACCGCGGCCGGATCCTCCGTGCGCGGCGAGGCCGCATCCCACTGCTCGGGCACGAACAACCGCCAGTTCACCGGACACGACGCGGCGTCGGTGACCAGATGCAAACTCGGCGCGACCTGGCAGTTCGCGGTCTTGCCCAGCGCCCCGCAATACTGCGCGGCCACCCCCGGCGACTCATCGCCGTCCTTGACAAAGGACACATCATCGACCACCCATGCCACCGGGCCGATCGCCGCATCCATCCGCCAGGCCAGCTCGGCCAAAACCAGCTGATGCGACCAGGGGGCATCGGTGCAGAACTGCTGCAGCCCTTGGCGATCCACGCCCAGCCGGGCCGCCATCGGCTCCATCGATTTCCGCGCCCCGTCGGTCAGCAGGCCGCGCACATACCGCTCGCCCCACCGCCGCTGATCAGCACGGGCGAAACCGGAGAACACCTCAGCGGCAAACGTCTCCAGCCGCGCCCGCACGGCCTCGAGTTCTTGAGGGGTCATCTTCCCTCACCCCCAAACAGGTGACATACCGTCCCCTACCCGAGGTAACCAAGCCCTATAAGTGGTCCGGTTCGTAAGTCCTTCGGGGGTTCACGCGGCTGCTGGTAGTACGGCAGGCTGGTGACCGCAGCCGGCGGGCTGCTGGGAGTGGCACTCGTTCTGTTCGTGTCGCTCGATCCGGGCCATCAGGTCCTCGAGATCAGCCGGGGTGAACTTCCATCTGAAGGGCCGGGCGGTCTCGTTGTAGCGGCGCTCGAAGGCGATCAGCCGGTCTTCGACCTGGTCAAGACTGGCGAAGTCATTGGGTGTGACAACGCAGAAACGATCGCGACGCGCACCCACCACATCGCGACCTCGATTCGCGGACCTGAGCGCGTTCCTCGATCGAGCGCTTCGAGGAACGCGCCAAGGTCGGGAGCCCGTTCCAGCAGCCGACGCAGGCCAGCGACGGGCTGAAGGCCGAGAACTGGCGGCCCGCCGTCAATCACCAGGCATGAACCGGCGGTGACACTGTGCACAACTGCGCAACGCCACTTGAGGCCGGTCGGCGTATTGGAAGACCTGACTGGTCAGTCCACCGTCACGGGCGCGTGGCGGACCGGAAAGTTCAACGAGTTGGCGATGAAGCACAACTGATGCGCACGCTCGTGCAACCCGGGCAGCAGGCCGGCCTGCCCCGGGTCGGCCAGGGTGACCCGCGGATGCAGGACGACCTCCTCGAACCGGCCCCCTCCGTCCGGCGTCTCTACCATGGTGCCGGTCGGACTGTCGGAGTAAGCGGTCACCACCACCTTCTCCACGGCACACAGGGAAAGGAACGACAGCATGTGGCACTGCGCGGCGGACGCGACAAGCAGTTCCTCGGGGTTCCACCGGGCTGGGTCTCCGCGAAACGCGGGGTCGGAGCTGCCCTCAATCGGCTGCTTGCCGCCCGCCTCGATCAGGTGGGCGCGCTCGTATGAACGGTATGAACTGGTACCGGTTCCGGTGTTCCCGGTCCAGGTCACCGACGCTTCGTAGTGGTGGGTCTTCGACATTGGCCTCTCCTTTATCATGCCAGTGCAGAACTGGTGGCGCGGGCGTGGTCGCCGGCAATCCGTCCGGCCGCCGCCCGGTCGCCCCGGGCAATGGCCCGGAGCAGGCGCTGATGCTCGGCGGCGACGGTCTGTGGTCGCGCGGGCGGGACGAGTGACGCACGTGTAGAGATGATGATCTGGTTCCACAGCCGGTCCAGGCACTCCAGCGCGATGGGATTGCCCGCCAACTCCGCCACTCCGCGGTGAAACCGCCGGTTGAGCTCAACGGCGCGATCCAGGTTCCCCGAGGCGGTTACTATCTCGAGGTCGCGGGCGTCCCGGTCGAGGGCGGCCAGCTCAGCGGGCGCGATGAGGCCCGCATGCTGCCGGTCGGCGGCCAACTCGGCAGTGAGCGCCTCCAGCGCCGCTCGCACCGCGTAGGCGTGGGCCAGGTACTCCGTGGTGAGTGCGCTCACCACGACCCCGCGGCCGGTGCCGCGCACCAGGCCGTCACCCTCCAGCCGGCGCAGTGCCTCGCGTACTTAGAGAGATACCCCCCGACCCCTTGAAGCCGGTGCGCTTGTAACCGTCGCGGTTTTCGGTCGCGACGGGCAGGTCCGCGACGGTTTGGCGCAGCAGCGGCGGTGCGGCTGGCGCTCGGTGCGTTGCGCTGACGCCGCCTCCGGGGGGTGCTGCTGCCGCAGTGGCGGGGAGCGTGCCGACGAGGAGTGCCGCGTGCCGTGGGGGGAGATGCATGTGTATCCACCTCCGTTGATTACCTAGAGCTTCTTCTGTGCACTTTAAGTAATCATGCGGTAAGGGTGGACGTCTCTGGCGTCACAGGAATACTCACCTGCCCCCAACGGCACCGCCGACGGGTGGAGCGGGCGGGGAGCTGGTCACCATCCCCGGAGGCGCAGGGCCCGCGCTCGGGGTCTTG
Organism: Streptosporangium album; assembly: GCF_014203795.1. Taxonomy (NCBI): domain Bacteria; kingdom Bacillati; phylum Actinomycetota; class Actinomycetes; order Streptosporangiales; family Streptosporangiaceae; genus Streptosporangium; species Streptosporangium album. Next base: position 727,667 of record NZ_JACHJU010000002.1, on the reverse strand, counting down.
CTGAGCGCCGCGCCACGACCCGATGGCCGGTCACAACCTGCCGAGGGCCTTGGCCAGCGCGGTCGCGGTGGAGGCGATCATCTTGTCATCGTTCGGGGTGTTGTTGAGGTTGCGGTTGGTGAACACCGACAGGATGATCGGCGCGCTCGATCCGGGTGTCCAGACGATCGCCAGGTCGTTGGCGGTGCCGTAGTTTTTCGCGCCGCCGGTGCCGGTCTTGTCGCCGACCGTCCAGTCCTTGGGGAGTCCCGCCCGGATCCGGTTGGCGCCGGTGAGGCTGGCCTTCAACCAGCCGACCAGCCGGCCTCGGTCGCGGGCGTGGAGGGTCTTACCGGTGGTGAGCTTGGTGAAGGTCTGTGCAGCCGCCGCGGGGGTGGTGGTGTCGCGCTCTTCACCGGGCTTCCACTCGGTCAGCCTGGGCTCCGGTCGGTCCAGGCGACTCGTCTGATCACCGGTGGCGCGGAAGAACCCGGTCAGCCCGCGCGGCCCGCCGATCTGCTTCAGCAGCGTGTTGCCCGCGAAGCCGTCGGATTTGGTGATCCCGGCGCGGCACAGCTGTGCAGGTGTCATGCCGGTGTCGGTGTATTCAGTGGTCTCTGGGGAGTTCGCGGTCAGCTCGGCCAGCTCGGCCGGCGTCCAGCGAACCACCTTGTCCATCAGCCCGGGGTCGCTGGTGCGCGCTTTGTGCAGCACTGCCGCGCACGCGAACACCTTGAACATGGAGTTGAACGGGAAGCGCTCGTCGGCCCGGTAGCCGACCGTTTTACCGGTCCCCAGGTCAATGCCCACTGCACCAATACGCCCGTTGTAGGACTTCTCGAGTTCCTGCAGCGTCTTGCTGAGGTCGGAGCCGGAGGAGGCGTTGCTCCCCGTCCGGGCGGCGACGCTGGAGGTCCTCGTCTCGCCGGTGACGGCACTCGCCGCATGGGCGGGGCCGCCCAGCAGCGCAGAAGCGGTCAATGTCGCGACCCCTAGTCGCAGTCGGAGATGTTGTGTCATGCCGAAGAGAAGATCAGAAACTATCCAGTGATGTCCAATATCAATATGGGTAGTTCCGCCATATCGATATGGATATCGATAGTCGTCTCAAGCGCAGATGACGCCAGTGAGTGTGCGGTGTGACCTGTCTGTACCCACAGGACAGTCAACTGCCCGATGTGCGAGGCGCCGACAGGAAGCGCCTGTCGGACTCGGGGAGGCAAGGTCGCGCCGAAGCACCACACGCCGCGCTTCTGAGCAATAACCCCTTGGGATCAAGCACGTGTTGCAACTCCGAAGCAGGCAACCGCAGGATGGCGTCACGTAGGGCGACAAGTGGCGAAGGTCCATCCGACCCGGGCCGCGGCCGAGAACGTCGCGATCCTGCATTACCACCGGCCGGACGGGAATTACCAGGGCTGGGGACTACACCTGTGGGGTGACGTGGCCACTCCCACCGAGTGGGCCACCCCGCTCCAGCCGGCGGGTGAGGACGGATTCGGAGTCCACTTCCGCGTCCCCCTGACCGAGGGGGCGAAGAACGTGAGCTACATCATCCACAAGGGCGACGAGAGGGACCTGCCGGACAACCAGGCACTGGACCTCACCGCCGCGGGCCACGAGGTCTGGCGGGTGGCGGCCACCGAGGGCCACCTGCTGCCCCAGCCCCCGGCCCGGGGCGCGGACGCCGACCTGAGCAAGTCGGCGGACCACGTCGTCACGGACGTACTCCAGGCGATGGAGATCCTGCGCAGCGAGCGCTGACCGAGAAGCCGCGCCGCAGCTCACGAGAAGTGCTGTACAGCAACGCCGCCTTACGCGATCACATCCCACCGGCCCGTATCTATCGCCCGGCCAAGGCGCGAACCTGCCGACCTGGGCCGTGCCGTTGACTCGTAATTAAGTGATCAGTTGCCGACATTGCCCGTTGGGCAGGGGCGTTACCTTGAGTTAATGGTGTTCGTGAACGTCCTTCGGCCGAAAGGCGACGAGCTGTATCCATGTCCGTGCTGCGGGTTCCTCACACTTGAGGAGCGGGGCATGTACGAGATCTGCCCGGTGTGCTTCTGGGAGGACGACGGCCAAGACGAGCATGACGCCGACGAGGTTCGTGGCGGTCCCAACCGCGGGGTGAGCCTTACTCAAGGGCGACGTAACTTCGCCGAGTTCGGTGCGAGCAGTAAGCGGCGCATCGACAAGGTGCGTGATCCCCTCCCGCCTGAGCATCCAATCAGATGATCTTGCTAACGAGGATGCTAACGACAGACCCGGACACCCTTGGACGACCATGGACTGAGAGACCCCGCAGAGCCCGCCCGACCAGGCCCGGAAGACGGCGGTGGACGGTCCTGGACGATCGTGTCTTCACTCGTAATGAAGGGGTCTGGGATTCGATTCCCCAAGGCGGCTCCAGCTCAGAGGCCCTCACCGGACACCGGTGGGGGCCTTTTGCTAACACCCTTGCTAACAGCTCGTTGTGAGGAGCGCTTAGTGCTGGCTGGGGAGCGAACTGATTGTCATGACGAGGCTCTGGCATCGTTCGCTAAACGACAGGGGCAAGGGCATGTTTGATCATGCTCTCTCATGGCGATCTTCAATGAACTCCAACAGGCCTTGTCCCGTCGGACGATAGCGATTGGATCACGGCCAAGCCCTTTCCTCCGCTGAGGCTATGCAATGGGTGACATGCTACGGAAGGTACTCTCACGCCTGCTCGACATCAGCGACGGTCTTGCGATCGTGTGCTTCGCCGCTACTGGGGTCTTCTCCGGCATACGGCTACTCGGGGAGCACCAATGGATACCCGAATGGGTTGGCGGGCTCCTCCTCGCACTCGCTTTGGGAGCAATCGGCGTCGCCATCCGTTTCCTCTGGCGGAGGCAGGCGAGACGTCTCGCCATCGCAGAAGAAGACCCCGGCCAACGACTCCGGCACCGTATCCAGAGCGTCAATTCTGCCTTCGCCGAAGCAACCACTCTCATGGACGAGCTTCGGCGCGATCTCGAAGCTCAGCAGGCTGCCCGCGAGACCTTGCTTGTCGAGGCCGAGCAACAGCAGCGACTCCTCGAAATCAACACGGAGGAAGCCGAGAAGATCCGGCAAATTCTCGTCGGTGAGACCAAAGCCACCATTCGCGCGGAGCGGCGTCGCGAGTGGATGTTCTTCCTCTTCGGCTTCCTCGCGTCTGCCGCGGCATCGGTTCCCATCGGCCTCTGGGTGAATCACATCAGCTAGGCGAGGTCCTGTCCCTCGCTCCCCTCCCTGAAAAGGGACTCGAACTCAAGGGGCAGGTGAGTCAGTAGTCACCGTATTGCGACCTGCGCAGGTCCCGGGCCACGTTGGTTCGAGGCCAACCAAAAGGTCTCTGATCCGGTCAGATCAGAGACCTTGGGCGAACAGGCTCTACGGGGCTCATTCGAGGGCTCTGGCGAAGATCTCAGCGGCGGCGGTTTCCGCGGAGCGGATCACGTGGGCGTATACCCGAAGGGTGATGGCCGGGTCTGCATGTCCGAGTCGAGTCGCGACTATGTGCACCGGAACGCCGGCCAGGAGGAGCGTGGTCGCGTGGATGTGCCGAAGGTCATGCAGCCGAACGTAGGGAAGCGGATGGACGGGGGCTTGATCCTTGTCCTCCGGTTCGTTGTACGCCTTGATGAGCTTGCCTGGCAGCGCCGTCACGGTGGTCGGATAGATGGCTCCGCCCCAGGCCGTCGTGAAGACATGTCCGTCCTCTTCCCCCTTCCAGGATTCGCCGCCGCGGAGCTTCTCGGCGTCCTGCGCTTCTCTGTGCTTCCGGAGGACAGCAACCGTGCCATCGTCGATGGTCACCACGCGCGTCCGGCCGCTCTTCGTGGTGCCCTCGATGTGCTCACCGTCGACTACGCCCGTTGAGCCCTTGATGGTGATTTGCTTTCCACCCAGGTCGACGTCAGGCCATCGGAGGTTTAGCAGTTCACCCCGTCGCGCGCCTGTGTAGGCGGCCAGGTGGAAGAAGGCGAACAGTCGGTGTGAACGGGCCAGCGCGAGGAACGTCCGGAGTTGAGCCGGGGTCCAGATCATGCCGGGCTCCCGCCAGTCGCCACGCGGACGCTTGGCCTTGTCGACAGGCGAGCTACTGAGGTACTCGTGAACCTCGACGGCATCACGGAAGGCCCGCCGCAGGATCGCATGCGTGTGGACGACGGTGGACACCGACAGGGGCTTTCCGCCGCGCCCGCCTCTGGCGAGCAGATCCCGGTAGAGCTTGGTGATCGTGGAGGGCCGGACCGCCTGAAGCTTCGTTTTCCCGATGTGGGGCTTGATATAGAGGCGGATGGTGATCCGGTAGTCCTCAAGCGTCCCCGGCTTGATCTCCATGGCGTGATCCTCGATCCAGTGAGCTAGTTCCATCCTGTCCTCGCAGGTCGGAGGGGGTGGCCTGGCGGTGTTGAGTGTGCTCTCTCCTGGTAGACGGCTGGGATCATGGGTCTCGATCGTCCGCCGGGGGCAAATGTGGATCTTCCGGCTTTCGTCTGCGCTGCCCGGCCTGGGGTCGTTATCGTCCGTGTCCTGGTGATCTCGCCAGGTAATCGTTGTCTTGTCGGCCGGGGGAAGCCATGTCGTCACCGCTGCTGGAGCGCATCACCATGCGCCTGGTCGCGCTGGGCACGCACGCCGATCGGTTGCGCGAGCAACTGGCCGAGACCGAAGACGAGATGGACCGGCTGCGTGTGGCCGAGCAGGTGGTCAAGGAACTCCTCGCCGACGATCCCGCCGAGCAGCTCAACGCACCCGGCGAGCCCGGCGGTGAGCCGACGCCGTTCTACCAGGTGATGCTCACCCCAGCCCAGGCAGCAGAGCAGGCCTCCCAGGGGATAGAGCTGCGCCCCATACCCGTACCCGTACCCGCGTCCGTGCCCGTGCCCGGCGGTTTGCTGATCCCGCACCGTCACCACGCTGCCGGCACTGATGAGCTGCCCGCCGACTACCAGGCGCTACTGGCCGCGGTACGCGCCGCCGACGGCCCCCTCATCTGCAAGGCGATCTGCGCCCAGCTCAGCCTTTCCACCGAATCGGGGCAGGTCGAAGGCGTGCGGGCCAAGCTGAACCGGCTGGCCGAGCGGGGCTGGCTGCGCAAGACCCCCAGCGGCGCGTTCGCCCCCTGACCTCGGGCGGCCCACTGCGCCCACTGCCGCTTCCCGCAGCCCCTGGCCAGGCCCTGCCCGGGTGAAACATCCCGAGCGTGTCCCCGGCGGGGGCCTGGCGGCGTGTGACCACAACCAAAACCACGACATCGACAACGTCGAAGGCTTCGACGTCCGCCGAAGACACGCCCTCGCCTGTCTACTCCTGCATGCTGCCGCTGTCCACCCAAACCCTCACCTTCCTGGCCGACCTGCTGCGCGCTCATCTCAAGACCATCGGCTCGCGCTGGCGGAAACTGCCCGCCGGGAAGATCGCCACCATCGTGCTGGCCGTCTTACGCCATGACCAGCGCCTGGCCGACATGGCCGGCGCCAACAACGTCTCGGCCTCCACCGTGCGACGCTGGATGCTGGAGACCGTCGAACTGCTCGCCGCCCGCGCACCCCGCCTGGACCGCGCCCTGAAGAAGATCGCCAAAGCCGGTGGTGAGGTCGTCCTGCTGGATGGCACCCTGATCCGCACCCGCCGCCGCACCGGAGCCGACAACCGCAGGAACTACTCGGGCAAGCACAAGGCCCACGGGCTGCTCGTGGTGGCGCTCACCGACACCCGCGGCAACCTGCTGTGGGTCTCCGCCGTCCGGCCTGGTCGCGCATCGGAGATCACCACCGCCCGGCACAACCGCCTCACCGCCCGCCTGCGCAAGGCCGGGCTGGGCGCTATCGCCGACCTCGGCTTCGTCGGCCTGGACGACGATGACGACAATCCGGTCATCATCACCGGCCGCAAAGCCACCCGCGGCAGGCCCCTCACCCCCGCGCAAAAGCAGGTCAACCGGCTCATCAGCGCCGAACGCGCCCCCGTCGAGCACGGCTTCGCCACGTTGAAGGCCTGGCGCATCCTCACCAAGCTCCGCCTGGACGCCATCCACGTCACCAAGCTGCTCCGCGCGCTGATGGTCCTGGCCATCACCGAACACACCCGCTGACCGATGATCACCCACCATGATCAGTACCCACCACCAGCCAGAGCATGCCCTCAACGGATCACACCAGGCCCCTGACCAGCAACTTCAAGTTGGAACGATCTCAATCATCGAGGTACTCGCTCACGGTGATCTCGTTCCGGTCGACGTACTCGCCGCGCCGAGCGTTCACGCGTGCCTCGTCACGAGCAGCCTTGGCAGCTTCCTCAGTGGCGAAGCCACCCACCCACTTCGGCTTGCTCTCGCCCGTCTCTGGATCCTTGACGCGGATCACGTAGGACCAGGTGGTTCCGCGCTTCATGACGCCGTCGCGGAGCTTGGGCGCGCTTTTCTTGTTCGGCTTGTCAGAGGTGTCGGCGAGGGGCTTGGTCATGCCGCACGCTCCGCCGAGGTCAGGCCAGTGATGTAGTCCTGCAGAGCCGAGACCGGGATCCGCCGGGAGCCGTCGATCCGGACCGAGGCGACCGCGCCGGAGGCGATGAGCTGGTAGAGCTTGCTCCGGGAGACCGCCAGGGCAGCCGCAGCTTCGGGAACGGTGAGAAGGAGCCGTGTCATGAGCCACCCCCGGGCAAGGTGGACAGACGGTTTCCGGTAAGGGCGCTTACCAAAAGGGCGTCGCCTGCCGAGTGGCCCTGTCCGGCGTACTCCCAGTGCGAGACGATGAGGACGGTGTCCTCGTCGAAGAGCGGTAGTCGACCGGTGGTGATCGCTTCCCCGCGCATGTACTCGGTGCGGGCGGCGCGGATCTCGCCGAGGGTGGTGGAGTAGCGGCGGCTCTTGGTGGAGAAGTGGCCGCGGAACCCAAGCATGTTCGCCCATTTGATGAGCCGGAACTCGGTCAGTTCGTCGAAGGCACCCAAGCGCAGGCACTCGGCGATGAGCCGCCGGGCGTGGTCGCGAATCGGCAGGGCGGTCAGATCGTCGAGGGGATTGATCCGCCGATCCAGGGTGCCGACGCACTCGGCGGCTTTGGTGGCATATTTGGCGATGTAGGCGGCTACGGCCTGTTCGGTGAGGTCGCCGGTCATGGTGATCTCGCGAACGTCGAGTTGAGCGCCCCATTGGAAGGCCCGCGCGGGTTCGCCAGGTACCGCAGGGACGGTGATCGCGACGGCCGAGGCGGCGTGCTGCACGGCATCGGTCAGCAGGTCGGCTGTCGCCCAGGCCGGTGGAGGTGTAGCCGGCCCCTCGGGGCCGTCGACGCGGATGGCTGCGTGGAAGTGGACGACGCCGCGCCGTTGGTACTCGGCGACTTTGGCGAAGGAGATCACGGCCTGTTCCCGTAGCTCCCGCTGCGTCAGCCCGGCGTTCTTGGCGACGCGTCGGCGAAGAGCTTCGGTGAAGCGCCGCCACAACTCCGGGGACATCGCGTTGAACAGCACCGAGCCCGCGTAGTCATAACAGTCCGGGCAGAGTGGTTCACCAAGGCGACTTTCGTCGGCCCCGTGCCGAGCGGTGCATGACATGACACGCCCGTGTGGGCAGGTGGCCGCATCGCGTCGCGCGTGACACGGCAGGACGGTGCCGTTCTTCTCCCGCCGGGTGTGGACGGTACCGAAGGACGGAGCGGTGAGGGTGACGAACAGGCAGGGGTGCGCGGTGACCGACTCCGGGACGCCCTTGCCGCCTACCAGACCGGCGCGGATGAGTTGGTAGGTGTCAGCCCGGTAGGTCTCGGCGCAGGCCGGGCAGCGCGAGGCGCGCCGGGTCTTGCACGGGACGCGAAGGACACCGTCCGGTTCGCCCGTGGTGCTGTAGCTGTGCAGACGGTTCCCGGTGGCGGGGTCGAGGTGGTCGACGCGGCCCCGCAGGTGGATCGGTTGGCGGCAGCCACCGGTGGCGCGGACTTGGAAGGCCCAGCGGGCGTATTGGGGGTCGTGGAGCCGGGTGATGAGTCCGGCTACGGCGTAGGTGCTTGGCATGATGGGTGGGTCCCTTCCGGGCTTTTCGGGGTTCGGTGCGGGATGGCCCCCGACGTGGCGGACGTCTTGGCGGATGTGTGGTCACGCCGGGGGCGCCGAAGGCTCTCAGCAGAAGCCGAGGCCTTCGCAGTGCGGGCAGGTTGGGCCGTAGCTGTCGACGCCGGTTCCTCCGCAGTGGCAGCACAGCCACCGCTTCGGGGCGATGTCGACGGACGAGGCGTGGTCGTCAGGGGCGTCGGTCATGTGATCCATCTCCTTGCGTGGGGTTTGGGGGCGGTGTCGATGAACACGCGCCAGGTGTAGGGGCGTCTGTGGCGTGGCCGGATCGGCGAGATGGAGCCGATCGGGAGGATCGTGCGGATCTTGTTGACGGTGTAGGCGATTTCGGCATAGGTGCCGTCGATACGGATGCGCATGGGGGTCTCCTTCAGATCAGGCGGCGCGAGTCGAGGTGCTGGGGGCGGAGGTGACGGGGTCGGGGTCGATGCAGCCCGCATACGAGGTGTCGGCGACATGCCGGGCGCGGGAAGCGGCGGGGATGCCTACGGCGGTGTACTCGACCGGTCCGAAGGTGACGACGGCCCGGTAGTGGCCGTGGTCGGGGTCGTCTGCGTCGGTCTCGGTGCCGAGGAGCGCGGCGATGGTGTCGATCTCGGCGCGGATCTCGGTGTCGGTGCCACGGGCGAAGTAGTGGAGTCCGGAGAAGTCGGGGACGGGAATCTCGGGGTTGGCTTCCAGGAAGGCGGCCAGGTCGTGCAGGCCCTTGATGAGGGCGGCGCGGGGGGCGGTGGCGGTCATGGGGGTTCTCCTTGTGTTCAGGCGGGTTCGGGGCTGTCGCGTAGGGCGTGCAGGAGGTCGGAGGCGAGTTGGCTGGACACCCCGAGTCGGGCGCGCAGGGTGTCGCGGGTGATGGGCTTGCCGTGCCGGGCGTGGTGTTCGTCGGCGATGCGGCGCGCGTAGTCGACGAGCGCGCCCGCCGGTCCGGCGTCGTTCTGGCCGTTCTCGGTGCCGTGCTGCGGTCCGTTCTGGCCGGGTGCGGCGAGGCCGGTCAGCGGAACGACGGTGACGGGTTCTGCGGCGGTCTCCGGTACGGCGTCCGGGACGGGGACGAGCGCTCGGGACGGCTCAGGACGAGGTTCGGTGGCGCGGCGCTCCAGCATGGAGACGGCGATCAGGAACGCGCCGGCCGGGGTCGCGGCGGTGATCCAGCCCCAGGCGGAGGGTTCGGCTTGAGCGAGGTTCGCGGCCAGCGACAGGACGATCCCGCCGACGAGGACGAGGGTGGGCCAGGAGATCCAGCCGTCCCGCTGGCGTCCGGTCTTCTTGTCGCGTTGGCGTTCTCGGGCGGCCATGACGCAGGTGAGGTCGACGCAGATGGCCACGGCCCAGGCCATCGGTCCGGATTGCCCGTGTTCGGTGGCGGTGTCGCGGATGTGGGTGAAGCTGCCCGCCCCGGCAATCACGGCGAGGATCAGCATCGGTGTGGAGTCGGCCAGCCGTACGGCCAGTCGGGGCGCGGTCGTGGTCACGGTGGGGCCTCCTTCCAAGGGGTCGCGAGGGGCGGTCAGGCGGCGAGTTCGGGAGCGTCGTCGTGGAGCGGGAGCTCGTGGCCGAGGCCGGAGGCGGCGACCTGGTTCCACGAGGGGGTCATGTCGGCGTAGGTGCCAGCGGCGTGTTCGGCGGCGGTGGTGGAGACGTAGCCGGACCGGGCGCGATACCAGCGACCGTCGGAGCCGGTGATCACGGCCACGCCAGGCAGTTCCGGGGCAATGGAGCGGGCGGCTACCAGGGCGTCGGGATCGAGGTCGCCGAGCGTCATCACCGCGGTTTCGGGGTCGTTGACCCGGTGGCAGACCCGCCCGCCGATCTGAGCACGGAGCGCGGTGACGCCGGGGCCGAGATCGGAGCCGATCCGCTGACCGGACAGCACCAGGTGGATGCCGAAGGCGCGGCCGAGCTGAGCGATGCGCAGCAGCGCGGTAGCAGTCCGGGTGACCTGATCCTTCTCAGCCTTGTCCGCAGTCAGGTACAGCTCTGCCAGCTCATCCACCAGGACCACGACCGGGATGGGACGGGCGGCGTCCGGGAGTTGCCAGATGTCGCGCACCCCGGAGCGGCGGCAGGCGAGCATTCGAGCACCCATCACCGCGATCAGGTCACTGAGCAGGTCGAGGCACTCATCGCGGCTGGTGGCCAGCGCGGTCAGCCGGGCGGCATAGGCCGACAGCTCCACCCCGCCTTTGAGGTCGAAGCCGACCAGGGCGACCGGTTGCGGGGCCAGGCCGACGATGAGCGCGTTGATCAGGTTGGACTTGCCCGATTGGGTGGCGCCGGCGTTCATCCAGTGCGGGATGAGCCGTAGGTCCATCCGCCAGGCCGCGCCGGTTTCCAGCACCCCGACGATGGGCCGCAGCAGATCATCGGCCCGCCAGCCGTCGCGCGGCTCAGCCGGAGGCGTGGCGGGCGCGACGTGGGTTAAGGGGTCGCGGGTGATGCCTTGGAGGGTGACGCGGCCGGGCCGGGAGCCGACGACGCGGACCGCTTCGATTCGCCAGGCGTGCGCGAGGCGTTCGCAGACCTTGGCGTAGTCGTCGGGTACCCGGCCGTCGAGGAGGTGGAAGGTGATGCGGAAGCCGTGCCGCACCGGCCGGGGCAGGCCCATCCAGGGCTTGGTGTCGACGGCGACCCGTTGGAAGCGCCGCTTGACCTGCACGACGCCGGTGGAGGCGACGAGGCCGGGGACGGTGGTGAACCACCAGCGGTGCCGCTTCTTGGTCAGCCCGCAGCCGGAGGCCACGTGCCGCCAGGTCCAGCGCAGCCAGACGGCTTTACGGGGAAAGACGAGGACGTACCAGTAGGAGAGCGGAGCCCAGCGCCGCCAGGCGATCAGCACGAGCAGGGCGGCGAGGACCTTGAGTAACGGGTGGCCGAGGTCGATCACAGGTCCGCCCCCGTTCTGACCGAGGGGGCGGAGGGGGTGGAGCCGGCGGGGAGGAAGGAGGTGGCCCGGTAGGAGATGCCCCAGCGTCCGCCCTGTTCCCAGACGTAGCCGACCAGGCCGACCGGGACGATCTCCTCTCCGGCGATGACCTGCGGTTCGGGGGTGGTGCTGACCTTGACCAGTTCCATCCGGCCGAAGTCGTCCTCGAACAGCAGGGTGAGTTCGTACATGACGTTGCCGTCCTTGTCGCGCTTGATCTCGCCGGTGTCCTTGTTGACGAGGCGGGGCTTGGCGGGCTTGACGCAGGTGATCTGCAACTTGGTGACGTCGACGGGGATAGGGATGGTGCGCATGGTGATCGTGTCCTCTGCTAGATAGAAGTCTTGGAATACATAGAATACTTGGCATTCTAAGCTGTCAATGGGTTCTTCGACGGCTTGGTTGGTTTCTTTACCTGGGTGTGCTCAACTGGAAGCGAAACAAAGTGGAGCAAGACGAAGCACCGCGAAGCGAGACGAAGCGAGACGAAGCAGATAATGGTGGAGAAGACCGGCCGACCGGCCTACCTGCAGATCGTCGACGAACTACGCGGCCAGATCCGCACCGGCACCCTCACCCCCGGCACGGCCCTGCCATCCATCGCCCAACTGGGCGAGCGCTTCGACGTCTCCGCCAGCGTCGTCAAAGCCGCAATCAGCGTGCTGCGCACCGAAGGCCTCGTGATCGGCCAGCAAGGCAAAGGCGTCTTCGTCCGCGACACCCCCGCCGAGACCACCGAACCGGAGACCTCCGGCGCGACCGCGGAGATCCTGGACCAACTCGCCCTGATGCGCCAGGGCATCAAGGAGTTGGGGGATCGGCTCGTCGCTCTGGAGGCGGCAGTCTTCGAAGAACAACGGTGATCTCACCGAGCCGGCACGCCAACTCATCCAGCTCTGCCCGGATCGCGGTCAATTCCCAGATGATCCGCTGGGGGTCCACGTTCATCGCCTACTCCCTTGCCCTGCGGTGTCTTTCGCCTTTCGGCGTTACCTAATTCCACCGTGAGCTGCGGGTTTCCGGTATCACGCTGAGCTGGTTAAGCTTCTGCAGTTGCTTTCAACGACCAATTACATAAGCGTTTTCACATGCACGACCGCACACCGCGCACCACCCCCACAGCGTGAAGGCGAAGGTATGCAATGAAGACGACCCAGCGCCCCGGCTGGACCCCCTCCCGCCTGCGGGAACACCGCGAAGCCCACGGCCTGACCCTGGAGGCCGCAGGCGAACGGCTCCGCCAGGCCGCCGCCCGCCACGGCCTGAGCGTCCCCGCGGGCAGTCTCCAAACCCTGTGGGGACACGAGCACGGAACGACGTTCCCCGGCCCGCATTACCGGCGCGCTTACTGCCTGCTCTATGAGACCACCGAGCCCGAACTCGGCTTTCGTCCCGCTCTGCCCGGTGAATCACAGAAAGCGGAAATCGTGATTTCCGATTTGCCTGCACCCGCTGATCCCGACGCCGACAACGCCGCCGCCCAGGTCATCGAAGCAGCCTTCACCAAGGTCTCCATCGGCGGCATCACCTCGGGCGATTCCCCACCGGCTCTGTTGCGCGGCCGGGTGGTCGACGCCTGGCGCCGACGCCACGGCGGAGGCAGCCCCAAACCCATCCTCGTCCTGGTCGGCGGATACGCCGGATCCGGCAAGACCGAGTTCTCCCGCTTCCTGTCCGACATCACCGGCTGGGCGTTCCTGGACAAGGACTCCCTGACCCGGTGCATCGTCGAGCGGTTGCTCGTCTCCCTCGGCGGCGACCCGCACGACCGCCACACCGACCTGTATCTCAAAGAGGTCCGGCCCTTTGAGTACCGGTGCCTGATGGAGACCGCGTGGGACAACCTCAAGGTCGGGACCTCGGCCATCTTGTCCGCGCCGTTCATCGCCGAGTTGAAGGATGAGGCGTGGTTCACCCGCCTGGAGAACCGGTGCGCGGCCAAGGGCGTCGACGTGGCGGCGATCTGGGTCCGCTGCGACACCGAGTCCATGCGCGAATACATCGAGTTCCGCGGAGCCGCCCGCGACGCGTGGAAGCTGGACAACTGGGAGCAATACGCGGAGAGTCTCCAAGTCGAGGTCAGCCCGCCCACGGCTCACGTCACGGTCGACAACCGACTTGGTGCGGCGATCAGCCTCGCCGACCAGACCCGCGAAGCCCTCAAGCGGATCCTCACGTGAGAACACAGGGGATCGTTCTGTATGGCCCGCCGGCCAGCGGCAAGGACACCATCACCGCCGCCCTCACCCAGGCCGATCCGCAGTTCGTGCTGCTGCCCAAGCTCAAGGTCGGCACCGGCCGGGCACACGGGTATGAGTTCGTTAGCGCCGAGCACCTGGACAAGCTTCGTGACGCGGGGCGGCTGCTGGTAGAGACCCGCCGCTACGGCAACGTCTACGCCGTCGACCGCCAGGCGATCGAAGACCGGCACGCCGCCGGTTACGTGCCCGTCGCTCATATGGGCAACATCCGTGACCTGCGCCAGCTCATCGGCACGGTTCCCGACTCCTGGCTTCGCGTGCTGCTCTGGGTGCCGCGCGAGGTCACCGAACAGCGCTCCCACGCCCGCGGGGACGTCGACACCGGCAAGCGCCTGACCGCATGGGATGAGACCCTCGCCGACATGGAGGCCAACACCGACGCCGGGTTCTTTCATCTGCGCATCCACACCGACCGACTCAGTGCCGACGCCGCAGCCGAGGAGATCATGGGTGCCTACGACCGGCTACGGGCGGCCATACTTCCTCGGGAGGGGGTATGCCCCCCGTGAGCCGAGCCGCGATGTCCGGCGGAATCAGATCCAGCCGCCACCAGGTCCCGCAGCCGACGCACTCAGCTCCCGTCCCCATCCCTTGGGGATTCGACGTCCAGCGCACCGAGCCGTGGAGACACCGGCCATGGGGGAGCCGGTCGACCGCCGACAGGACCATCAACTGTTTCCGCCTCCTCTCGGTTCTCCGCGCTGATGCTGACCATCGCGTTGTCCGTGCATCCCCGCCCCTGACAGCAGTGGAGGCCGTGTCTTCCCGAGGCCAACTCCGTCTGTGGGGGTTGGGTGGGATGAACGGTGTCCGTCAGGGGGTGGACAGACACCGCCAACGGAGCCGGCCTCTTGATCGGGTCACGACACGGGGCCGCTGTCTGGGGCGGGGGAAGAGTGGGCCAGGAGTCACCCGGTTGACTCCTGGCAGGCGGGGCGGTGCGCGTCCCTCCAGATCCCGCACCGCCCCGCCCGTTTAACGGGCGCTTCCGGACAGCAGCGCCGTCCAGGTCGCCCGGGCTTCAGTGATGGGCATGGGAGAGGTCTCGTGGATGTCGGGCCCGCTGTCGAGTTGGACCGTCCGCCGCAGGAACGCACGGCCTCCGCCCACGCACAGCTCGTACACCGTGGCCCGGCACCAGCAGGTCCAGGCCACCGGCCGCGCCCGCTCCAGCGACGGATACGGACGCTGCCACACCAGCCGCACATGCACGCGTTGGAGCATCGCCACATGCGGACTCACGCACTCATCCAGGACGATCACGGCGGGTTCTCCCTGGAGCGCTTGTGCTTCCTGCGGAGATCGCTGTAGCGGAAGGCGAGCCGGCGAGCGGCCCGAGCGGGGTCTATCGCCGGATGCCAGGCGTAGGTGAACCGCTGCCGTTGATCGTCCCAGCCGGTTCGCCACCAGAAACGCTCTCCGTCGCACCAGACGACAAGGCCGATCCAGACCGACACCAGCGCCAAGCCATGCCCGGCGTAGACATCGGCCGCGATCTCATGCCTGTCCAGGGCCTTACGGAGCTCCTCGGCCGCATCCACCGGCTCCACGTCACCAAGGAAGGTCGCGGTCATGCCTCACCCCCTGCCGTGTCTGTCATCCGTTTTATGCCATTTCAGCCTCTAAGGTCGGAACTGTCCGAGGAGAGCGGCAAGTTCGGAAGCCTCCGCCTATCCCTCGGACGTGGTCCCTCGTCGTCAGCCATGTCCGCATCATAATCACACCATGCTGTAGTACACCATAGAACACCGCAGTATGTGTTGGTGGAAGGGTCTGCACTGTGGGCTTCTAGCGTGTTCTCATGACGGAGCTGCGCGACGATCTGCCCAGGTGGCGACAGGTGCGAGACATCATCGTCCAGCGCATCGAGACGGGCCAGTACAAGTCCGGCCAGCGAATCCCCTCGGTCGTCGATTTGACCCAAGAGTTCGGGATTGCCACCCAGACCGCGCAGAAGGTTATGAACGCTCTTCGCAAGGATCGATGGATTCGGACCGAGCGTGGCATGGGCAGTTTCGTCACCACCGTCGAGGAGCGCACAGCCGAGGCCGGCGACACTTCCAAGTAGCCACTATGGCTTCAAGATCATCATAGCTCGCTCGCTCCGGATGAGAACTTTCTCTACGTCTTTAAAGGTGCGCCGTGCGGCGCACCGGTTCGCGAGGAGGTGAAAGACCCTCTCCTTCGTCCTGTCGTAGCAGGGTGGGGTAGCTGAGGGCAGTCTGACCCGGGTGGTGCCGGGGAGGGCGGGAGCAGCCCTGACAAAGCCGGGACGTGCCAGTACTGCCAGATGGTGCGGGTCCGGCGAGCGAGGTGGAAAGGAGTACGCGAGGAACCGGCGTCTTTACGTCCTTCAACACGTAGTACCGGCTCAAATCTGGTGGATATGGGCCGGGCGCGGTGCGTCCCGTCGTCTGCTTGAGCGGCGGGAACTTCCGGGAAGGGATCCTTAACCAGTCCCGGGAGGTCATGGGGAAGGACTGCGGCGTACCCATGACGAGGCCGCTGGGACAGAGTCGGGCTCCTCCTCCACCCAACGAATCGGTGTGAACACGGGAACCGCCTGGTCGCGACTCCCGAAGGGCAGACAGCCAGTCCGCCTATCGGGATAGATGCACCGACCGTCGAACGGGCCGGGCGGGGCGGAGCCGTCGTAGTAGTCCGAGGCCGGGAGAGCCGGTCACATGGCGAAGGACGGCAGCGGTTTTGTGAAGGGATGGAGGCTGTAATGCCGAAAGACGCACCGCCGAATGGTGGTGCCTGGCCGGATGAGGTCCCCAAGGGGCCCCGACGGCAGGTATCGGAGATGCAGGCCAAGCTTCACCGTTGGGCAACGGCCGATTCTGGCCGCCGTTTCGACGATCTGTTCAACCTCGTGCACGACCCGGCGACGCTGCTGATGGCGTTCGAGCGGGTCGCGGGCAACATGGGAGCCCGCACTCCCGGCGTGGATGGCCTGACGGTCGCCCAGGTCGAGGAGTACATCGGAGTTTCCGGGTTCCTGGATGACCTGCGTGCTCAACTCAAGACGGGCACGTTCCGTCCGCTACCGGTACGGGAACGTCTGATCCCCAAGCCCGGTGGAGCTGGAAAACTCCGCCGTCTGGGGATTCCCACGGTGGCCGACCGGGTCGTCCAGGCCGCGCTGAAGTTGGTGCTGGAACCCATCTTCGAGGCCGGCTTCTTGCCGGTCTCCTACGGGTTTCGGCCCCGGCGACGCGCGCAGGACGCGATCGCTGAGATCCACTACTTCGGCACCCGCGGCTACCGCTGGGTGCTGGACGCGGACATCGAGGCGGCCTTCGACAACGTCGCGCATCCACCGGTGATGGACCGGATACGCGCCCGCGTGAAGGACAAACGCGTACTGGCGCTGGTCAAGGCGTTCCTCAAAGCCGGGATTTTGACCGAACTCGGCGAACACAGGGACACCCCGACCGGCACCCCGCAAGGGGGCATCCTCTCACCGCTGATCTTCAACATCGCCATGTCGGCGCTCGATGAGCACCTGCACGGTCCTTGGAAAGACGGCGGGACGATGAGCACCCTTGGCCGACGGGCCTACCGTCGTCGCCATGCCATGCCGAACTGGCGTCTCGTCCGCTACGCGGACGACTTCGTCGTACTCGTTTTCGGCGCCCGCGAGGACGTCCAGGCCCTACACGAGGAAATCACCCACGTGCTCGCCTTCCTGGGACTACGGCTCTCACCAGCCAAAACCAGGATCGTGCACATGAGCGAGGCGTTCGACTTCTTGGGATTCCGCCTCCAGTGGCGTCGCAAGCAAGGCACCAACAAGTGGTACGTCTACACCTTCGTCTCCCACCAGGCCATCCGGACGGTCAGAGCGAAGATCCGTGCCCTCACGCCCAGAACGTCGCAGCAGGACCTGCAATCAGTGTTGAGGAGACTCAACGCGATCACCCACGGGTGGGCCTCCTACTTCAAGCACGCCGTCGCCCAACGCACCTTCGACAGTCTGGACCACTTCACCTGGTGCAGAGTGATCAGGATGCTCTGGAAACGACACCGCTGGACGTGGAGCGACATCCGCCGTCGATACACCACACCCATTGGGCAGTGGCTACCCATCACGGCGGGCGGGACCGAATTGAAACGAGTCGCGGCAATACCGATCACCCGGTACCGCTACCGAGGCAACAAGATCCCCAACCCCTGGACTCCTGCCCACACCTAACGGCAAAGACCGTGGAGAGCCCGGTGCGATGAAAGTCGCACGCCGGGTTCGGCGAGCGGCCTGGGGAAACGGACCGAAGGCAACTTCGACACCGCGCCCCAGGCCGACTCAACGGTGCGCCGTGCGGCGCACCGGTTCGCGAGGAGGTGAAAGACCCTCTCCTTCGTCCTGTCGTAGCAGGGTGGGGTAGCTGAGGGCAGTCTGACCCGGGTGGTGCCGGGGAGGGCGGGAGCAGCCCTGACAAAGCCGGGACGTGCCAGTACTGCCAGATGGTGCGGGTCCGGCGAGCGAGGTGGAAAGGAGTACGCGAGGAACCGGCGTCTTTACGTCCTTCAACACGTAGTACCGGCTCAAATCTGGTGGATATGGGCCGGGCGCGGTGCGTCCCGTCGTCTGCTTGAGCGGCGGGAACTTCCGGGAAGGGATCCTTAACCAGTCCCGGGAGGTCATGGGGAAGGACTGCGGCGTACCCATGACGAGGCCGCTGGGACAGAGTCGGGCTCCTCCTCCACCCAACGAATCGGTGTGAACACGGGAACCGCCTGGTCGCGACTCCCGAAGGGCAGACAGCCAGTCCGCCTATCGGGATAGATGCACCGACCGTCGAACGGGCCGGGCGGGGCGGAGCCGTCGTAGTAGTCCGAGGCCGGGAGAGCCGGTCACATGGCGAAGGACGGCAGCGGTTTTGTGAAGGGATGGAGGCTGTAATGCCGAAAGACGCACCGCCGAATGGTGGTGCCTGGCCGGATGAGGTCCCCAAGGGGCCCCGACGGCAGGTATCGGAGATGCAGGCCAAGCTTCACCGTTGGGCAACGGCCGATTCTGGCCGCCGTTTCGACGATCTGTTCAACCTCGTGCACGACCCGGCGACGCTGCTGATGGCGTTCGAGCGGGTCGCGGGCAACATGGGAGCCCGCACTCCCGGCGTGGATGGCCTGACGGTCGCCCAGGTCGAGGAGTACATCGGAGTTTCCGGGTTCCTGGATGACCTGCGTGCTCAACTCAAGACGGGCACGTTCCGTCCGCTACCGGTACGGGAACGTCTGATCCCCAAGCCCGGTGGAGCTGGAAAACTCCGCCGTCTGGGGATTCCCACGGTGGCCGACCGGGTCGTCCAGGCCGCGCTGAAGTTGGTGCTGGAACCCATCTTCGAGGCCGGCTTCTTGCCGGTCTCCTACGGGTTTCGGCCCCGGCGACGCGCGCAGGACGCGATCGCTGAGATCCACTACTTCGGCACCCGCGGCTACCGCTGGGTGCTGGACGCGGACATCGAGGCGGCCTTCGACAACGTCGCGCATCCACCGGTGATGGACCGGATACGCGCCCGCGTGAAGGACAAACGCGTACTGGCGCTGGTCAAGGCGTTCCTCAAAGCCGGGATTTTGACCGAACTCGGCGAACACAGGGACACCCCGACCGGCACCCCGCAAGGGGGCATCCTCTCACCGCTGATCTTCAACATCGCCATGTCGGCGCTCGATGAGCACCTGCACGGTCCTTGGAAAGACGGCGGGACGATGAGCACCCTTGGCCGACGGGCCTACCGTCGTCGCCATGCCATGCCGAACTGGCGTCTCGTCCGCTACGCGGACGACTTCGTCGTACTCGTTTTCGGCGCCCGCGAGGACGTCCAGGCCCTACACGAGGAAATCACCCACGTGCTCGCCTTCCTGGGACTACGGCTCTCACCAGCCAAAACCAGGATCGTGCACATGAGCGAGGCGTTCGACTTCTTGGGATTCCGCCTCCAGTGGCGTCGCAAGCAAGGCACCAACAAGTGGTACGTCTACACCTTCGTCTCCCACCAGGCCATCCGGACGGTCAGAGCGAAGATCCGTGCCCTCACGCCCAGAACGTCGCAGCAGGACCTGCAATCAGTGTTGAGGAGACTCAACGCGATCACCCACGGGTGGGCCTCCTACTTCAAGCACGCCGTCGCCCAACGCACCTTCGACAGTCTGGACCACTTCACCTGGTGCAGAGTGATCAGGATGCTCTGGAAACGACACCGCTGGACGTGGAGCGACATCCGCCGTCGATACACCACACCCATTGGGCAGTGGCTACCCATCACGGCGGGCGGGACCGAATTGAAACGAGTCGCGGCAATACCGATCACCCGGTACCGCTACCGAGGCAACAAGATCCCCAACCCCTGGACTCCTGCCCACACCTAACGGCAAAGACCGTGGAGAGCCCGGTGCGATGAAAGTCGCACGCCGGGTTCGGCGAGCGGCCTGGGGAAACGGACCGAAGGCAACTTCGACACCGCGCCCCAGGCCGACTCAACCGATCCGCCTGCGGCGTCTCGCCGCGCGTCGGGCGGTCGCTGGCCGCGCTGCGGCTCTTCGGCCGGTCGCGGCCAGCACCGCCCACGCGCCATTCGCCCTTAACGAGCCTGCTGAGCTTCGAAGATTCTTTATCGTGGCTTGTGATCAGCCTGCTCTATGGCTTGTGCAAGTCGGCAAACTGCGGCCGGTTCAACCTTTACGACGCTGTTGAGTAGATAAACATGGCTCAACCTACTCAGTCCCCACGCGAGTAGTTGACGATTTTGGGATACGTCGTTGTGCCTCACGATTGAGGCAATGGCCTGCGCTTGATAGTGGGGGTCGGTGATGGTGCGGGCTATGGTCTCGGCTTGTTCGTGTTGACCTGCACCGGCCAGCGCCTCCACCAGTGCCGCCAACGCCTGCGCTTGATAGTAGGGGTCGGTGATGGTGCGGGCTATGGTCTCGGCTTGTTCGTGTTGACCTGCACCGGCCAGCGCCTCCACCAGTGCCGCCAACGCCTGCGCTTGATAGTAGGGGTCGGTGATGGTGCGGGCTATGGTCTCGGCTTGTTCGTGTTGACCTGCACCGGCCAGCGCCTCCACCAGTGCCGCCAACGCCTGCGCTTGATAGTAGGGGTTGGTGATGGTGCGGGCTATGGTCTCGGCTTGTTCGTGTTGACCTGCACCGGCCAGCGCCCTCACCACCATCGCTAACGCCTCCACTTGATCGTAGGGGTCGGGGATGGTGCGGGCTATGGTCTCGGTTTCGTGGGCGAGTGTTCGTGCCCGATCGTGTTGACCCGCATGGGCCAGTGCCTTCACCAGTGCCGTCGACGCCAGGGCTTGAGCGCGGGGGTTGGTGATGGTGCGGGCTATGGTCTCGGCTTGTTCGTGTTGACCTGCATCGGCCAGCGCCCTCACCACCATCACCAACCCCCCCAATTGATGGTCGGGGTCGGGGATGGTGCGGGCTACGGTCTCGGTTTCGTGGGCGAGCGTCCGTACCCGATCGTGTTGACCTGCATCGGCCAGCGCCCTCACCACCATCGCCAACGCCTCCACTTGATCGTAGGGGTCGGGGATGGTGCGGGCTATGGTCTCGGTTTCGTGGGCGAGTGTTCGTGCCCGATCGTGTTCACCCGCACTGGCCAGCGCCTTCACCAGTGCCGTCGACGCCAGGGCTTGAGCGCGGGGGTCGGGGATGGTGCGGGCTATGGTCTCGGTTTCGTGGGCGAGTGTTCGTGCCCGATCGTGTTCACCCGCACTGGCCAGCGCCTCCACCAGTGCCGCCAACGCCTGCGCTTGAGCGCGGGGGTTGGTGATGGTGCGGGCTATGGTCTCGGCTTGTTCGTGTTCACCCGCATGGGCCAGTGCCTCCACCAGTGCCGTCGACGCCAGGGCTTGAGAGTTGGGGTCGGTGATGGTGCGGGCTATGGTCTCGGCTTGTTCGTGTTCACCCGCATGGGCCAGTGCCTTCACCAGTGCCGTCGACGCCAGGGCTTGAAGGGAGGGGTTGGTGATGGTGCGGGCTATGGTCTCGGTTTCGTGGGCGAGTGTTCGTGCCCGATCGTGTTCACCCGCACTGGCCAGCGCCTCCACCAGTGCCGCCAACGCCTGCGCTTGAAGGGAGGGGTTGGTGATGGTGCGGGCTATGGTCTCGGTTTCGTGGGCGAGTGTTCGTGCCCGATCGTGTTCACCCGCACTGGCCAGCGCCTCCACCAGTGCCGCCAACGCCTGCGCTTGAAGGGAGGGGTTGGTGATGGTGCGGGCTATGGTCTCGGTTTCGTGGGCGAGTGTTCGTGCCCGATCGTGTTCACCCGCACTGGCCAGCGCCTCCACCAGTGCCGCCAACGCCTGCGCTTGAAGGGAGGGGTTGGTGATGGTGCGGGCTATGGTCTCGGTTTCGTGGGCGAGTGTTCGTGCCCGATCGTGTTCACCCGCACTGGCCAGCGCCTCCACCAGTGCCGTCGACGCCAGGGCTTGAGCGCGGGGGTCGGGGATGGTGCGGGCTATGGTCTCGGTTTCGTGGGCGAGTGTTCGTGCCCGATCGTGTTCACCCGCACTGGCCAGCGCCTCCACCAGTGCCGCCAACGCCTGCGCTTGATAGTAGGGGTCAGTGATGGAGCGGGCCAAGGCTTCAGCACGAACGGTGTTACCCAGCCGCGCCCATACTGCGGGTAACCCGGTCGGGAGCATCGCGTTGCGCTCGGCCAACCGATCGCGGGTATGGGCAAGCAGCAGCATCACCGAAAGATCCGGCTCCTCCTGCCCACAGATCACCGCCTGACAGGCCGTGATCTCAGCCAACGCCGCAGCATCACCCCCACTGATGTCCATCATCCGATCAAGCCGCGCCCCATCGATCGCGCACGCCACCATCCGCTCCAGATCGCCCACCGACCCCAGCAACCGGTGATAACCCCGCAACAGATACTCCGGCGTCTCGGCCGGCCACCCCCGATCCCGATAACCCTGCGCCCACGCATGAATCCGGTCACGACACCCCGACAGCATCCGCTCCCCCAGCGACTCCACCGCGGCGGCGTGAAGCTCCTCATGCGCCAGCACGAACACCCGCGCCCCCGTACCCGGCCGCCACCGGCTCTCCCGACCGGTAAACGTCCGCCCAGACACCGCGTGCAACCACCTACGCACCACACCCGCCGGCGACCCGGTCAGCTCCGCCAGATCCCCAACGCTCAGACCACCACCCGCGGCCACCAACAACCCCAACAGGTCACGCCCGGCAGCAGCCCCATGCAGCACATGCTCCAGCTCACGCTCAGCGTCATCACGGATGACCTGCGCCGCAGCCGACGGCGCCAACGCCCGTACGATCCGCGCATCCCGCAACGGATGCCCCACCGGCACATCCGACGGCACCGGAGGGTTAGGCCGCCCAGCCACCACCACCCGCAACCCCTCCACCACCACCGACGGCAACAACGCCGCGATACTGTACGCCCCCGGCCCGACCGTCACCCCCCGATCCTCATCCAGCCCATCCACCACCAACACCAACCGCTCACCCGCCCGCACACACGCCTGAGCGGCCTCCTTCAACAACCGGTTGAACCACCCCTGCTGCGTCGCCGCCCCCAGCAACGGCGGCAGCGACTGCCCCAACAGCCCCGCCAACTGCGGCAACACCACATCCAAGAACGCCTGACGATCACTCTGCCCCGCATACCGGGCCGTGATAAAGAACGACACTACCCGCACCCCGACCGGGGGATGCAACACCAGCGTCGCCATCAACGCCGACTTACCCGCCCACGCCGGCCCCTGCCACCACACATAACCCGAACCGCCCTCACCCAAGCAGAACGCCGCCAGCTCGGCCAACTCCTCAGCGCGACCCTCCAACCTCCACGGGAAGATCTGCTCAACCTGCTCCAGATACGCCGACCGCGCCACCGGCTCCCGATAGACATCCCCGATATGGATACCCGTGTTGGCATACCCGCCCGACTCGGCCGACGCCGTCCCGCTCTCCCGGACACCGCCCTTCCAGCGCCCGCCGTCCATACCCGCGCCTGCCCTTCGAACGGCGTCAGTTCAACCGGATACCGGAGTTGGCATCGCCCTCACCCGACGCTTTGGCGTCCCCGCTTCTGTGCACCACCACATCTCCGGGAACAGCTCCGGACTTGCCCACCACGCCGGTGTTCGCATCCCCCGCCCCTGCCCCCGAAGCCGTCGCCGTCCCCGTCTTCCTGACACGCACCCGGCCGCCACCAGCCGAGACCGCAGGCCAGCTCGCCCACACCGCCACCCCGACCGCCGCCAGCCCTGCCAGCGCCGACACTGCCGTCGCGACCTTGTTCGCGCTCTCCCACTGCAGCCAGATCAGCATTACGGCTACACCGGCCACCAGTACAGCCGTTCCCACCAGAACCCACCGCCGAGCCGTCATCCCCGTATTGTCCTCCAACAGAGCGTTACAACACATAGCAATTCACATATCGGCCGCCGCGAGATCACAAGAAGCTGCCGCGCCGCTTCCGGTGCTCGGGCCTGGCGGCCCTGCGCTCCGGATCGGCTTGCCACCGGATGACCTCATAGTCTCGCCGTCCAAACACAAACGAGCAGGGAAATGTCCCCAAGTAAGCTGGCAGTCGTGCAGAGGCTCGCGCTCTTCGACCTGGACAACACGCTCATCAACCTGGATGAGGCATTCCAGGTATGGGCGGGGGAATTCGCCAAGAAACACGACTTAGGCGGTGAGGCGGTTGATTGGTTGATCGCTCTCGACCGGGCCGGCTACCCGCACCGTGAGGCATTCTTCACCAAGGTCCGTGATCGCTTCACCCTGCCTGAGTCGGTCGACGATTTGTGGAGCCGTTACCGCCAGCGCATGCCGTACCTCGTTCGCTGTCGACCCGAGGTGATGGACGGGCTGTCTCGACTCCGGGCGTCGGGCTGGAAGGTGGCGATCGTCACCAACGGCACCGCGGACAACCAGCTCGGCAAGATCCAGCGGACGGGACTGGCCGAGGCCGTCGACGCCTACGCGCTCTCAGGGGTCGACGGCATCCGCAAGCCCGATATCGGTTTGTTCGAGGTCGCGGCCAAGCGCTGTGGCGCGGTGCTGGCCGACGGGGGATGGATGATCGGCGACCACCTCGTTGCCGACATTGGCGGAGGACGCGCAGCCGGTCTGCGCACCATCTGGGTCGACCGACAGACCTGGCCGAACCAGGAGCATGAGGCGGACCACGTCGTCACGGACGTGCTGCAGGCGATGGAGATCCTGCACGCGGTTCGATGACCGATTCGAAAGCGGGAAAGACACAAATGCCAATCTTGCTAATGCGGATGCTAACAACAGGCTTGGACAGACCTGGACGACCATGGACTGAGGGACCTTATGAACCCCACCCGAGCAGGCCCAGAAGACGGCTGTGGACGGTCCTGGACGATCGTGTTCTAACTCGTAATGAAGGGGTCTGGGATTCGATTCCCAAGGCAGTTCCAGATCAGAGGATCTCCCGGTCAGTCCGGGAGGGTCTCTGTGTCCGTACTGATCAAAAGATGTGGGCTTGCCATGAGGACGGGTACCTGATAGCGACCGTTTGTCCAGGTGACAGCTTTGAAGGGTGAGGTACCCCGCTTCTATCGGGGTACCTCACCCTTCAACTGTCACCAGGGTGAACAGTGCCCGGAAAGGGCATCACGTTACGTCACGCCTGCATTTCTTGATCAGTAACGGTGGTTCGTTGGATCAAGAATGATGCCGGGTATCGCCTTATTAATGCTCGTTCGAGCGTTTCAGGGGGTGGGTGATGACCGCTCGTCTGCCGTGCCCGGTGGCGCCTGGTCCGCTGGAAGAGTACGCGGCGTGTTTCGATGATCTGTTCTCCGCGCTCGGGCAGCGGCGCGGGTTTCGCGAGTATCTGGCCGGGCTGTTGCTGCCTCGCGAGCGCAACAAGACGCTGACCTGCCTGGCCGGGGCCGAACCCGTGGTGGGAATCAATGATCCGGCGGTGCAGCGGCTGCAGTACTTCCTGTCGGAATCGGTGTGGAACCCCGAGGCGGTCAACGACCGGCGGGTGGCGTTACTGCGGGCCGATCCGGCGGTTGCGCCGCACCGGGGCGGGGTGTTGGTGATCGACGACAGCGGCGACCGCAAAGACGGGCACGCCACCGATCACGTGTCCCGTCAGTGGCTGGGCCGGCTCGGTAAGACCGACAACGGGATCGTCACCGTCACCACTTTATGGGCTGATGAGCGGCTGTATGTGCCGCTGCACGCCCAGCCGTACACGGCGGCGTGTCGCCTGCCGGGCGGCACGGCGGATCCGAACTTCGCCACCAAACCGAAGATCGCCGCACGGTTGGTGGCCAAGGCGCTGGAGGCCCAGATCCCCTTCACCGCGGTGGTGGCCGACTGTGCCTACGGCGACAATGACGACTACCGCCGCGAGCTACGGCAGCTGGGGCTGGCGTATGTGCTGGCGCTCAAGCGGCGCAAGGGCCTGTGGGCGCCCGCCTCCGCCGATCACACCCCGGTCGAGGCCGCCTGTGCCCTGGTCTGGGGCGGGCCGGAGCATCCCGGCGACTGGACGCGTGTGCAGCGCCGTTTCCGTGACGGCCACACCGAGATCTGGTGGGCGGCTGATGCCTCCTTGGGTCCGTGGGGTCCCGATGAGCCCTACCGGCTGGTGATCGCCACCACCGATCCGGCGATGCTGCCGGATGCGAGCACCTGGTATCTGACCACCAACCTGCGCCGTCCCGGCGGCTACGCCGCCGACTCCCCGCACCCGCCGGCCGACCTCGCGCACATCGTGCGTCTGTACGCGCTGAGATCATGGATCGAGCAGGGCTACAAGCAGGTCAAAGACGAGCTCGGCTGGGCCGATTTCCAGGTCCGTTCCTCCCTGGCGATCCGCCGTCACCAGACGCTGGTGATGGCCGCGTTCTGCTTTTGCTGGCACACCTGGCTGGCCGGAAGCGGCCTGCCCGATGGCGCCGTGGGTCCGGGCGATGAACCGCTCCCCTCACCGGGTGAGAATCATTCCAACGGTGGCCAGACCGTCGAGGATCGGGGGGAAAATCAGCTCCGACACCCAGCTCAGGCCGTCTTGGCCGTCAGCGCTGCGCCACGTGCGCGGCTGGCTCACCCCTTGGACACGGCTCCAGCGCTACTGGCGTGCCTGGTCCAACGCGCCCCCGCCCCCTGAGCTCCAGCGTCTACTCGCTACCGTCGGGTAAGCAATCAGAAGGTTCTGTGACGCTGCGTGATACGCGCTGATCAGGCGTTGAGTGCGACGGGGGGCATCCAGAGGTTGCCGGTGAAGGCGCGGTGGATCGCTTCGAAGGCACTCAGCCCGTGCTTGCGGGCACTGTCGAGGTAGGAGCGGACGGTCAGCCAGTGCGCGGCGCCGTCTTCGGATTGATGGCAGCCGGAGATCTTCACCTGGGTCTTGACCGGGCGGAGCGCGCGCTCGCCCGTGTTGTTCGTGAACGGCACCCAGCCGGGGAAGTCGGCGAAGCGCAGCACGTCAGCCGCCCGGTCTCGCAGGCGTTCCAGCAGGTTGCGGGCCGGGGCCTGTTTCCGTCCCGGCGCGCGGGGATGCAGCGACAGCCCGACCGCGATCCCGTGGTGGAAGGATTCGAGGTAGATCCGCGACCGCTCGGGCGGGATCTCGGTCAACCCACTCTCACGGGCCTTGACGGCCTGCTTGTTCAACTCGGCCAGCGCCCAGCGGATCTGTACCGGCCACCGCTGGCCGGGATGGTCCTCTGCCGCGGCGGTCAGCTCTCTGACCAGGTGGGCACCGCACAGTTGATGCCTGGCGTGCGGGTAGCCGTTGTAGAGCGACAGCGAGTCGTGCACCAGCACCCCGCGGAACTCGGGCAGAATGCCGAGGGAGTTGGCACCCTGGCGGGAGCGTTCGCCCAGACCGAGCAGGGTCAAGGTGTTCGTGCAGGCCACGTGCAGCCAGCGCCGCCCGGCCCCGATCCGGGTGGTGGTCTCATCGACATGCAGCACGTGCGCCAGCGTCAGGAGCGCGCGGATCACCTTGATGCCGTCGGCGACCAGGGTGGCGGCCTCGGCCAGGATCGACGACACCCAGCCCGGCGAGACCCGGGCTCCGGTGACGTCAGCGATCAACTGGGCGCAGCGTTCCACCGGCACGTGCTGGAACACCAGCAGATAGGCGGCCAGTGCTCGCAGATTCGGCCCGTACGACGATGGCGCGCCTGCCACTGGCTAGGACGGCTTCAGCTGGCCCCATTTGACGGCTTGACCTGGACCCATTTGTTGATCACTGAGTGAAAACATGGCGGCTTGAAATGGCCCCACCCCAGGCAGGCAGGCGGCGAGATGATCGTGCGGTCTGTGGTCTCGGGGGCTGCCGCCCCCGAACCCCTGCCCCGCGAGGGCATCGCCCGCCCGCCGGGCGCGACGGCGGGCGTGGTGGGGCGGGGCGGGCGATGCCCTCGCCTCGATGCGCGGGGCAGGATGAGATCAGGATGTGCCGTTGTGCTGAGCCTTGGTATGGGCCAGCCGGTAGGAATCGGTGCCGGTCTCGATGATGGTGCCGCCGAAGGTGAGCCGGTCGACGATCGCAGCGCAAAGGCGCGGGTCGGTGAAGGTCTTGGTCCAGCCATCTGGGGCTCGTACTTGTTCGTCTTGCGGGATCTCGGCTTGTGCCTGGGATCTTTCGTTCTTCCTCGTTTCACCGATTGTCAAAGCGTAGACACGTTATGTTAGGTGCTGCCTTAATCCTTTAGGTGCGAGGAAGGTGTGCCGGTGGTGCGGTCGCGATTACAGATCGTCCAGGGCGGTGGCGTCCCGCAGGAGCCGATCACCACGGACCCGTGGCAGTTCCAGGCCGAGTGCGTCGAGGCCTTCGTGGCCTCGTGGACAGCCCGCGGGTTCAGCCCGGTGACGATCGACAACGACACCGGCCTGCTGGAGCGGACCCTGACCGCCCTGGGGCGTCTGGCCTGGGAGGTGACTCCCGAAGACATCGACCGAATCGTCGGGGACCTGGCAGTGGCGGGCCGAGCAACCTCCACCCGCCGCGATTACGTGCAGATCTTCAAAGGGTTCCACCGATTCCTGCAGACCCGTAAGGCAGCCCAGATCGAGGCGGCCTTCGGGGTCCGCCTGGTCTGCCCGGTCGATGAATTCAACGCCTCCCGCCATGTCGGCGACGATTCCCCGGCCCAACTGCCGCCGCCGACCCCGGAGCGGGTGACGGAGTTCTTCGACTTCCTCAAGGTTCGGATCGCCTCCGCCCGCAAGTACGCGCCCGCGGCGCGCGACTACGCGCTGTTTCGAACGCTGTATCACGCTGGCCTGCGCTCGGAGGAATGCGCTCTGCTGGATCAAGCCGATGTGCACTTCGGCCGGGGTCCGTTCGGCAAGCTGCATGTCCGCTTCGGCAAGGGCGCTCGCACCTCCGGGCCCCGGCCTCGCTGGGTGCCGATGCTCGACCACCTGGACCTGGTGCTGCGCTGGTTCCTGGACGATGTGCGCGGCAAGTTCCCCGACTCAACGGTGCTGTTCGCCGACGAGTCCGGCGGCAGCCTGCATCCGGGAACGATACGCAACCGGCTGCGCTATCTGATGGAACTGGAGGGCCGCCCGGCCGCCGAGCGGTTCAGCCCGCATGCGCTGCGGCGGGCGTGCGCGACGCACAACTACGAACGCGGCGTCGACCTGGTCGCGATCCAGCAGCTGCTCGGGCATTGGACGGTCAGCTCGACCATGCGCTATGTCCGGCCCTCGGCCACCTTCATCGAGGACGCCTATCGACGCGCGGTGGCCGGCACGCTGAGCGAACTGACCCGAGAGGACCCCTCGCCATGAAGATTCGGTGGAAGCTGCGGATGGCTGCGGCGCAGCGCGAGGTGTGGACCGGTGCCCAGTTGCGGCGGCTGCTGGCGGAAAAGGCCGGGTTGGAGCTGTCGGCGGCATCGGTATCGGTGTTGCTCACCAAGGAACCCGCCCAGATGAAGCTGTCCACCCTCGCGGCGTTGTGCACCGCGCTGGAGTGCACTCCCAACGACCTGTTCGAGGTGGACACCACGCCCGTCGAGCGGCCCGCGCCGGCGCCGCGGGCGACGGTCGACCAGCCGAAGAGCGCCTCCTCTGGTGGTCGGTCGATGC
This sequence comes from Streptosporangium album, assembly GCF_014203795.1. Classification (NCBI taxonomy): domain Bacteria; kingdom Bacillati; phylum Actinomycetota; class Actinomycetes; order Streptosporangiales; family Streptosporangiaceae; genus Streptosporangium; species Streptosporangium album. Next base: position 698,318 of record NZ_JACHJU010000002.1, on the reverse strand, counting down.
CGCCGGTGTGACCGGGGAAAGGCGAACGTGAGCGATGGGCAAACGGCAACGAGACTGCGTCGGCTGCGGTGGCTCGGTCGGCCTTCACGATCCCGATCGGCAGCACTGCAGCCGGTGCCGGCGCCGACTGACCGAGGAGGCGGCGAAGGACACCTGCCCGGGCTGCGGCAAACAGCGCATCTTGCAGGCCGACACCGGAGTGTGCATCCGCTGCTCACGGGCGTGCACCAGGTGCGGGCATCTGGTGCGAACCCAAGAGACGACCCTGTGTCGCGACTGCCGGCGCCGAGCCGATCGGCAGGCCGACCAGCTCCCGTGTCCGCGCTGCGGCCGCCCCGGCTATCTGCGCCAGGACACCGGCTGGTGCGGCCACTGCTCGCGCGTCCGGCAGTCCAAACAGCCGCCGCGCGCCTGCGCCGGATGCGGCCAGGTCCGCCCTCATGCCGGGCTGGGACTGTGCTCCGCCTGCTGGCAACGTCATCCCGACCGGCCCTTCATCGCCGGCGACAACCTCACCGCCCGCCTGACCGAGCCGCCGCCTTGGCTCGGCGACCTCATCGCGCAGCTGGCCGCCCGCTATAGCGTCGGACGCGCTTGCACCATGATCAGCAGCCTTGGGCGACTGCTGGAAGACGAGCACCTCAACCACCCGCAGGCCCTTCTGGAGCGCGCCCGCCGCCCGGGACGCTCCATGGGATCTCTCGCCCGCCTCCTGGAGAACTACTTCACCGAGCACGGGCTGGCGCTGCCAGTCGATCAGGCAGCAAGGCTGGCCGAGGGACGACGCAGGCGCCGTATCGACGCAACTCCCGCGCCGCTGCGCCCGGCGGTGGAGTCCTTCGCCGCCTTCCTGCTGCGCTCACGCGAACGAGCCCGCAGGGCCGGGACTCTGCCCCGCAGCGACACCACCATCGACGCGGTGCTCTCGACCGTGCGTGACCTGGCCAGATTCCTGAACAACGAGCGGGGCAAGCAGGACTGGGCCCTGGCCGACGTGCACGACATCGACGCGTTCCTGGCCGTGCTGCCCAAAGGCCGGGCGCGACGGCTGACGATCGTTCGGCAGTTCTTCCGCTTCGCCAAAGCTCATAAGATCGTGCTCGTCGCCCCCACCGGAGGCCTGTCGGCCAAGGCGCCGAAGGGCTTCACCGGCCAGACCCTCACTTTGAGCCAGCAGCGTGTGTTGTTTCGCCGATGGACCACCGATCCGGCGGTTCACCCACACGAGGCCCTGCTGGGAATCCTCGCCCTGCTCCACGGAGCCTCCAGCAACGAGGTCCGCCACCTGCAGATCACCGCCATCGATTCCGCCGCCCGAACGATCCGGCTGGGACAGCGGCCCCATCCAGTGCCGATGGACCCCGTCAGCTGGACAATTCTGCAACGCTGCCTGACACACCGCGAGACTCAGCGCACCGACAACCCCCACGTGATGGTCACCAAAGGCACCAAGGCCGGACACGCCCCAGCGTCCACCGCCTATGTCAGCCACGTCCTGGATCCGTGCGACATCTCACCTCGGATGCTCCGCAGCACCCGTCTGGTCGACCTGGTCAACATGATGGACCCCAAACTCGTGGCCGCCGCGTTCGGCATGGACGCCGAGAGCGCCATGATCTATCTCGCCGACCGGATCGATCCCGGACGGCTGCCTGACGCCATCGCATGAGGAGCGCCGATTGGTCAGCACATAGGTCAACCTCCAGAATGGCGTTCATGTCGTTCTTCGTCTGCGCCCGTTGCGAGCGGCGTCTCACCGCTGAGATCAACCTGGAGGACGCTCCGCCATCAGCCGGCCATGACCTTCCGGGCAAGGCCCGGATGGCGGCGGGGACTTATACGTCCAGCTGGAACAACGGCTTCGTCCTGCATCCTGACGATGTCACGGGCGCAGAACGCCACCCCAACCCCCGACGTCTGAACGGATGCTGCGGCCTCGATGGGCTGGATGGTCCCAACCTCGTCTGTTCCGGATGCGGAGCCGAGATCGGTACCGAGGAATCGGACTGCTGGAAGCCACATTTTGTCGTAACACTTCCAGACGCGGCCAACTTGATCGCCGACCACCAGTCTGACGAGTCAGCTCATTGAGATCGTTCCAACTTGAAGTTGCTGGTCAGGGGCCTGGTGTGATCCGTTGAGGGCATGCTCTGGCTGGTGGTGGGTACTGATCATGGTGGGTGATCATCGGTCAGCGGGTGTGTTCGGTGATGGCCAGGACCATCAGCGCGCGGAGCAGCTTGGTGACGTGGATGGCGTCCAGGCGGAGCTTGGTGAGGATGCGCCAGGCCTTCAACGTGGCGAAGCCGTGCTCGACGGGGGCGCGTTCGGCGCTGATGAGCCGGTTGACCTGCTTTTGCGCGGGGGTGAGGGGCCTGCCGCGGGTGGCTTTGCGGCCGGTGATGATGACCGGATTGTCGTCATCGTCGTCCAGGCCGACGAAGCCGAGGTCGGCGATAGCGCCCAGCCCGGCCTCGCGCAGGCGGGCGGTGAGGCGGTTGTGCCGGGCGGTGGTGATCTCCGATGCGCGACCAGGCCGGACGGCGGAGACCCACAGCAGGTTGCCGCGGGTGTCGGTGAGCGCCACCACGAGCAGCCCGTGGGCCTTGTGCTTGCCCGAGTAGTTCCTGCGGTTGTCGGCTCCGGTGCGGCGGCGGGTGCGGATCAGGGTGCCATCCAGCAGGACGACCTCACCACCGGCTTTGGCGATCTTCTTCAGGGCGCGGTCCAGGCGGGGTGCGCGGGCGGCGAGCAGTTCGACGGTCTCCAGCATCCAGCGTCGCACGGTGGAGGCCGAGACGTTGTTGGCGCCGGCCATGTCGGCCAGGCGCTGGTCATGGCGTAAGACGGCCAGCACGATGGTGGCGATCTTCCCGGCGGGCAGTTTCCGCCAGCGCGAGCCGATGGTCTTGAGATGAGCGCGCAGCAGGTCGGCCAGGAAGGTGAGGGTTTGGGTGGACAGCGGCAGCATGCAGGAGTAGACAGGCGAGGGCGTGTCTTCGGCGGACGTCGAAGCCTTCGACGTTGTCGATGTCGTGGTTTTGGTTGTGGTCACACGCCGCCAGGCCCCCGCCGGGGACACGCTCGGGATGTTTCACCCGGGCAGGGCCTGGCCAGGGGCTGCGGGAAGCGGCAGTGGGCGCAGTGGGCCGCCCGAGGTCAGGGGGCGAACGCGCCGCTGGGGGTCTTGCGCAGCCAGCCCCGCTCGGCCAGCCGGTTCAGCTTGGCCCGCACGCCTTCGACCTGCCCCGATTCGGTGGAAAGGCTGAGCTGGGCGCAGATCGCCTTGCAGATGAGGGGGCCGTCGGCGGCGCGTACCGCGGCCAGTAGCGCCTGGTAGTCGGCGGGCAGCTCATCAGTGCCGGCAGCGTGGTGACGGTGCGGGATCAGCAAACCGCCGGGCACGGGCACGGACGCGGGTACGGGTACGGGTATGGGGCGCAGCTCTATCCCCTGGGAGGCCTGCTCTGCTGCCTGGGCTGGGGTGAGCATCACCTGGTAGAACGGCGTCGGCTCACCGCCGGGCTCGCCGGGTGCGTTGAGCTGCTCGGCGGGATCGTCGGCGAGGAGTTCCTTGACCACCTGCTCGGCCACACGCAGCCGGTCCATCTCGTCTTCGGTCTCGGCCAGTTGCTCGCGCAACCGATCGGCGTGCGTGCCCAGCGCGACCAGGCGCATGGTGATGCGCTCCAGCAGCGGCGACGACATGGCTTCCCCCGGCCGACAAGACAACGATTACCTGGCGAGATCACCAGGACACGGACGATAACGACCCCAGGCCGGGCAGCGCAGACGAAAGCCGGAAGATCCACATTTGCCCCCGGCGGACGATCGAGACCCATGATCCCAGCCGTCTACCAGGAGAGAGCACACTCAACACCGCCAGGCCACCCCCTCCGACCTGCGAGGACAGGATGGAACTAGCTCATTAGCACTGACGCCGTTAAGGCAGAGGGCTGAACCTATACAACTTAGGCATCACCTCGCACACGTTGCCGCGAACATGTGCGCTTTGGAGAAGGTCTCGTTGGAAGCGATCGCGACGCTGCTTTTCTCCTCGCGTTCGGTCAGCACCTGAAACAGCAGCTCAGCGCCGCGCCGGTCGAGTTCCATGTAGCCGAGCTCGTCGATGCAGAGCAGGTCGACCCGGCCGTAGCGGTTGATGGTCTTGGTGAGCTGGCGGTCGTCGGCGGCCTCGACGAGTTCGTTGGCGAGTTTGGAGGCCAGCACGTAGCGGACCTTGAAGCCGGCCATCGCCGCGGCCGAGCCCAGGCCGATCAGCAGGTGCGACTTGCCGGTGCCCGAATCGCCGATCAGACACAGCGGGGCGCCTTTGCCGACCCATTCGCAGGTCGCCAGGGTGTTGATGATGGCGGGTTCGATGTGGGGGTTGGCGTCGTAGTCGAAATCCTTGAGCCATTTCGGGCGGGGGAAGGCGGCGGCGCGTAGCTGGCGTTCGGCGCGGCGGCGATCTCGCTCGTCGCACTCGACCATGAAAAGCTCGGCCAAAAATCCGCGGTAGGTGAGCTGTTCGCGCTCGGCCCGGTCGGCGCAGTCGGCGAACTGGTCACGGATGGCCGGCAGGCGCAGCACGCGGCAGGCGGTGTCGATTGCGGCCTCGGCGGCGGGTTCGGTGATGCCCCGGTTGCGGGTCATGACGCGCTCTCCTGGTGGTGGGTGTCGCTTTGGTGGCAGGTGTTGGGCGCCGGGCGGCGCAGCAGCTGGTCGTAGGCATCCACGCTGGGCAGCGGACGGGTGTCGGGGGGAAGCTCGGCCAGGCGTTTGCGGGTCAGGCTGGTCACCTGGGGGCTTTCGGCCGGGACCGTCGCCGGCCCGCTCAGGCGGGCGATGCCCGGGGTGGGACGGCCGGTGCCGCGGGCATCGGCCGCCTTGCGGGCCTCCACCGCGATCACGTCGGCGGCGAACGAGCCGACCGACAGCGCCGCGCGGATCCCGGCGATGACGTCGGCGTCGTCCATGGTGCGGTGCAGCAGCAACACCTCGATCAACGCGCGGGTCGCGCCGGGTTCGCCCAGCGAGCGCCGGGCCGCTGACCACAGGGCGTCGTGGGCGTCGGTGAACGCGCCGCCGATGCGGGCCGCCTCCAGCGCGACCGACCCGGCAAACGCCCCGGGTTTGCGCATCAACGCCTCCAGATAGTGATCCAACACGATGGTTTCGGTGCCCTTGCCGGTCAGCCGTTCATGCCTGGCGACCTCGCGGTGCCGGTCGTAGACGATGACCTCACAGGCGTGCAGCATCACCCGCACCGTGCGGCCGATCAGATGAATCGGCACCGAGTAGCGGCAGCAGCGCACGGTGATCTGGCCATAGCGGTCGACGCGGGGCGTCAGCAGCAGCCCGGTAGAGAAATGATCGTCAGGCAGCGCGCGTAGCAGCGGCGCTTCGATCGCGAAGTCCTGGGCGATGGTGCGCAGCCGTGCTCCGATCCGGCGGCCGTCTTCGAGCTGCTCGAAGTGCTCGATGCGGGCGTTGAGCTCGGCCAGGCTGTCCACTTGCGGCACCGGCGACAGGTAGTTGCGACGAAAGTAGCCGATCTGGCCTTCCACCCCGCCCTTCTCATGAGCGCCCTCGATGCCGCGCTCGCAGTAGAAGGCCTCGCAGCGGTAGTGCGAGCGAAACAGCCGCCAGCGGGGGTTTTCCACCCGGAGCCGGCCGCGGAAGAGAACCTTCGTCACTGCCGCGGTCAGGTTGTCGTAGCGGATGTGCCGGGTCGGGGTGCCGCCCAGCCGGGTGAATGCCTCCACGTGCCCTTCCAGGAACGCCTCCTGGCCGCTGGTGGCGTAGATCTTGTGGATGGCCTTGCCGGAATACGACATGCGGTAGACGAACAGGTAGCACTTGGTCAGCACCCCGGCCAGGTTCACCCACAACTCGCCGAAGTCGACCTCGGCCTCCTCGCCGGGCGGATGGTTCTGGCGGATGAACACCTTGGCCGGTGCCCGGCCCTCCTCGATGCGGATCTCGGGTTTGCGCTTGGCGAGGTAGTCACGCACCGTGGAGTACGACAGCCCGGCCGCATCCTGCTCATCGAGCAGTCGGCGGTGGATCCGCTTGACGGTGTGACGCTGTTTGCGGGGCGCGTCCAGGTCGGCGCGCAACCACTCGTCGATTACCTTCTTGAACGGCTCCAACTGCGGAGATCGCCGTTTCGGTGTCTTACGCGGTGTTGGTTCGGGCTGCGTCAGTGCTTCGCGGACCAGTCGCCTGTGCACGCCGTACTTGCGGGCCAGTGCCCGAACGCCTAGGCCTTCACGCCACGAATCCCGGCGGATCTGGTCGAACAGCTCGACTTTGGTGAGCGCCACCAAGCCCCCTTGCCGCGGCGCGCGTGATCTAGCAGGTCGAGCCTGTCACCGCAACCCTAAAGGTGGGGCCATTTCAAGCCGACATGTCGGTCTGGGATCACACCACCGGCCCGAGGTGGGTCCAGCTCAAGCCGCCCAGGTGGGGCCGTTTCAAGTCGTCATAACCACTGCCACCGTCTCGGGCATGTCCGCGCTGGTGAGGCGGCCGCACCCGCCGCATCGGCACCGATGCGCGCGGTGCTCGGTCACCGTGACGGTGGCCAGGGGAATGTCGCGGACCTGGCGGCGCGAATAGCCCACGCTGTCGGTGGCCGACAGCTCCTTCCCGCATCCGCCACAGGCGGCCGGGACGTGGTCTTCGACCTCGTCGGGGGTATCGACCATGGCCAGGCCGCTTCCCGGTGCTCCGGGCTGGCGGCCCCGTTTGCGCCCGCTCTTGGCCGTCGGCTTTTTGTCCGGCCGGACGAAGGTGTCACTGGACGGCGGCAGCGAGGAGTTCCCCGAGTTGCGGCCCTGCCTGCGTTCCAGCTCGGCGACCCGCGCGGTCAGCCGCTCAACCGTCGCTTCCAGCTGCGCGATCGTCTCCCGCTGAGCCTCGATCGTGGCCATCTGCCGGACCACCAACGCGGCCAGCTCGTCATACGACGGGCGGCGATCCGGGGTCTTCGGCACCCAAAGATCATCCCACCGCGCGGGCGGTGCTCACACCATGATCGCGAACCTCTGAATGCCTACACCGTCGGAGCCGGACATGCCCTCAACCTCTACGTCCGGATTTAACAGACCACCGGTAATGCTGCGTTCCTGAATGGAGTCAAAGATCCCTGCTGACCTGGGGTGATGATGGTCTCAGGGGGGATTGTCATGCCGAAACTGCTGCATGCGCGTCCACCGATGGACGCCGAAGAGAAACGACAGATCTGCAAGCTGGCCGGGGCCCGTCATGCCCCGGCCGACTGGATCATGAGAGCGCAGATCATCGTGTTCAGCTGGCAGGGGCTGCGCACCAGCGCCATTGCCGCCAAGCTGGGCTGTCACATGCAGACCGTACGCGAGCGGATCGAGCGCTTCAACGCCGAAGGCCTGGCCGGCCTGGGCGACCGACCCGGGGCAGGCCGCAAACCACGCATCACCGAGCTCGAACGCGGACAGCTCATCGCGCTAGCGCGCTCGACTCCGCCCGGACGGCTGGTCCGCGACGAGGCCGGGGACCTGGCCGCGGCCGATGAGGGCGGCCCGCCGCAGTGGACGCTGGACAGCCTGACCGCCGCCGCCCGCGCGCAGGGCATCGTCATCGCGCGCAGCCAGGTCCGCCGGATCCTGCTCAAAGAGAAGGTCCGCTGGCGCCATCCCCGCTCTTGGACCACCTCGACCGATCCGGACTTCGCCCCAAAAGGGCCGAGGTCATCGGCTGCTACACCGACCCGCCGCCCGGTACCACGGTCATCTGCGCCGACGAGCTGGGACCGGTGACCCCGCGCACCTTCCCGCCCGCGCCCGGCTGGTCGGTCGACGGACACCGGATTAAAGCGCCGCTGACCTACTCCCGCGGCACCGACAAGAGCTGGGTATACGGCGGCCTGCGCATCCGCGATGGCATCGAGCTCACCTTCTGCGCGCCCTCACGCGACAGCGACGGCTGGATCGGGCTGCTTCAGCAGATCGCCAGGGCCAACCGACGCGGCCCGATCGTGGTCATCACCGACAACCTGTCCAGCCATTCCAGCTGGAAGGTCCGCCAGTGGTTGCTGCGGCATCCACGTATTCGCCAGGTGTTCATCCCGGTCAAGGCCTGCTGGCTGAACCTGGCCGAGGGTTGGTGGCGGCTGCTGCGCCGGGCCGCGTTCGCCGGGCAGACCTTCGCCGACGCCACCGAGATCGCCCACGCGGTCACCCTCGCTACCGCCCAGCTCAACGCCCACGCCCATCCCTGGATCTGGGGACGACCGCCCCCGCAGCCCCGAGCCCTGCGCCGCAAGTTCGTCTATTTGCTATGAGGAACGAAGCAGTAAGTGCGCTGCGGACGGGACATACACCCCTGTCCGAGAACAGCTCAGCAGTACGTGGACATCCAAGTGGACGTTCTCACGGAACCGTCAGCCTCGTAAGTCACTTCCGAGATTCTCACCCCTCATGTCCCTACTTCACCGCATACTTCTCTTGGGCATAGACCGCACACGGACAGTGAGACGTTGTCAGCAACGGTCGATGACCGTGTGTAGCCGATCACGGCGGGCGTGGGAGTGATCAAGTAGAGAAAAGCGTGAAGCCCCTGGTAGGGGTGGGTCTTGTCGAAGGATCCACCGCACCGCACACAAGGGCTTCACGTGACCTCCAGTATCACCTACACAGCCGAGTTGGACATGCCGCGCGAGGTTGTGCTGTTTCTGGCCGGGCTGTTGCGCGCCGAGCGGGTACGGCGCCGCACCCGCGCGGGCACTCGGGCGCTGGGCGAGTTCAAGCAGGCCGTTCTGATCATCCGCTGGCTGGTGGACGGCGCTCGGATCGCCCGGCCGGCCGCCGATAACGCCATCTCGCACGCGACCTGTGATCGGTACGTCGAAGAAGGGGTCACCGTATTGAAGGCCCAGGCGCCGACGCTACAGGAGGCGCTCACGGCGGCGAAGGCCGCCGGCTACACCCACCTGCATCTGGATGGCACGCTGATCGAAACCGACCGCTGCCGCGCCCTGGGCCCGAACGGCGCCGACCTGTGGTGGAGTGGAAAACACAAGCAGCACGGCGGCAACATTCAGGTCCTGTCCAGCCCCGGCGGCGACCCGCTGTGGACTTCTGAGGTACGGCCCGGCCGTGAACACGATCTCACCTGTGCCCGCCTGCACGGCCTCCTCGACCCGCTGGCCAAGGCCGCCGAGGACGGGCTGATCACGTTGGCCGACCTCGGCTACGTCGATGCGGGTATGGGGTTTCGCCTGCCGTACAAGAGGTCTCGGGGTGGCACACTCACCAACGATCAGATCCAGTACAACAAGGTCCACGGTGCGCTCCGAGCCCTCGCCGAACGAGCGAACGCCCAGCTCAAGATGCGGTTCAAGGCACTGCGGAACGTCAGCAAGTGCCCTTGGAAGATCGGCGGTATCGTCGCCGCGGCGCTCGTCCTCTTCCACCGGGAGCAAGCTCACAAGCAGCTGTCACCCAGCGTGAACGCCGGTTGCTGACAATGACTCAGCGAAATATTCTCCAGCTGTCTGCGGGTCCAGCTCCTGCTCCACAGGTGGGTGCGCTGCGAGTGCGGTTTTGAGGCTGCGCTGCCTCCAGGTAGTTCCGGTTCGCGGCCACTCACGTTCCGCCAACGCGGCAATCTCCAGAGCTTGGTTGTCCAGAGCCAGCCGAGCCCCGTGTGCCTTCAAAGCGCGTCGTCGCGTACTCACATGATCAGGATGCCATCGCATGAGGCGGCATTCGGTCGGTACTCCCCACACACGGCGCGACTCCTCGGCGCGTGTGAGGAACTGATCAGGTCGAACGCATAGCTTAGATTCAAAGAGTCAAGGCAACGCATTGGGCCGGGGTTCGGTAGCCGAGGCACTTGCGGGGGCGGTTGTTCAGTCGGGCGGCCAGGGCGTCGAGGTCGGCTTGGCTGTACAGGCTCAGATCGATGCCTTTCGGTAGGTATTGCCGGATCAGTTTGTTCGTGTTCTCGTTTGTGCCCCGCTGCCATGGGCTGCGCGGTGCTGCGAAGAAGACGTCGACGCCGGTCGCTTCGGTCAGCAGCCGGTGGCCGGCGAGTTCCATACCGCGGTCCCAGGTCAGAGTGCTGAGCAGGCGAGTTTCCATCAGTGAGAACGCCTGCTGCAGGGCGGGGATGACCGTCGTAGTGTGACGGCTGGGTAGCGCGACCATGGTCAGGTAGCGGGACTTGCGGTCGACCAGCGTCGCGACCTGGCTGTTCTTGGCTCCGACGATGAGATCGCCTTCGAGGTGGCCGAGCTCGGTTCGGGCGTTGGCTGCGTCAGGCCGTTCCTCGATCGGCCGGGCCCCGGTGATCTGGGAACGCCACTGGCCCTTGACCGTGTTCTTCTTGTTTTTGCGGATGGGACGGCGCGTGCGCAGCTTGGCGCACAGCTCACGCGGGATCACTTTCCACTGGGTCGTGTAGATCGCGCGGTAGATGCTTTCGTGGCTGATCCGCATATGCGGGTTGCCAGCGTGCATCAGCCGCAGATGTCCCACGATCTGCTCCGGGGACCACTCGTTGTCGAGCAGTTCGATCACCAGCTGGCACAGCACCGGGTTGTCCTCCAGGGCGGACGGTTTTGGGCGACGTGCCTGCTCTTGAGCGCGTTGCTCGGCGGCGACCGCACGGTACTTGACTCGGCCGCCGTTGCGGGCGACCTCCCGGCCCACCGTGGACGCCGGGCGGCCGATCGACACGGCGATCGAACGTAGTGAGGCTCCAGCCTCGAGGCCGCGAGAGATCGATTCCCGGTCCTCGGCGCTCAAACGGTCGGCCCGGCGCACCCGCTCGGCCGGCGCGATGCCGCCATGGTGCTTCAGCACCGTGAAAACCGACCCCGGGGGCTTGCCCAGTGTCCGGGAGATCATGCTGATGGAGTCACCGGCGCGCCACTGCCGCCACAAGTCTACTTTCATCGCGTCCGACATTCCCGGCCGACCCATCCGAGCCACGATCCACCCATCCACTAGCAGCGTTGCGTTGATCGTTTGAATCTAAGCTATCGTGCTCAGCCGTCCCGAACATCACGCTGCTCCGCAGAGTGGTACATGGGGGCGTCTGGCTCCGACTGCCGCGCACTCTGCCGGACGAGGTCGGCATCTCCACCCCTCACTTGGCCGCATTCGAACTGATTCGTGACGCTGCGGGCCGGCCAACCTCCCCGCAAGGTAAGCCCGTGACAGACGCGCAGTCGGTGAAGCTCCCACCACACGATGGCGCTCACCATGATCGGGCCGCCGAGGAACAGCAGGCACGCGATCATCGGCGGTCCTCCAGGCATTCCATTGAGGGCGAAGCACTCCCAGACCAGGACGCCGGTCAGCAAGGCCGGGAGCGCGGGGTGGACGGTGCCCAGGCCGAAGCCGGTCCGTACGACCCTGCCGGAGGCGAACAGGAATATGAGCGCAAACCAAACGACCGCCGCCACGGCCGCCTTGACTGGCCAGCTGGCGTTGTTCAAATTCACCTCGTCGTCAGGCAGCCCCAACATGAGGCTGAGAAGGAGAGCGTAGGCGAGGAGCAATGTGCCGGCGTAATAGCCGAGTTTGCGCAGCGGGCTTCGCAGGGCGGTCCGCATAACCGGGCGCTCTTCGGGCGGCGCGCAGCGGATGAGTATCCCGATGACGACCGTCGCGGTGGCGACGAGCAGCCAGGGCGCGACGATAAGTGTCAGAAATGGTTCAGAGATCTTCTCGAGGATGACGTCTTCTGGGGTGGCGAACGATGCGAGAAGCACGAGCGACACCGTGGGCGCCGTCCACGTCCGCAGTCTCTTGATGCGCGTCACCATCGGGTCGTGCACATCCGGAGGGGCATCGCCGCCGAAAAGGCGCCAGACGAGGAGGCGGGCGCTGCGGAAGAAGTAGTACAGCGCCAGCAGATAGAAGAGCCACCGCGCGGCCACGAAAGCCAGCAGCAGGAGCAACAGAGGGATGAGGAGCCCCCAGTCTTCCGGACACGGTGCCCAGTAGGGTGCTGACTGATCTGGAAGGAACGGGTACGTGGCAGGAAAGAACTACGCCCAGGAGTTTAAGGACGAAGTCGTCAAAGCTGTCTTGGACGATCAGGTGACGATCGGACAGGCCGCGAAGGATTTCGGGGTTTCACGGGAGACCGTACGGAACTGGGTGAGCAAGGAAAAGCGTCGCCGGTCGGGGAACACCGAGCAGGCGCGGGACGCCGCGGAGCGAGCGCGGATCCGTGAGATGGAACGCCGGATCGCCGAGCTCGAACAAGAAAACGCCTTCCTAAAAAAATGTGCCGCCTTCTTCGCGAAAGAGCAGCGGTAAGCGAGCGGTACACGCTCGTCCGTGCGGAGGAGGCCGACTTTCCCGTGGCCATGATGTGCCGTCTTCTCCATGTGTCGACCTCGGGATACTACGATTGGAAGGATCGCCCGCCGTCGGTCACCGAACAACGCCGACACGAGCTCGCGGAAAGAATTCAGGAAATCTTCGACGAATCGGGCCGTACCTACGGCTATCGGCGGGTGCACGCCGAGCTGCTGCGCTCGGGCCAGGTGGTCGACGACGAGCTGGTACGCCGGCTCATGCGGCAGATGGGGCTGCTTCCGGTGCAGGTCAAGCGGCGTCGGGGGCTCACCGTGGCCGACGCGCAGGCCGGTCCGATCGCTGACCTGGTCGGGCGGGACTTCACCGCGTCGGCGCCCGGCGCCAAAATGGTCGGCGATATCACGCAGATCGACACCGGCGAGGGGCCGCTGTTCTTGGCCACGGTCGTCGATTGTTTCTCCAAGTCGGTTATCGGGTGGTCGATCGATGTGCGCTATCCGGCGAGTTTGGTGTGCGCGGCGATCGAGATGGCCGCGCAGCGCATTCCTCTTCCGGTGGATGCGATATTCCATTCTGATAGGGGAAGCCAGTACACCTCGGCTGAGTTCGGGCAGGTACTCGAAAGGCGCGGGATTCGGAGGTCGGTGGGGAGAACCGGGATATGTTTCGACAACGCGATGGCTGAATCATTCTTTGGAAAGCTGAAGACCGAGCTGGTGCACCATCGGTCGTTCGCCACCCGCGCGGAAGCGCGTCGTGCCGTCATTCGGTACATCGAGGGCTTCTACAACTCCAGGAGGCTGCACTCCGCGTTGGGATACAGACCTCCCATCGAAGTGCTCGATGAATGGCTGACGAATAGCACGGCGGCATGATATGATTCATTTACTCCGGTGTCCGGAAAATGCGGGGCTCGTCAGGATGAGCCTGTTGGGGAAGAGAGAAGGCCTTTCCGGGAAAAATCTTCGCTGCAGCGGGGGCCAGTTCCAGATGGGCGGCGGCCGGTCGGAATTTGCCGAAGGCCGCCAAGCCCGGTGCAATAGACGGAGTGCGACTGAAGTGGGCTCTGGTCGGGATTCCATCAATGCTGTGCCGCCTTCCGCCGCTCCGTCATCTTCGATGATAATCCCCCGGGATCCGTTCACGTCCAGGGAGATGGTGTGCGGGTGATCTAGGCCTGGCGTTGGCACGGGTGAGATCCATGTGACAAGAGACGGCCACTCCGTAATCCTTCGATTCGCTCATACCAACACGAAGGGGACGAAGTGGCCGTCAATGACATTGTGCCCGCTGCCGGGGAGTACTTGGAAGACACCCTGGCCGCGGCGAGTCCGGACCTGCTGCGCACGATGATCCGGGAGTTCGCGCAGCGGATGATGGATGCCGAGGTCGAGCAGCTGTGCGGCGCCGGCTACGGCGAGATCAGCAGCGAGCGGGTCAACACCCGCAACGGCTACCGTACGCGGCCGTGGGACACCCGGGCCGGGAGCATCGAACTGGCCGTGCCCCGGCTACGACAGGGCTCCTACTTCCCGGACTTCCTGCTGGACAAGCGACGCCGGGCCGAGCGGGCGCTCACCTCGGTGGTGGCGACTTCCTACCTGCTCGGGGTGTCGACGCGGCGGGTGGAGAAGCTGGCCGAGGCGATGGGCATCACCTCGTTGTCGAAGTCGCAGGTCTCGGCGATGGCCGCCGAACTCGACGGCATGGTGGAGCAGTTCCGGTCCCGGCCGCTGGACGCCGGCCCGTACACCTTCGTCTGGATCGATGCCCTCACGCAGAAGGTCCGCGAAGGCGGCCGGACGGTGACCGTGCACGCCCTGGTCGCCACCGGTGTCAACGCCGACGGCCTGCGCGAGATCCTCGGCCTGGACGTCGTCTCCAGCGAGGACGGCGCGGGTTGGCCGGCGTTCCTGCGCGGCCTGGTCGCCCGCGGCCTGTCCGGCGTGCTGATGGTGACCTCCGACTGCCACGCCGGGCTGCGCGACGCGATCGCCTCCACTTTGCCGGGCGCATCCTGGCAGAGGTGTCGAACCCACTACGCGCGAAACTTGATCACGCGCGTTCCGAAGTCGGCCCAGCCATGGGTGGCCACCATGCTGCGCACCATCTTCGAGCAGCCTGACGCCGAGTCGGTCTATGCCCAGCATCGTCATGTCGTGCAGGTACTGGAGGCCAAGTACCCGAAGGCGGCCGAGCATCTGGACGAGGCCCGCGAGGACATCTTGGCCTTCGCCGCCTTCCCCAAAGCCGTCTGGCGTCAGACGTGGAGCAACAACCCTCAGGAGCGCCTGAACAAGGAGATCAGGAGGCGGACCGACGTCGTCGGTATCTTCCCCAACCGCGACTCGATCGTCCGGCTCGTCGGCGCGGTACTGGCCGAGCAGAACGACGAGTGGACCGAACAGCGCCGCTATATGGGGCTGGAGGTCCTCGCCGAGTGTCGCAAGAACACCGATTCACCCGATTCTAAAAATAAGACAAACGATGCTAAAGTGACTATTGAGGCGATTGCTTCCTAATAGTCACCGATTACGGGTGGCCTTCTCAAACACCACCTCCCTGGACGCGGCCCGGGATCCGGAACTACTTGGTAAGACGAGGAGTCCGGGCAGTTGGTTCGGCCATCGACTCAATGGTGTCGGGCCCAACCCGTTCCCTTTCGCCGTTCGACTGGGCGCACACCCTCCGCGGCAGCGATGGCGCCAACGCCAGCGCTAACCACGGCGCCAGATCACCACGAACCGCGATGGATATGCGGGGGGCACGGTCAGCCAAGGGACGTCGGTGGACAGCCCTAAACAATGCTGATCTTGCTATGGATCCGATGCCGGTGTCCTTTCGTGCGCTCAGTGTTGTACAGCAGAGAAGTACAGCAACACTGACGGACACGAGCACCCACTGCCAGGCAGCATCAGCCGCTTGACCAGGAGGAAAACGACTCGACGTTGTGACTGGCTCCCGTTTGCAAGCAGGCCGTCATGCCCCACGTCGCTTCCGAGCCAGAGTGCGGGACATGTGCGGGATGATCTTACAAGGAGTGTGGGCTGCGTGGGATGTTCGCGCAGCTCATGCCGTATAGGACTGTTGTACGGCCACCGCTCTCCTAAAGGGGTGCTTAATAGCCGGCCGCGCGGCTTCCGGCCCTCGGGCCTGGCAGCCTTGCGGTCGCAATCCCCTGTGGATCACGTGTTGTGGTCCAGCCGATAGGGTTGCCCGATATGTCCGCATTTCCTCCCCGCTGGCGACGGACAGGGATCACCATCGCCGTAGCCCTGGCTGCCACCCTCGGTCTAAGCACTGCCGTCTACCTGTCGGTGCGCACCAAAGGCTCGCCCCAGCAGACGGCGACTGCGTTCCTGATGGCCTGGCAACGCGGCGACCTGCCCGCCATGAAAGCCCAGGTGCTGGAACCGCCCCGAGACTTCGACGGCATCTATGACGCCTTCACCAAGGGCTCCCAGGCCAAGAAGATCATCATCCAGAGGATCGGCGTCCACCCCAAGGCCCACCGGAATTTCGGGGAATCCGCCACCTACTACGCCACGTTCTCCGTCACCCTCGACGGCCCTGTCCCCTATACCTATGACGGACACCTGGAGATCATCGATTTTGACCGCGCCTGGAAAGTTCACTGGTCACCGACCGTGATCCACCCCGAGTTGCAGGAGATCGGCTCCAGCGAGGTACGGCAGATCCGCGTCGTACCCCAACGCGACGGCTCCTCCCGGCTGGTCCTCCTGGAAGCGCGAGCCAAAGGAGAACAGGCAGGACGATTCTTCGTCGACGAAGGCCTCAAACTGGTGGCAATCCTGGCCGAATCGGCCCAACCAGGGGTCACCGGCTAAGCGGCATTCCAGAAATTCCGCTTGTAACCAGCCGAGGGCCAGGTCTTGCGTCCCGTCATGCCTGACGCAGTCCCAGGTACCTGACGTATGCGGCGGTTGTCCCGCCGCACCCATCACATGATCGCTACAGTGATGACCTTCTGTCGGCTTGTTCAGCCTTGGGGCGGTTGTCGGCGGTTGCCCCCGTGGCGATCATCGAGAAGACGGCCAGGTCATGAGCCTCGCACCCTTCCTGCTCGGCCATCCGCAGTGTGCCCTCCCGCTGGTATCCGGCCTTTTCGGCCACCCGCAGGGAAGCGACGTTGTCGACGCGGGAGTGCAACTGAACCCGCCGCATCCCGCCGTCGGTAAGCGCCCACCGTCCAACCGCGCGCGCTGCCTCGGTCGCATAGCCTCGACCTCGCTGACTGGTGTGCATTCCGTAACCGATCTCGGTGCGACCAGCCTCCCAGTCGGTGTCCCGCAACCCGATACTGCCGACGATCTTGCCGGTGGTCTGCTCCACTATCGCCAGGAGGACGCCCTCGCCGTCCAATCGCCGCTGGTGCACTTTGGTCAGCCATCCGTCCACGTCAGCGACCGCCTCAGGGGAGCCCGGCGGCAGTGCCGTTCGATCCCCGGCCGCCACGAATGCCGCCACAGGTACAGCATCCTGCGGCCCGAACTCACGAATCTCCAACCCACCGGAGATGATCTTCACTGGAGGAAACATGGTGTGCAGCGTAAGCTCTCACCCAGTGCGCGGTACAGGGGGATGGCGCCCGTTCGTGGCCTCGCGAGCTGAGAGGATCCACTCGCGCCACTACTGAGCCCGTAGATCACGGAACAGCCCGGCCTCCGGCCCCACGCCGACAACCCGGGAAAGTAGATCTGCGTCATATTGTCCGGAACGCGGATCGGAGCTCTGTCCCGGCGATGCCCTTGTCAATGCCTGCCTATCCCGGCGGTCTCACGCTCTGTTACGCGCAGAACTCTGGATAGGCACTTAGGGCGCGCTCTGCCGAGCTCGCCACCGTGGATGGGCCGCCCACCGCGCCCGCCGGCGAGGCATCCACGCCTGGGACGACACCGGCCTCCAGAACGAGAATCATCGCCTCAATCAACGCGACCTCCGGTGCCCAGTCGCCGTACGTGTACATGACCCTGGCGGGGGTATGCCCGGGTTCGACAGATGATTGTTCTACTAGGGGCATCAATGCCTGCCTGAACAGCGGAAACGCCTAGGACGCGCCGGAAGGGCGTGTCACTAGGCGTGCAGGTGGTCGCGAGGCGGGACTCGGGCCGGCGGTCAGTCGGCGACGGCCAGATCGAGGATTTTCTTGGGCGCGGGGACGTCGAGGGCGATGAACAGGTCGCGCTGGGGCTTGGTGAGCTCGGTGGACTGGCGGAAGGCGCCCGAGGGGCCGGTGTAGGCGATGACGTGCAGGCGCTGCAGTTCGGCGCGCAGCGTGGTCCAGGTCTGGCCGGTGGCGTTCTCGGCGACGCGGATCAGCAGCAGGGCGAGCCAGCAGAGCAGGACATGGGCGCGGATGCGGTCTTCGCGGCGGTGGTAGACGGGCCGCAGGTCGATGATCGATTTCATGTCGCGCCAGCCTCGTTCCACCTGCAGGAGTTGCTTGTATCCAAGCGCGACATCCTCGGGGCTCAGGCTGGGGTCGCTGCAGCGCAGCAGGTACTTGCCGTCCAGGTTCGTCTCGCGTTCGATCTTCGCGCGGTCGACGCGGAGTAGTCCACCGGGCGTCTGGCGTAGGAAACGGTGCAGGCCTGGCTTGGTGGAGATGACTCCGGCGAGCTCGGCTCGTTTGGTGCGGCTGAGGGTGTCGGTGCCGTCGATCATCTCGGTCAGCTGGGAGATGAGTTGCTCACGGACGGCGGCATCACGGACGGCCTGATCGGGGTTATAGCAGATGATGAAGCGGTCAGCCGATCCGATCTTCACCTCTTTGACCTGCAGGTTGTCGGCGACGGTGGCATAGCGGCCCTGCCGGGACAGGGCCGTCTTGGCCTCGGCGGTGCCCGAGCGGAGCTTCTCGCCGATGATGTAGCCGGTGCCCCCTTGCATCAGAGCCTTGCGGTTCGTGGCGGAGGAGAAGCCTCGATCGGCCACGTAGATGACCTTGGACAGCGTCCATTCGCGCAGGTCGTCGCGGACCTGGCGGATGAGGGCCGAATCGCCGGTAGCGCCCGGCCAGGACCAGACCCGCACCGGAATGCCGTCGCGGGTCACCGCCATGCCGACCACGACCTGCGGGAGATCAGGCCGTGAGTCCTTGCTCTTGCCGTAGGAGCGGAACCCGCGCAGCTTCACCTTCTCCCCGGCGCCGTCTGGGTTGTCGTCGCCGGTGGCGGACGGGCCGGCGGGCTGGTCGAGGAGGCGGCCTCGCTCGTCGCGAGCGACGGGCTCATCGGCCTGATCGGTCTCGAAATACGTGCTGGTCGTATCGAAGAAGATCAAGTCGACTTCGAGGTTCAGCAGGTCGGTGACCTGGAAGTACACGTCCTTGGCCAGGACGGGTTCGATCTCGGCCAGCCAGTCCATTGCCCGGTGGCAGGCCTGCTCGTCGATGACGGTCAGGCCGTCGATGTGCACGTCGGAGTTGATCCACTCGGTCGCGGCCGGCTTGGACGACGGCGCGAGCGCCCGGTTGGCGACCAGCGCGAACAGCGTCCGCTCGGCTCGGGCGTCCATCCGCCGCCCGGCCAGCAGCCGCTTCATCGTGGCGTCGATGCCCAGCCGTCGCCACAGCCCGTCGAGCATGTGGGTGCCGCCCAGCGGGCGTGCCTCCAGGAATTCCAGTCCCGCCGGGGCGCTCAACACTGCGGCACGGTCCGGATCGAGCAGTCGGCCTAGCGACACGACCAGCCGCTCGATCGCGGCCCGGTCCAACTGGTCGGCGCGGCCGAAGGAGTGCAGCACCTTGGTCCGGGACCGCTGCGCGTCGGCGTCCCACTCGTTGTGGGCCAGTTGGAGGTAGCGGATCTCCTGGCCATCCTTGGTCCGCCGGGTCGCAGTCTTCACGTACATGCCACTAGACGATACCGCTATATCCCCGCGTAAATAGCCGTCTTAGAGCGAAAGCGTGTCACTAGGCGATTTCGTTGTTTCCGCTAGCCGTGCGACCTGTGACCTGCACGTACAGATCCATAATGTCCCCGAAAGCCCGATGATCTGTCGAACCCGGGGTATGCGGGCGGCGCGGCCGGCAGGATTCTCTCCAGCTCCTACCGGCTCTTGCCCGCCACGCGGCACGAGGCCAGGTTGTCGACTTGGTGGAGGAGCTCCAGGCGGTTCAGGCCATGGACCCCGAAGGTGGCGAAGGCCCATGCGGTGAGCACGTCCAGAGCGCGTGGAGCCACACCCATCCCGCGCGCGTACGCCGCCGTCCAGTAGCCCACCTCGGCGGACGCGTTGCCGGATGCGACGTCTTTGAGGACCACGTTGCCCACCAGGTGACCGTCGGCCGCATCGACGGCGAAACCGTACCTCTGGCCTGCCGCCCAGCCCGCTTGCTGGGCCCGCAGCCACCGCATGGCCTCGGCGTCGTCGTACACCGGAGCGTTCGACCAGCGACGCAAGGCCGGATCCCGCCACGCCGCCACCAGCGCGGCAACATCCGTCTCGCGCCAAGGGCAGAGCACGAGGGCGGGAGCCGACGACGTCGCGGCCACCTGCAAGACCACACCCATCTCGGTCACTATCGGCGCTCCTGGGCCCGCATGGTGCGCAGGCACCACTCCAGCGCTGGTGTCACGCTCTCCGGGGCGGGCCAGCCGTTGATCAAGGTGCCGCCACCTCCGGCGGCGGCCAGGACCTTGGTGAACTAGGGGCGGTCGTCTGGTCCGCCGGAGATCGCCTCATGGAAGCGACCCCACGTAGCTGGCAGTCGTGTCCGGGAACGTCTACGTTCCGACCTCACGGCACTGGATGGCATTCGGCGAGCAGGCCCGGCATGCTCCACCGAGGTTCGCATCGAAGAGGTCAAGGCACATCCGGGGCACATGGGCGTGATGAACGCTGCGAAACGATGAGAAGCGACGAACACCAAAAGCCCAGCTCAGCGCATGAGCTGGGCAGTCGCCGCAGGTCAGCTATCAGGAGGGATCAGATCTACGACGTCTGACCGGTGAAAGCGGCCGGCGGCTGACCCGCCGGGGCGCGCACAGGACATTCAGGCCGCATGCGAAAGGCCGCCGGGCGTCCCTCCGTCGAGGGCACGCCCGGCGGCCTTTCGCATGCGCTCAACCGGCCAGGAAGGCCGAGGCCCGGCTCGCCATCAGGCCGTGCGCGTAGACGGTGGGGACAGGATCAGGCCTCGCGGTAATAGGGGTCGGCGACCTCGCCCTCACCCTTGTCCACCGAGAAGCTGTAGACCTCGCGTCCCTCGACGAACACCCGGAGCGCGCGGCTCATGATGTCGAGGGGGTCGCCCGACCAGATGACGACATCGCCGTCCAGCCCCGGCTTCAGCGCCCCGACCCGGTCGTCCAATCCCATGATCCTGGCCGGGTTCAGCGTGATCGAGCGCAGCGCGGCCGTGGGGTCCAGCCCCTCCTTGACCGCGAGCGTCGCCTGATGCACCAGGAAGTGGATCGGCACGACCGGGTGGTCGGTGGTGATCGCCAGCTCCACGCCGGCGCGGGCCAGGATGCCGGGGTTGCGCAGCGACCGCTGGCGCAGCTCCACCTTCGACCTGCTGGTGAGGAGCGGGCCGATGATCACCGGGATGTTCCGCTCCGCGAGCGCGTCGGCGATCAGGTGCCCCTCGGTGCCGTGGTTGATCACCAGACGGTAGCCGAACTCGTCGGCCAACCTGAGGGCGGTGGCGATGTCGTCGGCCCGGTGCGTGTGCTGGCACCAGGGCAGCTCGCCGTCGAGCACCCGGACGAGGACCTCCAGCGTGCCGTCGCGGTCGAACGGCTTGCCCTCGGCCGCGGCGTGCTCCCGCTTGGCCTTGTAGTCCTGCGCCCTGGTGAACGCGTCGCGGATCACCGCGGCCACGCCCTGCCGGGTGGAGGGCAGCTTCTTCTGGTCGCCGTAGACACGCTTGGGGTTCTCGCCCAGCGCGCTCTTCACGCTCACCGGCTCGCGGACCAGCATGTCGTCGACCGTACGGCCCCAGCACTTGACCGCGACCGTCTGCCCGCCGATGGGGTTGCCCGAGCCGGGCTTGATGACGGCGGTGGTGACGCCACCGGACAGGGCGTCGGCGAAGCCCAGGTCGGCCGGGTTGATCGCGTCGAGGGCGCGCAGCCGGGCGCCGTTGGGGTCGGTCATCTCGTTGGTGTCCTGGCCGGCCCAGCCCTCGGCCTCCTCGTGGACGCCAAGATGGCCGTGCGCCTCGACGAAGCCGGGCAGCACCCATGCGCCGCCCGCGTCGACCGTCGTGACGCCCGCGGGCACGGTGACCTCGGCGTCGGCAGCGACCGCCACGATCTTGCCGTCCTGGATCAGCACGGTTCCGCCGTCGATCGGCTCACCGTCGACGGGTACGACAAATCCACCGGTAATGGCAATGTTCATGGAATGCAACCTACCGGCACCCCGCCATACCGGCGGGAGGGGCGGCAGCCGGGGGGCGACGCGGCCACGACCGGCCCGGCCGGCGCTTCTCTCCGGCACGGCGCGCGTCCCCGCGGCGAACGGCCCTCGGAGGCCCTCGGAGGCCCGCGCCCCGCCCACGGTCGCACCCCGGCGGCGGACAGACATTTGAGGATATCGCTCGGCGGGATGCCACAACGCAGTACGCTGCGTGGTGATTTAATTACCTTAAGTGAAGTGCGCTAGGCGGCTCAAGAGAGTAGGCACGCTCATGCAGGCTTTCACACTGCCCGACTTCTACATGCCGTATCCGGCCAGGATCAACCCCCATCTGGAACGCTCCCGCGAGCACAGCGCGGGCTGGGCCCGGCAGATGGGCATGCTCGACTCGCCCAAGCCGGGAGGCGGCGTCGTCTGGGACGAGGCGGCGCTGGACAAGATGGACTACGCGCTGATGTGCGCCTACACCCATCCCGACTGCGACGGCCCCACCCTGGACCTGATCACCGACTGGTACGTCTGGGTGTTCTTCTTCGACGACCATTTCCTCGAGCAGTTCAAATACTCCCGCGACCTTCCCGGGGCCAAGGCCCACCTCGACCGTCTCGAGCTGTTCATGACCTCGGAGGGAGAGACGCCTCCGGAGCCGGCCAATCCGGCCGAGGCGGGGTTGAAGGACCTGTGGGAGCGCACGGTCCCGTCGATGTCGTACGGGTGGCGGCAGCGTTTCATCACCAGCACGCACAACCTGATGGTCGAGTCGATGTGGGAGCTGGACAACATCGACCGCGGCCGGATCGCCAATCCGATCGAATACGTCCAGATGCGGCGCAGGGTCGGCGGGGCGCCGTGGTCGGCGAACCTCGTCGAGTACGCCGTGGGCGCGGAGATCCCCGACGGCCTCGCCGGGATGAGGCCGATGCGCGTCCTGTCCGACACCTTCTCCGACGCCGTTCACCTGCGCAACGACCTGTTCTCCTACCAGCGCGAGGTCCGGGAGGAGGGAGAGAACTCCAACGCGGTGCTGGTCTTCGAGAGGTTCTTCGGCTGTCCGACGCAGGAGGCCGCCGAGCTCGTCAACCACCTGCTGACCTCCCGGCTGCAGCAGTTCGAGAACACGGCGCTGACCGAGGTCCCGTCCCTGCTGGTCGAGCACACCGTGCCCGCACACGAGCAGGCCGGGGTGGCCGCCTACGTCAAGGGGCTGCAGGACTGGCAGTCCGGCGGCCACGAGTGGCATGCGCGCTCCAGCCGCTACATGAACGAGGGAGCCGTCGCAGATCCCGGCGGTGTGCTGGGGGGCCCGACGGGCCTGGGCACCTCAGCCGCCCGGCTGGCGTTCTCCCCCGCGAAGCTGGGGCTGCGGCGGAGGGTCCAGCAGCAGTCGCACGTGCCGTTCCAGCCGGTGGGGCACCTGTCGCTGCCGGAGCTCTACATGCCCTACCCGATCCGTACCAGCCCGCATCTGGAGGCCGCGCGACGCTATGCGGTCGGCTGGGCGCGGCAGATGGGCATGTTCGACTCGGTGCCCGGGGTGGAGGCCGGCGGGATCTGGGACGAACGACGCTTCATCGGCTTCGACTTCGCCCACTGCGCCGCGATGATCCACGCCGACGCGAGCTCCGAACAGCTCAACCTGTCCTCCGACTGGCTGGCCTGGGGGACCTACGGTGACGACTACTTCCCCGTGGTGTTCGGGGCCCCCCGCGACCTGGTGGCGGCGAAGCTCTGCAACGAACGGCTGTCGGCGTTCATGCCGCTGGAGACCGAGGCGGCCGTCCCGGAGCCGACGAACGCCGTCGAGCGGGGCCTTGCGGACCTGTGGCGGCGGACCGCGGGGCCGATGACCCTGTCCGCCCGACGGCAGTTCCGCACGGCGGTCGAGGAGATGACCTCCAGCTGGCTGTGGGAGCTGGCCAACCAGACCCAGAACCGTGTCCCCGACCCGGTCGACTACGTCGAGATGCGCCGCAGGACGTTCGGGTCGGACATGACGATGAGCCTGGCCCGGCTCGCGCATTCGGACGTGGTCCCTCCGGAGCTCTACCAGACGCGGGTGATGCGCGAGCTGGACACCGCGGCGCAGGACTACGCCTGTTTCACCAACGACCTGTTCTCTTACCAGAAGGAGATCGAGTTCGAGGGCGAGGTCCACAACCTCGTCCTGGTCGTGGAGAACTTCCTGGACGTGGACCGCTGGAAGGCCCGGGACATCGTGGCCGACCTGATGACGGCGCGGATGGAGCAGTTCGAGCACATCGTCGCCAACGACCTGCCGGCGCTGTTCGACGACTTCGCCCTCGACGGACCGGTCCGCGAGATCCTCACCCGGCACGCCGACGACCTCAAGGAGTGGATGTCGGGGATCCTGGAGTGGCACCGCAGGTGCGTGCGGTACACCGAGGCCGAGCTCCGGCGCAGTCGGCCCTCGGCACCGACCGGGTTCTCGTTCCTGCCGACCGGCCTGGGCACCTCGGCGGCGCGGGCCGCGGCTTCGGCCGGGAGATGAGCCAAGAACACCGGCAGAGCGCGTCGGCGTGAGCGACGGCAGCGAGCGATGCACCGACCTCCCGGAAGGGGCCGGGGCATCGCTCACAGCGGCTGCGTGACGTCACTCCCCTCCTCGACCTCACTCGGGACGCGGACGGCGGCGTTCCTCCGGGCCAGACGGCGCCTGCGTAGGAGCATCATCAGGAGGACCAGGGCGAGCTGATGATCGCCCGGCTCCGGATCGGACGGCACGCTGATCCGGGCGGACACCGGCGTTGACTCCCCCGCCGCCAGGCGGAAGCGGTGGGGAGTGACGGTAACCCAGTCCACAGCAGGCACGCGCCCATCAGAGCGGCGACACTCCCGCGCCTCGGCCGGATGGTCATCTTCGGCTCGCCGGAATGCTCGTGGCCGTCAGCGGCTCGGTACCACTGCCCCGCCACCAGGACCCTCGGCCTCGACTGCTCCGGACTGGCCAGGTGGGTCTACCGCCTGGCCTACGGCCGCGACGTCCTGGGGCCGGGCAACACCGATCAGCACGTCAGGCGGCTCACTCGGATATCCGCCGCGGAGGCACGGCCGGGCGACCTGGTGTTCTACGGCAAGGTCGGCGGACGCAAGGTGAAGACCCACCATGTGGGCATCTACGTCGGCCAGGGCAGAATGATCAATGCACTGAGAACCGGCACCGAGATCCGGATCGACCGCCTGACGGCCGTCAAGGGTTTCGCCGGCTACTTCCGCTACCTGTAGGAGAGACATGCGCCTGGGCGTGATGTTCGACCGCGACCTCCCCCCGGAGTCGCTCATCCCCTTCTGCCGCGAGCTGGACGCGGCCGAGGTGGACGACGTCTGGGTGGTGGAGGACCTGGGCTGGACCGGCTCGATCTCGTCGGCGGCCACCGCGCTCGCCGTCACCGAACGGCTCCGCGTGGGGATCGGGATCACTCCGGCCCCGCTGCGCAACCCGGCCCTGCTGGCCATGGAGCTCGGCAATCTGGCCCGTGTGCATCCGCACCGCCTGGCGGCCGGCATCGGCCACGGCGTCCAGGACTGGATGCGCCAGGTGGGCGCGCTGGCCCCCTCGCCGCTGGCGTTGCTGGAGGAGACCATCGTGGCCGTGCGCGCGCTGCTGCGCGGCGAGACGGTCACCCTCCAGGGCCGGGCCGTACGGATCGACGGGGTGAGCCTGGTGCATCCGCCCGCGGCCGCGCCGCCGGTTCTGGCGGGGGTCGTACGGCCCCGCTCGCTGGAGCTGTCCGGTCGGGTGGCGCAGGGCACGATCCTGCCCGAGGGGGTCGGTCCCGCCCAGATCGAGGACGCGCGGAAGCTGACCGGCGGAGACGGGCACGAGCTGGTGGTCTTCACCAACTTCTACATCGGCGACGACGCCACGGTGGGCGCGCGCCTGGCGGCGGGTTCGGCGGAGTTCCTGCACATCGACCCGGACGAGGTCGTGATGGCGGTGGGCTCCCCCGAGGCCGCCGCCGACCAGGTCAGGGCGCTGTGGGAGGCGGGAGCCGACACGGTGGTGCTCCGCCCGTTCGGGCCGGCCCCCCTCCCCCAGGTCGAGCTGGTGCTGGCGGAGCTGCGTTAGCGCACAGGCGGGCGGGACCGGCCCGGGAGGTCAGGCGCGGTTGCTCCGGATGCCGGTCAGCCGGCGCAGGATGTCCCACCAGAAGGAGGCCCCGAACAGCAGGGCGACCACGCTGACCAGGTAGCCGGGCCAGTGGCCCGGGGAGGTCAGGCGCTCCCACCAGGCGGCGCCGTTCCAGTTGAAGGACGGGTCCGCCGAGCCGTCAGGGGGGATCGTCACGCTCACAATGGCATGGTCGAAGATCTTGACCAGGGCCGGGGAGCTGAAGGACTCGGTCACGCAGGCGTAGGGCTCGGCGGCGCCGTCCACCGCGCACTTGTCCCGCAGCGCGCTCAGACCGTCCTCGCTGCCGCCTGCGATGGCCGCGACCCCGGCACGGTAGGCGTTGTCACGCAGCAGGGTCTTGCCGTACTCCAGCGCGTCCATGCTGAACAGCAGCGTGAGCACCAGGCCGAGGGCGAAGATCACCCATTTGACGTAGCGGCGGTACAGCGTGGACAGCCGCTGCATCTCGCCGTCGAACCAGCCCTCCACTCCCTTCCGGAATTTCCCCAGGTCCCGCTGTGCGCCTTCCCAGACCCCGCGCAGATGCCCGGCCAGCGGGCTGCCGATGGCCTCCAGCTTGGCGAGCAGGCCGTCGACTCCGCCCTCCTCGGCGGAGACCAGCTCCAGCATCGCTCCGGAGAACCGTTCGGGCGGGATGTTCGCGATGCTGGTCCGGGTGCCCTTGGGATGGTCGATCTCCTGGAGCCGTCCGTACAGCCGCCCGGTCATGTCGACCGGCGGGGCGGGCGCCTCGGTGGCGAGCACGGCGGTGGGGTCGACCGGCACGGGTTCGACCACCGGCAGGGCGGGGTCCGGGTCGTGCCGGGGACGGGGGTCGTCTCTGGAGAAGGGCAGCTTGGCGAAGACGTCGGAGATCTTCGCCGGAATCCACGACTGCCCCTCCTGCGGACCGCCGTCCATGGTGTCGCGGATGTAGGCCCACAGAAACTTGCTGCGGATCCCGAACAGCCGGACGAAGGCCTCGTTGATCCCGCTCACCAGGAGCGACAGGAGCAGGAAGGCCAGAACCAGCCCGATGGCCAG
The DNA here is from genome assembly GCF_014203795.1 of Streptosporangium album. Taxonomy (NCBI): domain Bacteria; kingdom Bacillati; phylum Actinomycetota; class Actinomycetes; order Streptosporangiales; family Streptosporangiaceae; genus Streptosporangium; species Streptosporangium album. The sequence goes on along the minus strand of NZ_JACHJU010000002.1, from coordinate 671,435 downwards.
ATCAATGTAAACGGATATCAAAGCGGATCACCCGCAACGTTGATACACGCCTGCCCCGGCAAGCGCAATACCTTCCGATAGCCCGACCCGCACACACCGGCGGGGTCGACCGCGGCCGTCGCCGACATGGGCTGGACCGTCATGAGTCCGGCGGCCATCGCCCCGGCCGCGGCGAGAGCCTTCACAGACGTGCGCATAGAGATCCTTTCCTCGAACGTCACCCGTTTTCGACGGGCTAGAAAAGATCTTTAGGGGTGGAACCGAACGGGGGTGATCTTGACGTTAACCGCGGGGAAGCATCAGTCCTCGTAGAAGACGCGCTCCATGACCCGGCGGGCACGGCGGGTGATACGGCGGTAGTCCTCCACGAGGTCCTCGCTGCTGTCGGGCGGGTATCCCAGCGCGCGGGAGATGAGCGCGCGATCGCGCAGGTCCGCCGGGATCGAGTCGGCGGCGCGGCCCCGGACCAGGACGATGGCGTCGCGGATGCGCGAGGCGAACCGCCACGCCTGGGCCAGCTCGGCCTCGTCGTCGGCCGGCAGCAGGCCCTCGGCGACGGCCGCGCGGAGCGTCTCCAGGGTGCGGGTGGTCCGCAGCGACGGCAGGCGCCCGGCGTGGCGGAGCTGGATGAGCTGGGCCACCCACTCCACGTCGGACAGCCCCCCGGGGCCGAGCTTGGTGTGCAGGGCCGGGTCGGCCCCCCGGGGCAGCCGCTCGGCCTCCATGCGTGCCTTCAGCTTCCTGATCTGCAGCACGGCCGTGTCGGAGATGCCGCCGGGTGGATATCGCAGCGGGTCGGCCAGCGCGAGGAGGTCGGCGCCGAGCGAGGGGTCCCCGGCCGAGAACCGGGCGCGCAACAGCGCCTGGGACTCCCACGACGCCGACCAGCGCTCGTAGTAGGCGGCGTAGGAGGCCAGAGTGCGGACCAGCGGGCCCTGACGGCCCTCCGGACGCAGGTCGGGGTCGATGAGCAGCGGCGGGTCGGGGGCGGGCAGGGCCAGCAGGCGGCGCAGCTCGTTGGCCACCGCGAAGGCCGCGTCGGTCGACTTCCGCTCCGAGACCCCCTCCAGCGGCGCGTGCACGAACATGACGTCGGCGTCGCTGCCGTAGGAGGATTCGAGCCCGCCGAGGCGGCCCATCGCGATCACCGCGAACCGGGTGCCCAGTGGGGCGCTCCGCTCCATCTCGACCTTGCCGATCGCGGCGTCCAGCGCGGCCTGGATCGTGGTGTCGTTGAGCGCGGACAGCGCCAGGCCCACCTGCTCGATGTCGATGTGCCCGTTGAGGTCGGCGACCGCCGTACGGAGCAGTTCCCTGCGCCGCAGCCCGCGCACCGCGACCACCGCGTTCTCCGCGTGGGCCGGGTAGCGGCCCACCGTCGCCCGCGCCTCCGCCAGCAGCGCCTCGGGCGGCCGGGGGTCCAGCTCCGCGTCCGAGGCGAGCATCGCGACCGCGTCGGGGGCGTGCAGCAGCAGCCCCGTCACGTAACGGCTCGTGCCGAGCAGCCGGGCGAGCCGTGCGGCCACCGCGGTCTCATCGCGCAGCAGCCGCAGATACCACGGGGTGGCGCCGAGCCTGTCGGATATCTGGCGGAAGCCGAGCAGACCGGCGTCGGGGTCGGGGGCGTCGGCGAACCAGCCGAGCATGACGGGCAGCAGCGTCCGCTGGATCGCCGCACGGCGCGAGACGCCACTGGTCAGCGCGCTGATGTGGCGGAGCGCCCCGGCCGGGTCGGTGTAGCCGAGCGCCTCGAGGCGGGCCTGCGCGGCGGTGGCCGACAGCCGGGCCTCGGACTCCGGCAGGCGGGCCACCGCCTGCAGCAGCGGCCGGTAGAAAAGCTTCTCGTGCAGGCGCCTGACCTCCATCGCGTGCCGCCTCCATCGGGTGGTGAACTCGCCCACCGGGTCACTGGTCATGCCCAGACCCCGGCCGAGCCGTCGCAGGTCGGTCACATCCTCCGGCACCACGTGTGTACGGCGGAGCCGGTGCAGCTGGATCAGGTGCTCGACCTGGCGCAGGAACGTGTACGCCTCGGCGAGGGCCTTGGCGTCCTCCCTGGCGACGTAGCCGCCCCGTGACAGGGCGGCGAGTGCGGAGAGCGTGGCGCGGCGGCGCAGCAGGGGGTCCAGGCGGCCGTGGACGAGCTGGAGAAGCTGGACCGCGAACTCGATGTCGCGCAGGCCGCCCGGTCCGAGCTTGAGCTGGCGTTCGGCCTCGTCGGCGCGGACGTGCTCCTCGACCCGGCGGCGCATGGCCTGCACGTCCTCGACGAACCTGTCACGGGTGGCGGCCTGCCAGACCATCTCGTTCATCGCGGAGACGTACTGCTCGCCGAGCTCGGAGTCACCCGCCACCGGCCGGGCCTTCAGCAGCGCCTGGAACTCCCAGGTCTTGGCCCAGCGCCGGTAGTAGGCCTGGTGGCTGGCGAGGGTGCGGACCAGCGGGCCGGCCTTGCCCTCGGGACGCAGTGCCGCGTCGACCTCCCACAGCGAGCCCTCGGGGGTGCTGGCCGAGCAGGCGCGCATCATGCCCTGGGCCAGGCGGGTGGCGAGCTGGAGGGCCTTGGTCTCGTCGACGGTTCCCGCGGCGTCCTCGCGCGGCTCGGCCACGAAGACGACGTCGACGTCGCTGATGTAGTTGAGTTCGCGTGCCCCGCACTTGCCCATGCCGATGACGGCCAGCCGTACCGAGCCGGACTCGGGGTGCTCGGCCCGCGCGATGGCGAGCCCCGCCTCCAACGCGGCACCCGCCAGTTCCGACAGCTCCGCGGTGACCTCGGTGGGCGAGGCCGCACCGGTGATGTCGCGCGCGGCCAGTTGGAGCAGACGGCCCCGGTAGGCGACCCGGAGCGCGACCAGGGTGGCGGTGCTCGCGTCCGTGGCCCGCGGCTCGGGGTCCTCGGGATCGGCGCCGACCGCGAGCAGCAGGTCCGCGCGGAGCTGCTGCGAGGTCGGGCGCGTCGCGACCTGCGCGCCGCCGAGGAGACGCCAGTGCTCGGGATGCCTGACCACGTGCTCCCCGAGGGCGGCGCTGACACCGAAGACTCCGAGGAGGCGGCCCCGCAGGCCGGGATCGGCTCGGAGCGCTCCAAGAACACTCGGGTCCTGTTCGGTCAGCCGGTTCAGCGAGGTGAGCGCCAGGTCGGGATCCGCCGCGACGACCAGGGAGTCCAGCAGGTCGAAGTCGCCGACCGCCTCGGGACCCAGCTCGTCGAGCAGCCTCTCGGCCCTGGCCCCGTCAGCGAAACCGATCATGGCCAGTCGCCCGGCGGTCGTCTGCATCCGGGATGCGGCGTTCACCGACCCTCCCTCGTCCTCCATCGCAAGCACGGGTGGCCTTTCCCAATCCCTACCCCGACATCCCTACCCCGACGGACCGGAGGAGCGCGCCCGCCTCCGGGCCGACCGGCGACGCGGGCGTCGCGGCTCCTCCGTCTGCGCCCGCTCTCCTGGGGCCGGTCCGCACTCCAGGCGACCGAGGGCGCCGCCGCACACCCTAATCCTGAAAGTGTGCAGCGTCGCCAGTGGATTCGCAACGTAATCGCGTCGTCACGCGGATTGGACGGCCACGGCGAAACGCTCGGCGAGTGGCCGCCAGGTGTCGATGAGCCGCTGCTCGGCCTCCTTCACCTGTGTCCCGAGCTCCTCGACCGAGTAGCCCTGGGCGGTCAGGTGGTCGGCCGAGCCGCTGGTCCACTCCGTGAAGATCTCCGGGGTGGCCTCGGGGTGGAACTGCACGGCCCACGCCCTCTCGCCCAGCCTGTATGCCTGGTTGGGATAGAGGTCCCCGGTGGCCAGCCGGACCGCGCCCTCGGGAAGCCGGGTCATCGCGTCCCCGTGGTACTGGACGGCGGGGGCGGGACCGAGTCCGGTGAACAGCGGGTCGGCGTCGGCGTCCGGCAGCGGGACGATCGCCGTCGCGCCCACCTCCAGTCCGTGCTCGCCCCGTTCGACGGCGCCTCCGCAGGCGAGCGTCATGAGCTGGGCGCCCAGGCAGATCCCCAGGGTCGGCACACCGCCCTCGACCGAGCTCCGGATGAGGTCACGGGTGGCGGGCAGCCAGGGATACTGCGCGTCCTCCCACGCCGCCGCCTCGCCGCCGAGCACGATCAGCCCGTCCTCGGCGCGCTCCGGCACCGCCTCTCCCAGATAGGGACGGACGATCTCGCACTCGATCCCGGCGGCGTCCAGCCAGCCGGCGAAGAACCCGAGGCCGGCGGCGGCTTCATGCTCAACAACGGTAACTCTCATGCGGTAATTATGAGCTGTGGGAGTAGATGCTCCCCGTTCGTGCCAGCTCCTGCCGAGCCTGAGGAGAACCCCTTGAACCCTGTTTTCGGCGATGTCGACGTCCCCGGCGGCCGGCTGCGTGTCGCCCGGTTCGGCACCGGGCCGCGTCTGGTGGTGGCCGTACACGGCATCACCGCCTCGCTCATGGCCTGGAGCGGGGTCGCACGGCGACTGCCCGCCGAGTGGTCTCTGGTCGCGATGGACCTGCGGGGCCGCGGCCACAGCGCCGGGCTTCCCGGCCCGTACGGCCTGCGGCGGCACGCCGAGGACGTCGGCCTGGTCGCCCGGTCCCTGGGCGCGGAGTCCGACATCGTGCTGACCGGTCACTCGATGGGCGCCTACGTCGCCGCCCTGGCCGCGGCCGACCACGACTACGCCAGGGTCGTGCTGATCGACGGTGGCCTGCCGCTGCCGCTGCCGCCCGGCCTGGACCCCGATGTGGTCCTGTCGGCCACGCTCGGCCCGGCCATCGCCCGGCTCAGCCAGACCTTCCCGAGCACCGACGCCTATGTCGACTTCTTCAAGGCGCACCCCGCCTTCGCCGGCAACTGGAACGACCTGGTGGAGGAGTACGTCCGCTACGACGCGACCGGTCCGGAGGGCGCGGTGCGCTCGCGGGCGCACGAGGACGCGGTCCGCGAGGACGGCCGATGGCTGCTGACCGAGAGCGAGGCCATCGGGACCGCGCTGCACGCGGTGAAGTCGCCGCTGTCGCTGCTGCGGGCCCCGCGTGGGCTGCTCGACCAGCCGGTCGGCATGATCCCCGCAGAGCTGGCCGCCACCTGGACCGAGCGGTTGCCCGCGCTGGAGGACGAACTGGTCGACGACTGCAACCACTACACCATCCTGCTGGAGGACCGCTGCGCCTCGCTGGTCGCCGACCGCCTGTCCTCCACGTGAGTCAGCAGGTGGCCCGGTAGGGCACCTCCGGAGAGACATACCTGCGCCAGTCGTCCGGGGAGAGGCCGCCGTCCGCGCGCCGGCAGACCACCGCCGGCAGCGCGCCGGAGTCCAGCGGCCGTTCCAGGATCGCCCCGTCCCCGCCGACGACGCGCAGGGACCGGCCGTCGGAGGTGAAGGCCACGTCCATCACCTCGGAGACGCCGAGGTCGGCCATACCGAAGGCCTGCCCGGAACCGGTGTCCCACAGGCGCACGGACTCACCCGTGGTGGCAAGCAGCCTCCCGTCGGGGGAGAAGGTGACCTTTCCCACCTCGAACGTGTGGGCGTCGGTGGCCGGTCCCACCGGCACCCCGCGCGCCGCGTCCCACAGCCGGATCCGCCCGTTGCCGTCTCCCGTCGCCAGGAGGCCGCCCCTGGGGGCGAAGGCGAGCGCGACGGCCGACTCCATCCCGGGAACGTCCCGCGCCGCGCCGTCACCGAGGCTCAGCAGCCCGTTGCGCGTGCCCCCGTACGACAGGCGGTCGCCGCCCGGCCCGAACGCGACGACCTCGGCCTGGACGCCCAGCGGCCGGCCGGGGCGCCCGGAGGCGACGTCCCAGATGCGCACCACGCTCCGATCGCGCTCCACCCCGGCGACCGCGAGGCCACGGCCGTCCGGGGTGAAGGCGAGGTCGTAGATCCCTCCGGCGTCCCATCTCAGCTCCCCCGCCCGCCTCATCGTGGTGAGGTCCCACAGGACGACGGCCGGAACGTCGTAGGGGCCGATGGCGAGGGTCCGCCCGTCGGGGCTGAAGGCCAGGGCGTCCTCCTGGAGGCCTTCCACTCTCGGACCGGGCACCTCGATGCGCCGCAACCGCCGGCCCGCCACGTCCCACAGCTCGACGGCCCGGTCCCCCTCGACCCGGCGTTGCAGGGCGACGAGGGTGCCACCGGGACTGAAGGCGGCCCTGAGCAGCGGACCACCGCCCAGGGAGCGCGTCCCGGCGAAAGGTCCGACGTCCAGGGAGAGCGCCCGGCCCGTGGAATCGATGAACCGCAGCGTCCGTCCGTCGGCGGTGAACCTCAGACTCTCCGCGTCGGGTACGGCCGACCCACGCCGGAGCACGGAGCGGGCGCCGGCCACCCGCATGACCTCCAGCCCGTACGGGCCGAGCACGGCGGCGAGCCGGCCGTCCGGGCTGAGCACCACGTTCCCGTCGACCGTGTCCTCCGCGCTCGCCGCAATCCGCCGGCCGGTCCGCGGGTTCCAGAACGACGTCTTCCCACCGCCGCTGAACGCGAGCACCTTCCCGTCCCGGCTCATCGCCACGTCCGTGACGGGGTGGCCGGCCGCAGGGACCGGTATCCGCTCGCCGGTGCGGAGATCCCAGAGGCGGACCGTGCCGCCGCCCTGCACGGTCGTCGCGGCGTAACGATCGTCCCCTCCGATCTCGACCTGGTAGTCACCGGCGGCGGCGGGCACCCTGAGCATGACCCGGCCGGTCGTCACGTCGCGGACGACGTGTTCCGACCCCGACGAGGTGACCAGCACCTTCCCCTCCGGGCCGAGCTGGGCCGAGTCCCCCGGGGCCCCGAACGTGCCCGGCAGCCGTGCCCCTGTGGCCAGGTCCCACAGGAACACGCCCTTCGGTGTCCGCACGGCGGCGTGGCGCGACGCGGCAGAGACGGCCTGGGCGGCGAGACCGGGTGCCTTGATCGTCCGTAACCGTCTCCCCGTGGCGGCCTCCCACACCCAGATGGCGTCCGTGCCCGCACCGACCAGGGTCTCGCCGCCGGTGCCCAGGGCGTACTTCGCGCCCGGCTCGGGGGGATCCAGCGCGCCCACGTCCTGCTGCACCAGCGAGCTGAACAGTGCCGCGCGTGTCTCACGGACGTCGGAGAGTCGCTGCGCGGCCAGGCTGAGCCGCATGGCGGCGACCGGGTCGCTCTGCCGGATGTCGTCGGCGTAGGCCGCCAGGCGGCGTGCCTCCGTCTGGTCGAGCAGCCGGGCCAGTTCCACACGCCGGCTCTCCGCGACCACCGTCGCGATCATGGCCACGGCGAGGAGCACCGCGAGGCCGCCGGTCACCGCGCGGCGGATACGGGCCCGCCGCCGGGTCAGGGCGGAGGCGGCGGCGAGGAACCCTGCCTCCGTGTCGTTGAGCTTCAGATGATGGCGCCCGGTGGCGGCCCACTGCATGGCCTGTTCCAGGGGTGGCCCGTGAAACAGGTCGGTGTCTCTGCGGCCGCGCCGTTCCCAGCGCCGGGCGGCTTCGCGCAGCTCGGCGTGGACGAGCAGCCCCGGTTGCTCGGCCTCGACCCACTCCCGTAGCCGGGGCCATGCCAGCAACAGCCCCGGCCGAGTGATCCGCACGTCCTTCGGGAACACGCCGAGCAGGCCCGCCTGAGACAGCGCGGCGAGCACACTCTCGGCCCCGGAGCCGAACTCGGTACGGTCGGCGGTGCGGACGCCGTTCCCGTCCGTGCCGACCAGGCGCAGCAGGACCTCGGGAACCCGCTGCTGGTCCTGCGGGCTCAGCCGGGCGAACGCCTCCTCGGCGACCCGCCCCAGTCCCTGGGTGCCCGCACGCCCGGCCGGGCGCAGGGCGGCGGCGACCCGGACGCCCTCATCGAGGGTGTCCTGACCGAGCAACCCGAGCAGCAGAGACCTGGCCGCGGGCCTTTCGTCCGGCTCCTTGGCGAGCGCGGCGAACACCAGCCCGCGCAGCGGCTCGGGCAGCACGGAGACGTCGGGCTCGCTGGCGAGCACCCGGTACATGACGGCGCCGAGCGATCCCGCGTGGAAGGGGTCCCGCCCGGTGGCGGCGTAGAGCACGACCGCCCCCCAGGCGAAGACGTCCGCGGCCTGACCCGCCCGGCGTCCGTCGAGTGCCTCGGGTGCCATGTACGTCGGCGTGCCCACGATGCCGCCGGTCGCGCTCAGCGTCATCTCCTCGGTCCGGGCGATGCCGAAGTCGATCACTCTGGGGCCGTCCGGGCCGAGCAGCACGTTGTCCGGCTTGAGGTCGCGGTGCACCACTCCCGCGCCGTGCACTGCGGCCAGCGCGGTGGCCACGGCGACGGCGAGCCGGTGCACCGCGTCCTGGTCCAGCGGGCCGGAGTCCTGTACGGCCCGGCGCAGGCTCGGACCGTCGATGAACTCGCTGACGATGTGGGGACGGTCGGTCTCCAGATCGGCGCCGAGGATCCGGGCGGTGCAGAAGGACGCCACCCGGGTTGCCGCCGTCACCTCCTTCGCGAGCCGGGCCCTGGCCTCTCCGCTGCCCGCGGTGCCGGGATGCAGGACCTTGATCGCGACCCGCCGCCCCTGTCCGTCGTAGGCGTCGTACACCACCCCCTGGCCGCCCACCCCGAGACGTCCCGCGAGCAGACAGTCCCCGATCCGCTGTGGATCATCGGATGTCAACGGCTGTGATTCCATGTGGGATCAGACGCTCAGGAGATCACTTCGGTTCGGCCAGGGCGGGGAGAACATCCTGGCCGCCGCCGGCACCGCGGTCACGGTCAGGTGGGACGGCAGGCGAGTCCGGGAACGTTCCGGACCCAGTCCTGGGGGGACAGCCCTCCACCGGCACGGGAGCACACCGTGACGGCGGCACGGCCCGGACGACAGGGCTTACGCCCTCCGAGGACCAGGTCACCACGGCATCGTAGACGCCGAAATCGGGTCGGTGGCCGGACCGCTGCGGGTTCAGGCGGGAGCGATCCAGACGGCCTTGGCGGCGGCCACCAGGGTGCCGTCCACCTCGTAGACGGCGCTCTCGCCGAAGAGCTTGCGGCCCTCGCGGCCGGTGGCGCGGCCGACCACGGAGTAGGTGCCGCCGGGGTAGACCCGGCGGTGGACCTGCGCGGTCAGGCGGCCGAGCAGGGCGAACTCGCCGGGTGCGAAGTGGGCCCAGCCGGTGACGCAGTCGAGCGCGGCCCAGATGATCGATTCGGGGACGGCCCCGTCCTCGTCGGTGACGGTCATCGGCACCCGCCAGCCGGCGGCGACGAGGTCGGTGCCGGGCACCGGGCCGGGGAAGATCCGCAGGCCGTCGCCGGGGTCGCGCATGCCGCAGACGAAGCAGCCGGGGAAGGCGTGGCCGGTGAGCCCGGCGAAGCCGCCCTCGGCCAGGGCCGCCTTGTTGAAGGGCACGAAAGCCGGGGCGTCGAGCTCCTCGGCGACCGAGATGGCCTCGACGAGGAGGGTGCCGCCGTGGGTGAGGGTCGCGGTGTTGGCCAGGTGGCGCAGGGCCAGCTCGGTCTCCAGTGGCGTGGGGGCGTGCAGCGTGACCTCGACGGCCGAGTCGTGCCGGGCGCCGTGCAACGCCTCGGTGACCGTGCCCGCGATCCAACCGCCGTTCGCGGTGCCTTCGGGCCCGCGAAAACGCGCCGGAACGGACACCACGGTCTGCAGCTCGGCAGCCGTCGTCATGCCGCACCTCCTTATCGCCTTATATGGCTATTGATCGTCAAAAATCACTCTAAAGGGGCCGACCGATTTTACCGGAACCGTTGCGTACGCAGCGAACCAGGGGGTCGGTGATGCCGGGGTGGCACGTCAGCGCTCGGCATGCCGTACGGCCCGGCGGGCCCGCTCCGGGGGGAGCGGGACCTCCTACAGCACAGGAAGATACCGGCCTAGCTCGAATTCGGTGACCTGGCGGCGGTATTCGTTCCACTCGCTCCGCTTGTTGCGCAGGAAGTAGTCGAAGACGTGCTCCCCGAGGGTCTCGGCGACCAGCTCGCTGCGCTCCATGACCGCGATGGCCTCGTCCAGCGACTGGGGCAGCGGCTGGATGCCCAGCGCGCGGCGCTCGACGGAGGTCAGCGCCCAGACGTCGTCCTCGGCGCCGGGGGGCATCTCGTAGCCCTCCTCGATGCCCTTCAGGCCCGCGGCCAGGATCACCGCGAAGGCGAGGTAGGGGTTGCAGGCCGAGTCGAGCGAGCGGAACTCGATGCGGGTGGAGCCGCTCTTGTGCGGCTTGTACATCGGCACCCGGACCAGGGCCGAGCGGTTGTTGTGGCCCCAGGAGACGTAGCTGGGGGCCTCGCCGCCGGCCCCGGCGATCGCCTCGGCCCCGCCCCAGAGGCGCTTGTAGGAGTTCACCCACTGGTTACAGACCGCGGTGATCTCGGCGGCGTGCCTGAGCAGGCCGCCGATGAAGGAGCGGCCGACCTTGGAGAGCTGGTAGTCCGCGCCGGGCTCGTAGAAGGCGTTGCGGTCACCCTCGAACAGCGACATGTGGGTGTGCATGCCGGAGCCGGGGTGCTCGGTGAAGGGCTTGGGCATGAAGCTCGCCCAGATGCCCTGCTCCAGCGCGACCTCCTTCATGACCAGGCGGAAGGTCATGATGTTGTCGGCGGTGGTGAGCGCGTCGGCGTAGCGCAGGTCGATCTCCTGCTGACCGGGACCGCCCTCGTGGTGGCTGTATTCGACCGAGATCCCCATCGACTCCAGCATCATGATCGCGTTGCGCCGGAAGTCGTGACCCGAACTGTGCGGGGTGTGGTCGAAGTAGCCGCCGTCGTCGATCGGCTCGGGGCGCGCACCGCGCTCGGGCCGGTTCTTCAGCAGGAAGAACTCGACCTCGGGGTGGGTGTAGAAGCTGAACCCCATGTCGGAGGCCCTGGCCAGGGTGCGCTTGAGCACCCAGCGCGGGTCGGCGTGCGAGGGCGAGCCGTCCGGCATGAGGATGTCGCAGAACATCCTGGCCGCGCCCGGCGTCTCGCTGCGCCAGGGCAGGATCTGGAACGTCGACGGGTCCGGCTTGGCCAGCATGTCCGACTCGTAGACCCGGGCGAAGCCCTCGATCGCCGAACCGTCGAAGCCGATGCCCTCGGCGAAGGCCCCTTCGAGCTCGGCGGGGGCGATCGCCACCGACTTGAGGAACCCGAGCACGTCGGTGAACCAGAGCCGGATGAACCGGATGTCGCGCTCCTCAAGGGTGCGGAGAACGAACTCCTGCTGGCGGTCCAAGGCCTTCTCCTTCACTTCCGACACCGACGCGGTGCGACACGCCTGGTCTTCTCCCAGTCTGCCCGCTCCGTGTTTCGCACACGTTACGAGGAAGCGCGGTGAGATGCCGCATCGGCCCCCTCTAACCCGCCCATGACCTGCCCCCGTCGCGCCTCCGCATTCCTCGCGCCGTCCCCTCTTACAGTGTGCGCCGGAGTGGCTGACGTGCTGTCCGGGGGGAAGAGACGATGCGCACCGAACGTGACAGATCACCAAGCGGGACAGGTCCGCCGATCTCGCTCAGCGAGCGGCTGGCGGCGATGAGGGCCCCGTGCCCGGTTCACCCGTCGATGTACCAGATCGAGGCCGCGGTCATCGACTGGTCACGCGAGGTCGGCCTGGGCACCGCCCCCGGGGCGGGCGCCCATCTGCTGGCCGGGCGGGCGTTCGCCCGGTACGGCACAGCCACGGCCACGCTGTTCGCGCGCTGGCTGACCTGGACGTCCCACCTCCGCGAGGAGCCCTCGGCGTCCGCCGGGGTGATCGCCGTGGCCGCGGGCGGCGAGCCCGGGCCGCCGCTGGAACGGGCCTTCGCCGACCTGTGGCGGACCTGCGCGCCCGGGATGGGCGGCGGATGGCGTGAGCGCTTCCTGGCCGGGCTGGCCGCCCAGCACGCGGCGCTGCTCGACCCCCGGACACCGCCGGTCGAGGACTACCCGGCCCTGGGCAGGGCCGGGTTCGGCTCCTACCTGTTCGACCTGGTGGAGCCCTGTACGGGGGTCGAGGTGCCCGCACCGGTCCGGGAGAGCGCCCAGTGGCGGGCGGTCCTCGATGCGAGCGGCGACGTGGCCGCCTGGTGCCACGACCTGGTCACCGGGAGTGGCTACGTGACGTCGGCCTCGGCCTCGCCGAGCCTGCGCGGCGAGGCGGCCGAGCGGTGGGTGATCGACCGCCTGGTGGCCCGGATGGAGGAGTTGTGGGCCGCCGCCCGCGCGATCCCCCCGGTCCTGGAACGGCACGGCCTCGGCCTCGCCGCCTCCCGCGAGGTGATCCAGGTGGCCTGTGCTTTCTTGACCATTCCCAGGGCTTACTTGGAGTGGCTTCTGGAATCATCCCGCTATCGTCACTTGCGGTAACCGTCTGAGTCCGCGACGTAACACGGGGGTCACGATGAGCACAGAGCTTCTCCATCACAAACTGGACCGCGCTTTCGCGCATATGGACGTGAACGGCAACGGGAAGATCGAACGCGACGACCTGCTCGGGCTCGGAGCCCGGATCCTGATCGGCTTCGGCGAGTCACCGACCTCGCCCACCGGCAGCAGGCTCACCGGCGGGTTCGAGTCGCTCTGGCAGACCCTGTCTGCGGGGGTCGACGCCGAGGGCGCGATCTCCCCGAAGGAGTTCCGCTCCGCCATGATCTCGGCGTTCGTCGAGGGCGACCGGTTCGACGCGGTGTTGCGGCCGGTGGCGGAGGCGATCGCGGCGCTGTGCGACGACGACGGGGACGGTGCTGTCAGGCCCGCCGGGTTCCGGGTCATGCTGACCGCCTTCGGCACGGCGCACGACGACGTGGACGCCGCCTTCGACCGGCTCGACCGGGACTACGACGGGATCATCCCGGTCGGCGAGCTGGTCGAGGCCGTCCGGCAGTACTACACGAGCGCCGACCCGCACGCGGCCGGTAACTGGCTGTTCGGTCCGCTGTAGTGATGCTCGCCGATACGACCATCAGAACAGCGGACGAGACGAGAACCCGGCCACCGCGGAAGAGGACGGACGCGGTGGCCGCGGCGCTGCTGCTGCCTCTCGTCGACCGGATCCCCGCGATGGCCGCACCGTGCCGCATGCACCCCTCCGTCGACCGGATCGAGGTCTCCCTCGCCGGATGGGCCCGCGAGGTCGGCCTGGAGCTGCCCGAGGGGGCGAGGTTCGAGCGGATGGCCGGGCGCGCCCTCGCGGGATTCGGCATGGACGCGGCGCTGCTGTTCGCCAAGTGGCTGACCTGGCTGTTCCACTTCGACGACGAGTGGGACGAGAAGCCCGCCGGGTGCGCGGCCGAGATCGTGGAGGCCGCCTTCACCCGCCTCGGGCGGCTGGCGTGCGCCGTACCGTCCCGGAGGGAGGCCGTCCCGCCGGTCCGGGCGACGGCCGGCACGCCGGTCGAGGTGGCCTTCCAGGATCTCTGGCGTCTCACCGCCGAGCGGATGAGCACGCACTGGCGGGAGCGGTTCGCCCGGGGACTGCGCGAGCAGGGGGCGGCCTGCCGTAGCGAGGCGGACAACAGGCGCGCCGGCCGGGTGCCCTCGGCCGAGGAGTATCCGGCGCTCCGGCGGGGAACGGCCGGGCCCTACCTGTTCGACCTCGTGGAACCGTGCCTGGGGGTGGAGGTGCCGCCGGCGCTGCGGGAGAGCACGACCTGGCGGACGCTGGTGGACGCCTGCAACGACGTGACCGCGTGGTGCAACGACGTGGCGTCGTATCCGAAGGAGCGCGCGAACGGGGACGTGCACAACTACGTGACGGTCGCCGCGGCCGCGTTCGGGCTCTCGGACGCCGGCGCCGTCGCGTGGGTGAACGACCGGATCGCCGAACGCGCCGACGATCTGCGGACCGCCGCCATGCGGCTGCCGGAGATGTTCGACCGGTTCGGGCTTCCGGCGGCGCAGGCCAGAGACCTCAGCAAGGTGGCGTGCGCGTTTCTCGCGGCTCCCAGGGCGCAGCTGGAATGGCTCCTGGAGTCCAGCAGGTACGGCATGGCGTGACCGCGTCGCCACCGGCCTGTCAGGACGCACAGATCAGGGAGTCGCCCACCGGGGTGCGGCGGTAGACGACCTCGCGGCCGAAGCGGCGGCGGGCCTGCTCGCGCTCGGTCCGGCGCTGCGACGCCGTACGGCGTCGGTCCCGCGTTGAACGCTTGTTGATCGGTCTGCGGTCCGCGCCCGTTACGGTCCTTCTGAGCAGGGCGGAGAAGGCCGAGGGCCTGGGCAGGGTGTTTCCGATCCGTCGCTCGCTGTGGATGTGAAAATCTGACGGCTGTTGATCTCTTACAGCTTGCGAACGATGGCGGGAATTGCCGTATGACGTACGACCAGGTGGCTCTACGCTTGCCCCTGAAATACTGACATTTCGTGCCTTAGGACCGTTCCAGGCGTGTCACGGCGGCGTGGCGCTCGACCTCGGCGGTCAACGCCAGATGGCGGTGCCGGCCCGGCTTCTCGTAGCGGGTGGTCGCGCCGTCCCGGCAAGCATGCTCATCGACGAGCTCTGGCCGGGCGAACCTCCCGCCCAGGCGCTGTCGACCATCCAGGGATACGTGTCGCGGCTGCGGCGCGCCCCGGCGCGGGCCAGGACGGTGCTCCGCGACGAGCTCGGCCTCGACCTCGGTGCCACCCTGCAGCGGCCGGAGTCCGACATGCTGTCGCAGGCCGCCCACCTGGACCCGCCCACGGGCTGTCGGCGGGGTCGCGTTCCGGCGTGGGCCTGCTGTCCATGCGCGAGCGCGCCGCCGAACTCGGCGGGACGTGCGTGATCGGTGAGGCCCCCGGCGGCGGCACACTGGTGGAGGCCGTCCTGCCGATCCCGGCCGGCCGGGCCTGAGACCGGCCCCGGCCGATCGGTGCACCCTGTCCCTCGCCCGTGTCGGCTTGCGCCGTGAAACCTAGATGCTCTAGGTCTATGACCGGGAAAGCCAAGGTCCGTTCTGATGGAGGTGTCGCATGGCTCGTGCGGGTTTGACGGCTGACCGCGTGACGGAGGCGGCCGCGGACCTGGCGGACGCCGTCGGGTTCGAGAACGTCACGATCTCCGCGCTGGCGCGGAGCTTCGGAGTCGCGGACGCGAGCCTCTACTCCCACGTCAAGAACGTCCAGGATCTCCGGAACCGGGTCGCGTTGCGGGCGGCGGGCGAACTCGCCGACCGCGTCACCTCGGCGATAGCGGGCCGGTCCGGCAAGGACGCCCTGGCCGCATTCGCCGGCGCCTATCGGGAGTTCGCTCTGGCCCACCCCGGCCGATACGCGGCGACCCAGGTCCGGCTCGACCCCGCCGTCGTCGCCGAGTCCGCGGCGACCCTGCGGGGCAACGAGACCACCTCCTCGCTGCTGCGCGCGTACGGCCTGGCCGAACCGGACCTGACCGACGCGGTGCGCCTGCTGCGCAGCACCTTTCACGGGTTCACCAGCATCGAGGCCGCCGGGGGGTTCGCGCACCCGCGCGACCTCCAGGCGTCTTGGGACAAGATCATCGTCGCTCTCGACGGCACGCTGAGGCACTGGCCGGCGTCGAATGTCCGGGCAGACCGCGATCCGGCCGGATCCTGACCGCACGCGATATCGAGGTGCTGACCCGCCGGATCGGCGATCACCCGTGAGAGTGCCTGTTCATCGACGGGAATAGGGTGGAGCACGTGGCTCAACTCCGTATCGCTCTGGCCCAGACCGATCCCGTAGTCGGCGACCTGGCGGCAAACACCGACAAGCTCATCCAGTGGACCCGGCGCGCCGCCGACCGCGGCGCGCATCTGGTGGTGTTCACCGAGATGTTCCTGACCGGGTATCCGGTCGAGGATCTGGTGCTGCGCAGCTCATTCGTGGAAGCCTCCATCACCGCGGTCGGGGCCCTCGCCCGGCGGCTGGCCGACGAGGGACTCGGTGAGATCCCGGTGATCGTCGGCTACGTGGACCGGGCGGACCTGGCGCCGCGCGTGGGGCAGCCCAAGGGCTCCCCGCTCGACGCGGCCGCGCTGCTCCACCGGGGCCAGGTGGTCACCAAGACCGCCAAGCACCACCTGCAGAACTACGGCGTCTTCGACGAATACCGCTACTTCGTGCGCGGGGACCGGCTGCCCGTCTTCCGGCTGCACGGGGTCGACGTGGCGATCGCGGTCTGCGAGGACCTGTGGCAGGAGGGCGGGCCGGTCGCGGTGGTGGCCGAGGCGGGAGCCGGGCTGCTGGTGGTGCCGAACGCCTCGCCGTACGAGAAGGAGAAGGACGACGTGCGGCTCGCACTCGTCTCCCGCCGGGCACGGGAGGCGGGCTGCGCCCTCGCCTACGTCAACCAGGTGGGCGGCCAGGACGAGCTGGTATTCGACGGCGACTCGATCATCGTCTCGGCCTCCGGCGAGCTGGTCGCGCGGGCCGCGCAGTTCGCCGAGGAGCTGCTGATCACCGACCTGGAGCTGCCCGAGGCCAGGTTCGGCGGGCTGGGCACCTTCCAGGTGGACGCCGGGGACGGGACCGTCATCACGGTGGAGCGGATCGAGCTGTCGGCCTTCCCCGTCGAGCCGTACGCTCCGGAGCCCCCGTCGATCGCCCCGCACCTCGACGACAGCGCCGAGATCTACTCGGCACTGGTCCTCGCGGTCCGCGACTACGTGGCCAAGAACGGCTTCGATTCGGTCATCCTGGGCCTGTCCGGCGGGATCGACTCGGCCCTGACCGCGGCGATCGCCTCCGACGCGATCGGCCCCGACCGGGTGCACGTGGTCATGATGCCCTCGCCCTACTCCTCGGAGCACTCTCTGGAGGACGCCTGGGAGCTGGTCCGCCGGCAGGGGATCAACGCCCGGGTCGTGCCGATCGCCGACATCGTGGACGGCTTCGAGAAGGAGATCGAGCTGTCCGGCCTGGCCGCGGAGAACCTCCAGGCCCGGGTGCGCGGCATGATCCTGATGGGACTGTCCAACCAGCACGGCCACCTGGTGCTCACCACCGGCAACAAGAGCGAGCTGGCCACCGGCTACTCCACCCTCTACGGCGACTCCGCGGGCGGTTTCGCCCCCATCAAGGACGTGCTGAAGACCGAGGTGTGGAGGCTGTCGCGCTGGCGCAACGCCCAGGCGGGCATCTCGGGCGCGTTCCTGCACGGCTTCACGGTGCCGCCGATCCCGGAGAACTCCATCGAGAAGGAGCCCAGCGCCGAGCTCCGCCCCGACCAGCGCGACACCGACTCCCTGCCGGAGTATGACGTGCTGGACCGCCTGCTGGACGACTACGTCGAAAAGGACATGGGCTCCGCCGAGCTGATCGCCGCCGGCCACGACCCCGCCCTGGTCGCCCGCGTCATCCGCCTGGTCGACCTCGCCGAGTACAAGCGCCGCCAGTATCCCCCGGGCCCGAAGATCACCCTCAAGAACTTCGGCCGCGACCGCCGCCTGCCCATCACCAACCGCTGGCGCGAGACGCCCGCCTGAGGATGCAGACCAAGTAAGCCGGAAAGGGACAACGGATCACTCCCTATGGGGTGCGTCAGCTCTTGGTGCCCGAAGGCTTGTCGCGCGCCTGCACGAGCGACTCGGCGGCGAGTCGCCAGATCGTCGCGGCGAGGTCGATGTTGGAGCTCTCCTGGGCCTGCTGGGCGAGCCTCCGGAGTCCGGCCATGCCCTCCTCGTCCTTGCCCTCGAGGAGGAGGAGCCGGTTTCGGAGGATGTCCAGCTCGGCGCGCTCCCGGTAGTGCATGCGCAGGTCAGTCCCGCCGAGCTGGTCGAGCAGGGCGCGGGCGTCCGTGACTCGGCCCTCCTGGACGGCAATGTGCGCCTGTAGCGACATCAGTTGCTGTTTCAGAGCGGGCGTTCCGGCGAACGGAAGGCAGGCCTCGGCCGCCTTGACGCATCGCAGGGCAGGGTCCGGCTCGGGCGGGATCTTCTGGAGGTGAAGCCTGGCCGCGGCCACCCGCAGCCGCAGCCACAGGGTGAGGTTCTCCCGGCCGTCGAACCGCTCCAGGGCCTGGTCGAGCAGCTCCTGCGCGCTGGCGAGCTCGCCCTGACGGACCCGGACGGCGGCCGCTGTCCACATGGCCTCGGCCCACAGCGCGTCGGACTGACCCTCGACAAGGCCGGCCAGCTCGTCGGCGTGCCTTCGAGCGTCGGGCAGCCGGCCCGCCTCCGCCTCCGTGGACACCAGGGCCAGTAGGGCCGTCGCCATGTCGCGGGAGGACAGTTCGCTGTCCAGGGCCAGCTGGTGGGCGGCTGCGGCGGCCTCGACGGCCGACGCGATCTCTCCTGACGCCCGCATGCATCGCGCGAGCTGAGCCAACGCCCTGACGCGCAGCTCCGGCAGCCCGATCTCATCGCCGAGCTCCACCAGTTCGTCGAGGTAAACGCGCTCATCAGCGTGCTCGTTGTGACGTCGCTTCCACTCGGCGACCCGCCACACGGCCTGCCAGCGCGTAAAGGGGTCCTGACCACGAGCGGTCTTCAGCGCCTCCGCCAGCAACCCACCCGTCTCGTCCGAGTCGAGGCCCGTGGCGATGGTCAGACTCTGCGCCAGCGACGAGGCCGTGGGCTCCTCGAACTCCGCCGGACTGATCCCGAGCCGGTTGGCCAGGTGCGCCACCGCGCGCTCAGTGGGCTGCCGGGCTCCCGACTCCAGGCGCGAGAGGTACCCGGTCGACATGTCGTCGCCGGCGAGAGCACCCTGCGTGAGGCCTCGCTCGGTTCTCAGTTGCCTGAGCCGACGACCAAAGGACGGCTGCTCGAGCACGTTTTGCCTCCAAACATGTCGACGGGCGACAGGGATGGCCGATCCGTCTTGGCAAATGCGCCTACCCTTCCGCGCCGGATTCTATCCAGCATGTGCGCCATCTGGCAAACCGTTACCAGCTGATGCGCACCACGATCAGAGGAGCCCAGTTTTCTTGGCAAGGATTTTTGGCAAACTATTGCCAAGACGTCTTTGGTGATCGTAAGTTTCTGGCAACAATCCGCTCTCAGGGAGACGTCATGAAATTTCTTGCTACTGCCCTCGCCGTGATCGGCGGACTCTTCATCGCCTACATCGGCGTCAGCTATCTGGTGGACGCGCAGGGTGCCGCCAGCGGCTTCGGGGTACTCCACGTGCCGGCCGGTGACGCGGGCGGCTACTTCGCCGTCAAGGGCGTGCGTGACATCGGGCAGGCGCTCGTCATCCTCGTGCTCCTGCTGACCGGGCAGCACCGGACACTCGGCTGGGTGATGCTCGCGATGTCGTTCGTGCCGTTCGGCGACATGACCATCGTGCTGGCACAGGGTGGCAAGGTGGCCTCGGCCCTGGGCATCCATGGAGCCACCGCACTCGTGGTGGTACTCACCGGAGCGCTTCTCCTCCGCGCCAATCCTCGCGTTCGCAGCCTCCCCGAGGTCGTGTAGCAACCTCGGCGGCCCGAAACGAGTCCCCAGGCCGCCGTCGTCGTGCTCATCAACGCCGCCCTCCTGTTCGCCATCTGACGAAGGAAGTCACCAACATGTCGCTGACCGTGCCGGACTTCGACGAGTCCGTGATCGTCCGCTCCGCGGAAGCCGAAGTGATCGGCCAAGCCCCCACCACCGTCCGGCTGCTGGCCGACAGCAGCTCCACCGGCGGCGCGCTGTCCACTCAGCGAGTCAGCCTGACCAACGGCGCCAACGGCGCCGCCCCCCACCGCCACACCCACTCCGCCGAGCTGTTCTACCTGCTGGACGGCACCGCCCAGCTGCTGTCCGGCGACCAGATCGTCACCGCCGAGCGCGGCGACCTGGTCATCGTCCCGCCCGGCCTCGCCCACGCCTTCGCCGCCGCACCAGGCGAGAACGCCGACATCCTCATCGTCATCACCCCCGGGGTGGAGCGATTCGAGTACTTCCGCCACCTGGAACGCATCGCCTACGGCAAGGTGCCGCCGGAAAGCCTGCTGGACGTCCAAGAGCTCTACGACACCTACTTTCTCGCCAGCACGACCTGGCACGACGCCAGGTCCTGAGGCCGGTCGACGGTCCCCGCGCAGTCCCCCGATCGTCTCGGTGGCCTGCCGGAGGCCGTACTGAAGCGTCCCGTGCTCCGGCAGCCTCCCGGCAGGCGCCGGGCCGGCCTCAGCCGGGTGACGGGACCGGCCAGGAGGGCACCGGGCCGGCGTCAGCCGGGGGCGAGGCCGGACAGGAGCTCGTCGACGATCCGCTCGGCGATGTCGTCCGGAAGCTCGGTGTCCTCGCCGAACCCCAGACTCCGGGCGTACCACATCATGGTGCCGACCATCGTGGCCATCGCGATGGGCACGTCGAGGTCCGGACGGAGCTCGCCCGTGGCGATGCCCCGGCGTAGCAGGGCGGCCATCGCCGCCCTGCGCGGCTCGATCGAGGCCTGGCGGACCCGCTCCACGAGGCGCGGGTGTCGCTCGGCGTCGTTCATCACGATGCTCAGGACGCACCGGCTGCGCGCGTCGCACGCGTCATGGCGGACGACCTCGAGGTAGGCGATCAGATCCTCGCGGACCGACCTGCCCCCCATCTGCGGGAGAGGCGACTTGAGCGTGGCCATCGCGTCGACGAACAGGTCCTCCTTGTTGGACCAGCGCCGATAGATCGTGGTCTTGCCCACCCCGGCCCGGGACGCGATCGCCTCGATCGACAGCTCTCCGAGGCTCATGCCCTCGCCTATCAGGTCGAGGGTGGCGTCAATGATCGCCTTCTCCGCCCGGGCGCTGCGGGGGCGGCCCGCCGGGCGGGCCGCCTGCGTCTCATCCGTCGTCGTCATCGCGTGTCTACACTACTGCCGGTTCCTTGTCGTGATCCGCACGTTCGGCGGGAGCGGCCGGAACCTGCTTGCCGGGCAGCCACCTGAGCGCCACCAGGGCTCCGAGCAGAGCGATCACCGCCGAGACCAGGGCGGTGATGTGCATGCCGTCGACGAAGGCCTGCTTGGCGGGCGCGATCAGTGCCGCACCACGCTCACCGAGACCGCCGGCCACGTTGAGCGTGCCGGTCAGGGACTCACCCGCGATGTGCCTGAGCTGGTCGGGCAGGCCGGTCAGCGCGGGGGCGATCTCGTCACGGTAGGTCGCCGAGAGCAGCGAGCCCAGCAGGGCGACGCCGAGGGCGCCGGCGATCTGGCGGACGGTGTTGCTCATGGCCGAGCCGACGCCTGCCTTCTCCCGGGGCAGCGACTCCATGATCGCGGTGGTCGCCGGCGGCATGATGTTGGCCATCGCCGCGCCCTGGACGAAGAAGACGATCTCGATCACCAGGACGGAGGTGTTCTGGTCCATCAGCGCGTAGCTGCCCAGCGCGGCGGCGACGATGACCATGCTCACGGTGGCGGCCAGCTTGCCGCCGAAGCGCCTGGTCATCTGCTGGCTGAGCGGGGCGAAGATGATCTGGGCGGCGGCGAAGGGGATCATCAGCGCGCCCGCCTGCAACGGGCTGAAGCCCAGCACGATCTGCAGGTAGAAGACCAGGAAGAACATCGCCCCCATCATCGCGAAGAACACGATGCCGATCATGCCGACCGCGGTGGCGAAGCGGGCGTCGCGGAAGTAGGTGACGTCGAAGGCCGGATGGTCGATGCGGCGCTCGTACCAGACGAAGCCGATCAGCACGGCCACGCCCAGGAGGGCCGGAGTCAGCACCTCGGCGCTGGCGACGGTGGCCAGCTCCCCACCCCGGATGATGCCGTAGGTGATGGCGACGAGACCCACGATGGACAGGAGCACGCCGACCGGGTCGAGCCTGGACGGCTTGGGGTCACGCGACTCGGGCACGACCATCGTGATGAGCACCATGCTGATCAGCACGATCGGCAGGTTGATCAGGAAGACCGAGCCCCACCAGAAGTGCTCGATGAGCAGGCCGCCGGTGATCGGGCCGATCGCCACGGCGATGCCGACGCCCCCGGCCCAGACACCGATCGCCTTGCCGCGCTCCTGCGGCGGGAAGACGTTGGAGATGATCGCCAGCGTGGCCGGCATGATCGCGGCGCCGCCGACCCCCATGAACGCGCGGGCCACGATGAGCTGCCCGGGATCCTGGGAATAGGCGCTGGCCAGCGAGGCGAGGCCGAAGAGCACCATGCCGATGAGGAGCATGCGCTTGCGGCCGGTCCGGTCACCGATGACCCCGAAGGTGAACAGCAGCCCGGCGAAGACGAGCGTGTAGGAGTTGATCGCCCATTCCATCTGGCTCTGGGTGGCGCCCAGGCCCTCGACCGGATCGGCGATCGTCTTCAGCGCGACGTTGAGGATGGTGTTGTCGAGCACGACGGCAAGGAGGCTGAATACCAGCACTCCCAGGATCTGCCACCGCCTCGGATGGCCAAGCTGCTGTTCCATGGGTCCCCGTTTTCGATACGGCAAAGTTTCGCAAAGAAACCGTAGCGCTCCATTTTTCGATACGCAACTGTTTCGTTTCGTATTTACGTGCCGTTCACATGGGACGTCAGGCGACGGCCGCCGCCGGCTGCTCCGCCGGTGCGGGGATCCGCCGCCAGAACGGCAGTGCGACCAGCACCATCACCACGCTGACCAGCCCCGCGACGGCGAAGGCCCAGCGGGGACCGACACCGTCGATGACCGCTCCGGCGATCGGCGCGGAGGAGGCGCCGCCGATGAGCAGCGCCGTACCGTGCAGACCCATCGCCTCTCCCCGGGCCCCCGCCGGGACCCAGCGGCTGAGGGCCTCGACCGTGGAGGACAGCCCGGGGGCGCACAGCACCCCCGACGGGATGAGCGCCACGATCACCCACCGCCAGTCGCCGCCCACCAGTCCCACCGGGATGGTGAGCAGGCCCATCGCACCGATCAGGACCAGCGGCGAGAAGCCCCTCGGCAGTCCGCCGTACACGAAGCCGCCGATCAGCGAGTAGACGCACCAGACCCCGATGGCCAGACCGGTCCACTCGGTGTCACCGGCGTGCTCCATCGTCGCCACCAGTGAGAGTTCGGTCGCGGTCAGCACGAAGGTGGCCGCGGCGGCGGTGCCGAGCAGGGTGAGAAGTCCCGGGGTGAGCCACTGCCGCCTCAGGATCTTCTCCGCCGGCGCCTCCAGCTCCTCGGCCGAGCGGGTCGGCGGGTTCAGCAGGATCAGCGCCACCCCGGAACAGGTCAGACCGGCCGCGACGATGCACATCGTCCACGCGCTGCCCAGCAGGGTGATCCCGAGCACACCGAGGGCGGGCCCGGCCATGTAGGACAGCTCGACCATTATCGAGTCGAGGGAGAAACCGATCCTGCGCTGCTCCACCGGGACCAGGGCGGTCAGGCACTGCCTGATCACGCTGAACACCGGCAGGGCCAGCAGCCCGGCGACCACCGCGGCGACCAGCAGCACGGGGTACGGCAGCGCCCAGGCCGAAGACCAGAAGGCGAGCTGTGCGACGGTGGTCACCAGCAGCACCGGACGGAGACCGTGCCTGTCGACGAGCCGCCCGGCCAGCGGCGATCCGACCGCCATCCCCACCGTGGTGGCCGTGCCGACCGCCCCTGCCGCCAGCCAGCCCAGACCGAGGCTGCGGATGTGCAGCGTCAGCGTGATGCCCATCGCCGTGGACGGGATCCGGGCCAGCAGGCCCACCAGCAGCAACGTCCGCACACCCGGAAGGGTGAGCAGGCGACGGTAAGGTTCTATAGCCATTGTGATTGCTTACCTCCGCATGCATTGTGGCGTATGGCACCGACAGTTCCGCCACTGGATTACCGGTGGGGCCGGGGGTGTTTAACCCGTCGCACGCGTGCAATCATCGGAAACGTCCGGGGACGCCACTGGGGCGCCTCGAGACTCTTCTGGAGGGTTCTCATGTCCTCTTCCGTCACCAGCCGGCCGACTGCTCTCTACGGCGGCCAGGCAGGACGAAGGATCACCGTCCGCGACATCGCCGCCGCCAAGGAGCGGGGGGAGAAGTGGCCGATGGTCACCGCGTACGACGCGATGACCGCCAGGGTCTTCGACGAGGCAGGCATCCCCGTGCTGCTCGTCGGCGACTCGGCCGCCATGGTCGTGTACGGCTACGACTCGACGCTGCCGGTCTCGGTGGACGACCTCATGCCGCTGACGGCCGCCGTGGTCCGCGGCTCGTCGCGTGCGCTGGTGGTCGCCGACCTGCCGTTCGGCTCCTACCAGTCCTCACCGCAGCAGGCGCTGGAGACGGCCGCCCGCTTCATGAAGGAGGCCGGCGCCCACGCGGTCAAGCTGGAGGGCGGCCGGCGCGTGCTCCCCCAGGTCGAGGCGCTGGTCTCGGCCGGCATCCCCGTCATGGCCCACCTCGGCCTGACCCCCCAGTCGGTCAACGCCTTCGGCGGCTACCGGGTGCAGGGACGCGGCCAGTCCGGGGACGAGCTGATGTCGGACGCCAAGGACCTGGAGTACGCCGGGGCCTTCTCCGTGGTCCTGGAGTGCGTCCCCACCGACCTCGCGGAACGGGTCACCACGTCCCTGTCGATCCCCACCATCGGCATCGGCGCGGGCCCGGCCACCGACGCGCAGGTCCTGGTCTGGCAGGACCTGATGGGCCTGACCGCCCACCCCGCCAAGTTCGTCAAGAAGTACTCCGACCTG
Organism: Streptosporangium album; assembly: GCF_014203795.1. Taxonomy (NCBI): domain Bacteria; kingdom Bacillati; phylum Actinomycetota; class Actinomycetes; order Streptosporangiales; family Streptosporangiaceae; genus Streptosporangium; species Streptosporangium album. The sequence goes on along the minus strand of NZ_JACHJU010000002.1, from coordinate 647,026 downwards.
GCCGGGGAGATGGACCGAGCCGTCCGTGCCTTCGCCGACGAGGTGACCGCCGGAGCCTTCCCGGCCCCCGAGCACAGCTACCGCTGACCCACCCCTGAGTACGGCTGCCGCTGACGCGTCACCGACCGCCGCCCCGGCGCCTCTGGGAGTCCAGGCCGCGCCGGAGCGGTGGCGCAGGGGCTACAGGCCGGTGCGGACCCGGACCCGTCCGATCTGCTCGATGACCCGCCTGTTCTCGCTCACGAGGCTCAGATCCGCCCGGATGAAGCGGGCGCCGGGGACGGTCTCGGCCTTCTCGGTGTCGCGGCCGACGATGACGACGGTGTCGCCTCGTCCGAGGCAGGTGCGGGCATGACACGCTTCCTTCCCCGTTGACACACGGCCAGCTCAGGTCACGTGTACATGGAGACCATTTCTGCCACCTGCAACAGGCCGGTCTACGGCGAGATCATGTCCCTTTCTCGAAGGACTTCCGATCGACGCCACGGCGCGGGCGGAGCGGGCGAGCGGGGCCGTCACGGCCGGAGGATGCGGGGGCATCCGCGGGCTCAGCGGGTGGTGAGGGTGCGTGCCCTCCGGGTGGGCACGCACCGCTCCTTCTCAGGCCGGCCGGGTCACTCGGCCACCGTGAAGTAGACGGCCGGATCAAGGGAGTTGAGTGCGATCCAGCGCTGCGCCGTCGCTTCGGCGGGCGCTTGGCCGCCGCCCGCCGAAGCGAGGAAGAAGCCCTGCACGTCGAGAGCGATGCGGGGATCGTCGTCGATGCGCCGCGCCATGTCGTAGTAGACGGCCAGCTCATGGACGCACCGCGGGGTGGCGGCCGGGCAGGAGCAGTCGACGCTGTCGAGGACCGGCGCGGGCGGATGGCCCGCGTCAGCGATCGCGCGGTACAGATCGTCGGTGAGCAGGGGCTGGATGCCGCTCAGCTGACGGGAGATCTCGGCCGTCGCCCCCGCGGACATCGGCGCGACCTCGATCGTGACCACCGAGGTGCCGCGACCTCGGTGCACGACGGCGCGCACGGTCCGGCCGTCGAACGTGATCTGCACCTTCCCGTCGCGTGCCATGCGCCGCGCGCTCGGCAGCTGGGGATCGGGACGGGTCTGGCGCAACGACTCGGCGAACCGGACCCAGTCCTTGCCCCACTTCGTGTAACCGTAGTCGTGGTCGGCCATGGTCAGTTGACTCGCTTCCGGCGCAGGATCTCGATGAGAGGGTCGTCGTCCAGGCGGGTCAGCTCGGCGACGCTGGAAATGTCGGCGGTGTCCGACAGCGCGGACTTGCGGTTGTGCATGGCCGCGATGTGCTCCTCGACGGTGGTCCCGGTGGTCAGGGTGGTGACGGTGACCGTGCGGGTCTGACCGATCCGGTGGACCCGGTCGGATGCCTGGGCCTCCACGGCCGGGTTCCACCATCGGTCGAAGTGGATGACGTCGGCGGCGCGCGTGAGCGTGAGCCCGGTGCCCCCGGCCTTCAGGCTGAGGACGAGCACCTTCGGACCGTCGTCGGACTGGAACCGGCGGACGATGTCGGCCCGTTGCTCCTGGTTCAGGCCGCCGTGGAAGAAAGGCGTACTCACCCCGAACTGTTCGGCGAAGTGCCGGACCAGCAGCTCACCGGTCTGCCGGTACTGGGTGAAGACGAGGGTCGGAGAGTCGTTCTCCAGGTTGTTGGCTACGATGTCGGTGCACAGGTCGAGCTTTCCCGACCTGCCCGACAGCTCACCGAGGTCGTCCGTGATCAGGCCCGGATGGTTGCAGACCTGCTTGAGCGAGGTCAGGACCGCGAGCACCTTGGTCTGCCGTTGGGCGCCACTGCCGAAGCCGTCGTCGATGACCTGCTCCAGCAGCCGGTCGTACAGCCTCTCCTGCTCCTCGGTGAGGTCGCAGATGAGATCGGCGTGGATCTTCGGCGGGAGCGACCCCGCGACTTGGGACTTCTTCCGCATCAGCACGACCGGCTCGATGGCCCCGCGCAGCCGGGCGGAAGCGGCCGGGGAGCCGTCCGCGATCGGCCGCACGAAACGATGGCGGAACTGCGCCCGGTTCCCGAACAGGTGCGGTGCGACCAGATTGAGCAGGGCCCACAGCTCGTCGAGGTGATTCTCGACGGGCGTCCCGGTCAGGGCGATCCGCGCGTCGGCCGCGATGGTGCGCGCGGCCTTCGACACCTGCGTACGGGGGTTCTTCAGGACCTGCGCCTCGTCGAAGACCGCGGTGCTCCACTGGATCCCCGCCAGGGCCGGGCTGTGCGTGCGCAGCGTGGGGTAGCCGGTGAGCACCACCGTGCCGTTGTCCACCGCGGGCAGCGGCCCGCCGCGCCAGATCGTGGCCCGCAGGTCAGGTGCGAACCGCGCGATCTCGTGCGCCCAGTTCCCCACCAACGACGTGGGACAGACCACCAGTTGCGGCCCCTTCTCGGCCCGTCCGGCGACACAGCCGATGGTCTGCAGGGTCTTGCCGAGTCCCATCTCGTCGGCCAGCACCGCGCCGCCGTGCGTCTCGATGGTCTCGCGCAGCCAGCTCACCCCGCGCACCTGATACGGGCGCAGCTTGGCGGTGAGCGCCGTGCGCATCTCGGCCCCCACCGAGGTGGTGCGGCGGAAGACGCCGCTCGCGTGTTCCGCCGTCGTGACGGCGACACCCGTGGCGTCGGGGACCGCGTGCGCGGCGATCGGCAGAGCCGACTCGCCGCCCGCGATCCACGACCGCCAGACGTCCACCGACCGGCCCGGCGAGTCGAGGGGCACGGCCACGAGCCGGTCCGGCTCGATCAGCACGCAGTCGACGTCGGACACCTTGAGCCTGCCGAGGTCCGGCGTCGGGACGACCAGGGGGACGGTCTCGACGTCACCGACCGGCGGGGCTGCCCCCACGGCGCCGTCGGCCCAGGTCCACAGGGCGAACATGTGCCGGTCGGGCAGGTACGTGGCCTGACTGTCCGACCGCGCCTCGGGGAGTTTCTGCCTGGTTCCCATGGCGTCAGCGGGTGCCCACGTCGTCGCCCTCGCGGGCGGTCAGGTCCTCGGCCCCAGCCCGGGGGGCCGTCTCGTCCGCGGTCGGGCTGCCGTCCCGCGCGGTCTCCGGCTCGCCCCCGGCAGCCGCGGGCTTGCGGACCGAGCGCAGGGCGACCAGCAGCACGGCCGCGCCGACGAACGCGATGAACATGATCCAGACCGCGCCGACATGCATGGCGTGGACGTACGCGTCGTCGGCGGCGTGCCCGAGCGCGGGCAGGTGGGACGTGGTGGCGACGTGCCGCGCCTGTTCGGCGGAGACCCGCGCCTGCTCCCGTACCGGTCCGGGGACACCGTCCAGCGACGGCTCGATCGCGCGTCGGTACACGATCGACATGATCGTGCCGCCGACGGCGATACCGATCACACTGCCGGTCTGGCGCACGGTGTTGGTGACGGCCGACCCGGCACCGGCCCGCTCCAGCGGCAGCGTGCTGATCAGCGCCGCGGTCACCGGGCCGAGCACCATGCCGATGGACAGGCCCTGGACCAGCAGCACGACCTCGATCCAGACGAGGGGCGTGTCCAGTCCGAAGAGCCCGTACGCGCCCATGGTCAGCGCCGCGACGATCAGCGCCGGCACGGCGACGAGCCGCAGCGACCAGCGGTGCACCAGGCGGGCGCCGACGGGCGCGCCGAAGATCGCGCCGAGCGCGGTCGGGAGGCTGGCCAGGCCCGCCTCGATCGGCGAGTAGCCGCGCGCGCCCTGCAGGTAGAACGCGTTGTAGAAGGTGACCGCGGACACGGCGAACAGGAGCAGGCCGAGCGCCACGTTGCCGCCGCCGAACGCGCGCTGGGCGAGGAGCCGGGGATCAAAGCTCGGCATCTTGCTGCGCAGTTCGACGCGGACGAACACGGCCAGCAGGATCAGCCCGCCGACGATCGGCGCCCAGACGTCCGTACGGCCCCAGGCCGCCGCCTGACCCGCGCGGATCAGTCCGTAGGCGAGCGCCGCGAGGCCGGTGATGGACAGCAGCATCCCGGCCGGGTCCAGCGGTCGCACTACGGGGCTGCGGAAGTTCGGGACCAGCAGGGCGATGCCGATCAGTGCGAGGACCACGACCGGGACGTTGACCAGGAAGACCGAGCCCCACCAGAAGTGGTCGAGCAGCACACCGGCGAGCACCGGGCCCACGGCCATGCCGACACCGGCGGAGGTCGAGGAGATGGCGATCGCGGTCGACCGCGCCGGGCCGGTGAACGTCCATATGAGGATGGCCAGGTTGGACGGCATGATCAGCGCGCTGCCGACGCCCATCGCCGCCCGCGCGGCGATGAGCTGCCCCGCGTCCCCCGCGTACGCTGCCCACCCCGAGGACGCGGCGAAGACCACCAGGCCCGTCGCGAGCACGGCCCGGTGGCCGAAGCGGTCGCCCAGCGCACCTGCGGTGAACATCAAGGTGGCGAAGGCCAGCGTGTACGAGCCGGTGGCCCACTGCAGCTCGGCCGGGCTGGCGTTCAGCCCACGGACCGGGTCCGCGAGGGTCTCCAGGGTGGTACTCAGGACGGTGTTGTCCAGCCAGATCAGCAGTGAACACACCATGAGAACGGCAAGAATCAACTGCTGCCTGGACTTCGGCAACGTGGATGTAGTCATGAATACCTTCGGATGCGGTCTGGAAAAGCTGACGAGCGGACCGTAGGCAATCATCGGGCGTGTGTCAATTCCCGGGCGGCCGGTAACGGTCGGCGATTTTCCGGCGCCCCCGAGGGCATGCCGCCAAGTGTTCTGTCAATTCTTGAAGATGTGAGCGGGCCGGCGATTTAGTGCGCTCCCGTGGGCATGCCGCCAAGCGCTCTGTCAATTTCTGATCCTGTTGTTTGACTTCGCGTGAATTCCGTGCCCCACCCCGTGTTCTGCCTCTGCTCCGCGCCCTGTCCCGCCCCGTGTACCGCGTCGTGCGCTGCACCGGAAGCAGGAAGGGGGTGGGCGCCAGCGCCGGTGCGGCCGCTCCCGGGGCCCGTCCTGGGGCCGCCGGGAGCGGCCGAGTACCCAGACGGCTACCCCGTGCGGGCGGTCCTTTCGGCCTGCCGGTTCAGCAGGCCGAACGTTCTTCCCCGCGTATTTTTGGAATAGGAGGATTGGAATTCACCCGGGTCATTGGAACGGAAGTCGCCGGGGTATGCATGGAGAGGCAGGGGACAGAGCTGACCGCATTCTCGCTAGGGTGTTGCTCGTCCGCAGGGAGAGGAGAGGCGCGCCCTGGATCAGGTTTGCTCTGGCGGTTCTTCTATTCGCGCCCACCAATTGATGTTCTGACCGGTGGTCCCGAAGGCTTCGTTCAGTCGGTTGCTGAGATCGCGAAAGGTGCCGCGCTCGGGTTGCTGTTCAGGCGTCCAGGTGGCGTCGCATTCCTCGCAGAGGAGGAAGCTGATCTCGCCGCCCCGTACTCGGTAGGGCTTGACCCATCCCTGACCGCATCGAGGACACCACCGTCGCCTGTGCATGCGGCCATGCTTTCCAACTGGAAAGCGTTCATCACAACGGCACGCCCAGTGAGAGGTCAGGCTGTGAGGTCGTATTCGGCCTGGTAGGTGCGTTTGTGTTCTTGGTGGCTGTGGTAGCGCAGGTAGGGTTCTAGGTCCCCGTTCGTCTGGACGGCGCGGAGGGTGAGGACGGCTTCGGCGCCGGGCAGGCCCCATCGGGACCCGGCTATGTCGAGCCTGTCGGCGACGAGATGACGGCATGCACCCTCGATCACGCCGGTGGCGATGGGCCAGCCCGCCTCGAGTGCCTGGTCGTAGTGCAGGTAGGCGGCTTTGGCGGTGAGGTATTCGAGGCAGGTGTCGATTCCGTGGCGTCTTGTGCCAGTCAGGTCGGCGGCTTGGCTGGTGATCGTGGTGATAGTGCGGGCGACCTGTCCGCCAAGGAGGGCCAGGGCATGGACGGCGACCCAGGACTCGGCGGCGGGGTCGTCTTTGCGGTGCAGGCACCACGCAGCTCCCCACAAATACTCAAGGACATGGACGAGGTCCACGATGATGTTGATGGCGATACTCCGGCGGGCGGCTTCGGCTTGGATCAGGTCGAGCTGGTGGCGGGCGCCGTCGACCAGTACCACCCAGGTTCTTCGGTGTCCGGGATCGCGGGCTTCGGCCTGATCGAACGCCGCGGCGATGACATGCTGGGCGCCCTCGGCGACTGAGCCGGTCAACCATTTCCCCATCGCCCGAGGCCCGGGCCTGGGTGTGCGGTCGGCGCTGCGGCTGCCGCCGGGCGGGGCGATGATGTCGTGCGGTCGGCGCGGAGCGGGCTCGGTGTCGTAGACACAGGCCAGAGTCGCCATGCGCTTGCGTCCGTTCTTCTCGCCCGAGGCGAGCCGGGTGCGGAACCGGCCCGTCCGGACCGACCACCGCCACCGGCCGCCGGCAGGCCCGCTCCTCACGGACCGCACGCAGGTCGAGATGGTCCTGCAGCATCTGCCGCAGCAGTACCCTGCCGCGCTCGTCGATCAGTTCCTCGAGCTGCGCGTGAGTCAATCCCGCCGCTTCGTCCGCCGCCAGATCAGCGACGAGGGCGTTGAAGAAACTCGTGGAGCCTGCAAAGGAGTCAGCACTCGCAGCCGTGTCGTAACCTGCCATGCGCGGGCTCTCCTTCCGGAGGATTCGTAGGACTTCGCACTCCCGAATCTAAAGAAGAAGAGCCCGCCCCGCCTACCGGTTCACGCCGTTCGACCAGCGCGAATATCCCCGGAGAGTCCTGCGTCAGCCACCCACGAGCCACCAGCCGCCGCAGCTTCCCCCGCAGCCCCTCCACCTTCGCGGCACTGTCCCCGAGCCCCAACGCCAGCGCGATCTGCTTGGCCCGCACCCCATGGCCCGCGTCCGTGATCACCTCCATCACGTCCCGATACGCTCGCGGCAACATCGAGACCTCCATCCCCGGTTCCCACTCGCGCACCGTGGTCACCCCGATCGGTGAGCCGTCCGGCCTCACCCGTGCGGGCTCGAGCTCCGCTCCCACCAGCCGAGCCGTCTCGCCCAGGATCTCCTCCGCCACCTCCCGAGCGATCACCACCCGAGACAGCTGCTCCTCCTCGGCCTCCAGCCGATGCTCCAGCCCAGCGATCTCTTCCCGGGTCTGCTCCACAGCACGGCGAGCCGCGGCCTCCCGCCGCGCCAGCTCCTCCAGAAACGAGCCCATCACGGCCACCTCTCGCACTCCCTACCGAAACGGTAGAAGACACGAGACAACCCCGCCAGCCCCCAACCCGTAAACCACCAGCTCAGAGGCTCCCTGCAGGCGAGCTACACCCAACGGGTTTTCCTCCCGGACATGGCGGGCTCTTCCGGTACGGCCGGCGGCTGAGGCCGGCCGGGCAGGAGCGGGATGGCGGCCAGGATGACCACGGTCATGGCGACGGCGAACCAGTAGATGCCGTGGAAGCCGGCCATGGCGTCGGCGGCGGTCTGCAGGATGAGGGTGACGACGGCGATGCCGATCGCGGCGCCGAGTTGGTTGAGCATGTAGAGCACAGAGCTGCCCTGCGCCACCAGCGGGGCGGGAAGCGTCCGGTACAGCGACCCCATCGTGGGCGCGCCGACGAAGCCCAGTCCCAGTCCCATGGTGAGGGAGGCCAGCACGGGCCACAGCTCAGGGGTCTCCGCGCCGATGCGGGTGAAGGCCAGCCCGCTGAGGAGGGCCACGGTCGCGCCACCGCTGGTCAGGCCGCGGGAGCCGAGCCGGTCCGACAGCCGTCCGGCCAGTGGCATGGCGATGGCGCCACCGAGGCCCACCGGTACCATCAGCAGTCCGGCGGCGAGCACGTCGTGCCCATGCATCTGCTGGTAGTACAGCGGCAGCGCGAACAGGGCGGAGAAGGTCGCCAGGCCGACGAGGGCCATGATGGTGACGCTCGCCGTGAACCCCCGGTTGGCGAACAGCCGCAGGTCGATCAGGGGCGGTGTGCGCCGGATGTGGGACGCGTGGACCGTGTAGCCGATCAGCAGCGCGGCGCCGGCGGCAAGCGGGATGAGTACCTGCCAGGTGGTGAACGCGGCATGCTCGGCCGCCTGTGACAGGGCCAGGACGAGAGCGGCGAAGCCCGGGCCGATCAGGGCCAGGCCGATGACGTCGAGCCGGACGTGATGCTGCTGCTCCGGTGGCGGGTCGGCGGGCACCACCCGCAGGGCGAGCAGGAGTGCGACGACGCCGACGAGCATGCTGAGCAGGAACATCCACCGCCATGGCAGGGCATGGAGGACGGCGCCGCCCACGATGGGCCCGAGGACCGGGCCGAGGGAGAGGACCAGGCCCATCAGGCCCATCACGCGTCCGGCGCGACGAGGGCCGGCGGCGCGGGCCAGCAGGATCAGGACGAGCGGGTCGAGGATGCCGGCGCCGACGCCCTGGACGACGCGGAAGACGATCAGGCTGCCGACGTCCCAGGCCAGTCCACAGGCGAACGAGCCGGCCAGGAACAGGGCGAGGCCGGACAGCCAGAGCCGTTTGCCGCCGAACCGGTCGACGGCCCAGGTGGTGAAGGGGATGGCGGCGGTGACGGCCAGCAGGAAGCCGGTGGAGGTCCAGCCGATCGTGCTCAACGAGGTGCTGAAGGCTCTGGCCAGGGTGTCGGTGGCGACAGCCACCATCGTGCTGTTGAGGATGCCCAGCAGTCCTCCGAGCAGGATCACGGCGATCAACCGCAACAGGGGCGAATCCAGGCGATCATCTGGAGCTGTTGAACTCATGAGTTCAATTTAGTTATCCATTTGGTTCTCGTGCAACCTCATCGTCCATCGATTTGAACCAAACAGTACAATCGAGCGTATGACCGGAGCTCGGACCATGACCGCCTCGCGCGGGCGCATCGACAAGCGGCAGGCGATCCTGGGTGCCGCGTTCACCGTGTTCGCCCGCGAGGGGTACTCCCAGGCGTGCGTGCAGGAGATCGCCGACGAGGCGGGCGTGGCCAAACCCACGGTGTACAACCACCTGACCGACAAGGCCACCATGTTCCGGCACGCGATGGCGGCCGCGGCACAGACCGCGCTGGACGAGAGACTGGCCGCGCTCGAGCCCCTTGTCGAGCCCGGCGAGGACCTGCGCGCGACATTGGAGGACGTGGGCCACCGCCTGCTCCGCTGCCACTGCGACGACCGCTCGTGCGCGCTGCGGCGACTGCTCTACGCGGAGATCACGAGATTCCCCGATGTGCTCGACCTCGTCAAGGAGTACGGAGCCCATCGCCTCAACGAGGCCCTGGCCGACCGGCTGGCCCGGCTCACGCTCGCCGGTCACCTGCGGGCCACCGACCCGGCCCGGGCGGCCGAACAGTTCGTGGCCCTGCTCACCGGCCCGATGGAGGCACGCTCCCAGATGGGCACCCGCCAGGTCGACGACGCCGAACTGCGGGCCGTGGCCCGTGCCGCCGTCCACACGTTCCTGCAGGCCTTCGGCGTGCGGCGCGCCGAAGGCGGTGAGAAGGCTCCATGACGGGTCTCTGTGACCCCTCAGAGCGCGGAACCGGTCAGACCAGTGTCGCCGGGTCGGTGTTGGCGCCGCAGACGACCACGGCCACCCGCTCCCCCGGTGCCGGGGTGTAGACGCCCGAGCGCAGGGCGGCGAAGGCCGCGGCTCCCGCGTGCTCGGCGGCGATCCGGTAGGACCGCCACATCTCCTGCCGGGCCTCGACGATGGCGTCGTCGGAGACCAGGACGCTCTGGACCCCCGCGGCCGCGGTGATGTCGTAGGCGATCGCGCCGATCTGGCTGGCGCCCAGGGCGTCGGCTCCCACCCCGCTGACCTCGACCCGCACCGGGCCTCCGGCCTCCAGTGCCCGGTTCAGGGTCGGGATCCGCTCGGGCTCGACGGCGACCACGTGTGCCCGGCCGTCGACGGCGGCGGTGATCCCGGCGACGAGCCCGCCGCCGCCGACCGCCACCAGGATCGTGTCCACTCCCCCGGTCTGCTCCAGCACCTCCAGCCCGACGGTGCCCTGCCCGGCGATCACCTCGGCCTGGTCGTAGGCGTGGATCACCAGGGCGCCGGTCTTGGCCGCCCGCTTGGCCGACGCCTCGTACGCCTCGGCGTAGATGGAACCGGTCTGGGTCACGTGCGCGCCCAGGGCTCGCAGTCCCGCGACCTTGACGGGGCTGGAGACCTCCGGCACGAAGATCTCCGCCCTGACCCCGAGGGTGCGCGCCACGTACGCCACCGCCAGGCCGTGGTTGCCGCCACTCGCCGCGATCACCCCCGCCTCGACGAGCTCCCCCGCGGCCAGCGCGCGGTTGAAGCCGCCCCGGGCCTTGAACGACCCGGAGTGCTGCAGCCCCTCCAGCTTCAGCACCAGCCCGGACGACACCTCCAGCACCGGAGTACGGCGGGCGTACCCGGTGATCCGTCCGGCGGCCTCGCGCACGTCCCCGACCGACACGCTCACGTCCGCTCCCCTTTCAGAAGGTGACCGTCCGGCCTTCCCGGCGGCCCTGCGCCGTAGTGTAGGAGACTCCGTGGACCTTGAGCCCGGCGGCGTCGAGCACGGTGATCGCTCCCCCGCCGTTGCCGAGCGCGAACGGAGCCGCGACGGCGAGCGTGAGCGTGGCGCCGGCGGCCATAGGCGGTGCCCGCCTGGTCGGTGAGGTGGATCTGGTAGTGCGGGGTGCCGGCGCCGCCCTCGCGCCGGCTGCCCACGGCCCGTCCGGCGAGAACCCCGTAGCTCTTCAGCGGCATTGCTCCGCCTTCCGAAAAGAACGACTTTCCGGACTACACAGTCGCATTCCGCGAAAAATCAGGAAAGCGCCTGGGCGAAATCTGCCCATAGATCCTCAATATGCTCGATGCCGACCGCGACCCGTACCGTCCCCTCACCGATCCCGTGCCGGGCGAGCTCCTCGGCTGTCAGCGAGCGGTGGGAGGTGGTCGCCGGATGCAGGATGAGCGTCTCCACACCGCCGAGCGACGGGGCCAGCAGCGCCAGCCGTACCGAGCTCATGAACCGCTCCCCCGCCTCACGCCCGCCGACCAGGTCGAAGGAGAAGACCCCGCCGAAGTCCGGCAGCAGCTTGGTGGCCAGCTCGTGCGAGGGGTGCGAGGGCAGGCCCGGCCAGTGCACGGCCGACACCGCCGGGTGATTGTCCAGGCGGATCGCCAGCTCGCGGGTGTTGAAGCAGTGACGCTCCATCCGCAGCGGCAGGGTCTGGATGCCCCGCAGGGTGAGCCAGGCGGCGAACGGGTCGGCCGTGGCCCCCAGCTCGACCGCGAAGTGCCACACCTTCCGGTAGAGCTCATCGGAGGCGAAGACCGCGATGCCGCCGAGCACGTCGGTGTGCCCGCTCAGATACTTGGTCGTGGAGTGGACGACGACGTCGGCGCCGTGCTCCAGCGGGCGGCACAGGATCGGCGAGGCGAACGTGTTGTCCACCACCGAGACCAGCCCCGCCTCGCGGGCCGCCGCGCACATCCCCGGCAGGTCGGCGACCTGGGTGACCGGGTTGGCGATGGTCTCCAGGTAGACCAGCCTGGTCTGGGGCCGTACGGCCGCGCGCAGCGCCGCCGGGTCGTCCTCGGGCACGTAGGAGACCGCGATCTGGAACCGCCCGGCCAGATCGTTGATCATCGTTGCGGTGCCGCCGTAGAGCGGCTTCTGCGCGATCAGGTGGTCGCCGGGCTTGAGCAGGCCGAGCAGCACCGAGTTGATGGCTCCCATGCCCGAGCCGGTGGCGACGGCGCCCACGCCGCCCTCCAATCCGGCGACGGCCTCTTCCAGCGAGCGGACGGTGGGGTTCGACAGCCGCCCGTAGACGAAGGCACCGTCGGGACGGCCCATCCCGTCGGCGAAGACGGCCGGGTCGTCGAAGACGAAGCCCGAGGTCTGGTACAGCGGCACCGCGATGGGACGGCTGCCGTCGAGCTGCGGCTGGGGAAGGTGGACGGTGCGGGTCTCCGGACGGAGTTCACTGGGCTCGCTGGGCATGAGAACCGAGTCTAGCCACCGCCTCCGCGCGGGCGGAGGGCGGAGGGCGGAGCGGTCATCGCCGGGTCACGGAAAAGTCCAGGTGAGGCGGTATCCCTCCGGCCGGTTTCACGGCGACCGCACGGAAGGTCCGCGTCGCGTGACCCCCGGGGGCCCGCGGCGGGCCGTCCGGTCGCACTCGTGAATTTCTCACTGTCGCCGGACGCGGCCGCTCTCCAGGATCGAGGACATGACAGCGATTCAGGTGGCGGGGCTCGCGAAGAGCTACGGAGACTTCGCGGCCGTCAAGGGAGTATCGTTCGGCGTCCCCCAGGGTGAGATCTTCGCCCTGCTCGGGCGGAACGGCGCCGGGAAGACCACGACGGTGGAGGTGCTGGCGGGCTTCCAGGCCCCGGATGAGGGAACGGTGCGCGTGCTCGGCCTCGATCCGGTCAGGGACCGGGCCGAGGTGCGGGCCCGCACCGGGATCATGCTCCAGGAGGCGGGGTTCTTCCCCGACCTGACCGTGGCGCAGACCGTGGACGCCTGGCGGGACTTCGTCGCCGCCCCCCGGCCCCGCGCCGAGGCCCTGGAGCTGGTCGGGCTGGAAGCCAGGGCGGCCACGAAGGTGCGCCAGCTGTCCGGCGGGGAGAGGCGCCGCCTGGATCTGGCCCTGGCGACCCTGAGCCGGCCCGACGTGCTCTTCCTGGACGAGCCCACCACCGGGATGGACCCCGAAGCGCGCCAGAACACCTGGGAGGTCATCCGGGGCCTCGCCGGGCAGGGCACCACGGTCCTGCTCACCACGCACTACCTGGAGGAGGCCCAGCGGCTGGCCTCCAGCATGGCGATCATGGACCGTGGGCTGATCATCGCAAGCGGCGGCATGGCCGAGACCCTGGCCGCCCAGACCGGCCGGGTCGCCTTCGAGCTGCCCGCCTCCGTCACCCCGGAGGAGCTGCCGGTGCCCGTCGCGACGGTGGAGGGCCGCACCGCCGTCTGCCGCGTCGCCGATCCCGACCTCGCCGCGCAGACCCTGCTGAGCTGGGCGGGCGAGCGCGGCCTGCGCCTGCGCGGCCTGGAGGTCCGTACGGCGACGCTCGAAGACCTGTTCCTGGACCTCGCCGCCGGCGAGAAGAGCGAGAAGAAGGAGGTGGCGTGAGCATGTCGGCACGCGATCTGGCGGTGGTGACCCGCTTCAACGGCCGCCTGTTCTGGCGGGACCGCACCGCGCTGACCACGTCCGTGGCGCTGTTTTTGGGCCTGGGCATCGGGCTGCCGCTCATGATGGACAGGCTCGGCGCCGGCGGCAACCCGCGGATGGTGCTGGACCAGCACCTGGGGATCCTCGCGACGGTGCTGGTCATCGCGACCTTCACCCAGATCGCGACCACCCTCACCGCTCGCCGCGACCAGCTCGTCCTGAAGCGGCTGCGCACGACCGGGCTGAGCGACCGCGCCATCCTCGGCGGGGAGATGGGCAATCTCGTCCTGCAGAGCACGCTGCTGGCCCTGGTGACCTCGGTGGCGCTGTACGTGCTGACGAGCCTGGCCGTCCCCCGGAACCCGGCGCTGTTCCTGGTGGCCGTGGTCGCGGGAGCCGCCGTCCTGTGCCTGCTCGGCGCGGCGTTCACCGCGATCGTCCCGCGCACCGAGCTGGCGGCCGTCATGGCCATGCCGTTCTTCCTGCTGGCCGGTTTCGGCGGGGGAGCCATGGGCCCGATCTTGGAGATACTCCCCGGCTGGGTCGGCACGGTGCTCGGCCTCCTGCCCACCGGCCCCGTCGTCGAGATGGCCCGGACGGCCTACGCGGCGGACGGCACCCTCGCCGGTGACCTGCGGGCGGCGGCCGTACCGGCGCTGCAACTGGCCGTCTGGGCGGCGATCGGGCTCTTCGCGCTCACGCGCTGGTTTCGCTGGGAGACCAGGAAGTCATAAGTTCACTGACATGCGGACAAACCCCCAGCGTCTGACCGTGGGCATCGTCTACACCATCTCGATCGGTTTCACCGCCAGCATGCTCACCGTCGCCAGGACCCCGATGGAGACCGCGATACTGGCCGCCGCCTCGATCGCCTTCCTGGTCCCGCACCACCTGCAGATACGGGCGGCGCTGCGCGGCGGGGAGCAGCGCGGCGTCCCGGTCGCCCTGATCGTCCAGGCGGTGGCCACCTACGCGCCGATCCCCTACCTGGCGTCGCTGTGGATCGTCCTCGGTTACAACTGGGCGACGACCATGCCGACGATCCTGTCGGGGGCGGTGCTCGTCAGGCTGCGACCGAGGTTCGCGGTCCCCATCGCGGCCGCGATCGGCGCGTTCTCCTTCTGGCTGGGTATCAGCCTGCCCCCTCCGTACGGGAGCCTGACGGTGGCCGCCTACAACCTGATCACGGTCGTGGTGACGGGCGGGGTGACCTACGCGGCGGTCCGGCTGGTCGTCGTCAGCAGGGAGCTGGAGCAGGCCAGGACGGAGCTCGCGGAGGCCGCGGTGCTGCGGGAGCGGCTGCGGATCTCCCGCGACCTGCACGACGGGCTGGGCAGCAGCCTGACCGCCGTCGCCCTCAAGGGCGACCTCGCCCGCAGGCTGGTCGAGCGCGACCCCGAGGCGGCGCGGGCGGAGCTGGCCGAGCTGGTCCACGTGGCCAGGGACGCCGCCCAGGATGTGCGGCAGGTCGCGCGTGGCTACCGGGAGATGTCGCTGGCCGAAGAGGTGCACCGGGCGGTCGCGCTGCTGGAGGCCTCGGGGGTGAGCTGCCAGACCAATCTCGCCGACCTCCGGGTCTCCCGGCCGGTCGACGAGGCACTGGCCTGGGCGGTGCGCGAGGGGACCACCAACGTGGTACGGCACAGCCACGCGACGACCTGCTCGATCAGCACCTCCGTCGGGGTGGGCACCGTACGGCTGGAGCTGGTCAACGACCGGGCCCGTAAGGGCTCGGCGGACGGCAACGGCCTGACCGGCCTGCGGGAGCGCGTCGGCGGGCTGGGCGGCTCGGTCAGTGCGGAGCGGACCGGGAGCGGCGGGTTCCGGCTCGTCACGGAGGTGCCGGCGTGATCCGCGTGCTGCTCGCCGAGGACATGCACATGATCAGGGCGGCGCTCGGCGCGCTGCTGCGGCTGGAGTCCGACATCGAGCTGGTCGCCGAGGTCGTCCGCGGCGACGAGATCGTCCCCGCGGCCCTGCGGACCCGGCCGGACGTGGCGGTGCTGGACATCGACCTGCCCGGTGTCGACGGCATCACCGCCTCGGTG